>JANQRD010000049.1 GCA_028284725.1 Allomuricauda sp. | reverse complement strand
GATTTCAACGCCAAAATCCTCCCATATCCCCTTGTCATCGGCTTCTATACAAAGGTTCAACGCTGTTTGACCTCCCATTGTGGGAAGTACAGCATCGATATTGGGGTGTTTCTTTAAAATCTCAATAATCGATCTGGTGGTCAATGGCTTCAGGTAAATATGATCGGCCATCACCGGATCGGTCATGATCGTAGCAGGGTTGCTGTTGATCAAAATGGTCTCAATACCATCTTCTTTTAGCGACCGAAGTGCTTGGGAACCGGAATAATCAAACTCACATGCCTGGCCAATGATAATAGGGCCAGAACCAATAATCAAAATGGATTTTAAATCTTCTCTTTTTGGCATTCTCTATAGGGTGTTTCTCGGTTTATGTTCATTGTTGGTCAAAAAAAAGGTGCTACTTGGAAAAGTAACACCTTCGATTTTAACTAGAATACAGTCATTATTTTTTATGTCTTGGCTCAGAGGAAACAGTTAATTTTTTTCTTCCTTTTGCTCTTCTTCTCGCAAGAACTTTTCTACCATTGGCAGTCGCCATGCGCTCTCTAAAACCATGCTTGTTTCTTCTCTTCCGCTTTGACGGCTGATACGTTCTTTTCATTTCGGAACTGATTTAATGGATTTGTTCTTAAGAAGTAAAAACTTCTCGAAAAATTCTGGGCGCAAATATACGAAGAGTTTTTACTTTAACAAGCGGCCATGAATTTTTTTTAAAATAGTTTTTAGTACTTTTGCCTGCTCTCGAATCAAGGTAAAATTACAACGGAAAAATGTTCAATAAAAACATCAAACTTGTCATCGCGGGCCTAATTGTGGGCTATTCTGGATATCAATTTGTAGAAGGATATATTGGCAATGGCATCGCCTTGATTTTGCTCTCTTTGGTATTTATTTTTCTATACTTTAGAAATGAATTTATCTTGATGGCCTTTTTGCGGATGCGAAAACAAGATATGGAAGGCACCCAAAAATGGTTGTCCAAAATAAAGAATCCCGATTCTGCCTTGGTGAAAAAGCAACAAGGGTACTATAATTATCTGCACGGTATTATCTACTCACAGAAAAACTTGACCCAAGCTGAAAAATACTTTAAAAAAGCACTGAAGTTTGGCCTTAATATGGACTATGATGTGGCCATGGCAAAATTGAGCCTTGCGGGTATCGCCATGCAAAAAAGAAGAAAGCGAGAAGCCACACAGCTGTTACAAGAGGCCAAAAAGTTGGACAAAAACAATATGCTGACCGAGCAGATCAAGATGATGCAGCAACAGATGAAGCGAATCTGAGCCCGCAAAGCTTCACTATACTCCACATTCTTTCTTTTCTTTTAGGGTTTTGGATAATCCATTGATGCATCCACGAAGCCATAGGTGGCATTCACCAATTTAACCCGGATTTTTAAGTTAAAAACCGCTAACTTCACTTATCGTAGGATATAACCCATTAAAACGATTTATATCCCCCTAGTTAGCAATAATTAAAAAAACAAAAACCGAATTGAGTACTACAGGATTAATTCGCCAATTAAAGCTGCTCAACAAAAACAAAGGTAATAGAGAAATTAAACCTGTTAAAAGGCCAATGTTTTGGTCTTTTCTTGCAATAGTGATTTCACTCATATCATTGTATTCTCAGTTCTTTTTCGTTAATCACGACCTTCGAGTTAACTTAGTAGATGGAGACTACACTAAAGATTCTTTGAGATATCAGATTGTATATCACAATCGCGGAAATCAAGATGCAACTATTCTGAAATCTAAAATTGAGTTGTATCTAAAAAATAAAAAGAAAGCTAGCAGTCTTAAATTAGAGCAGAGAAAAACACCATTAATTTTATCAGCGGGACGACAGAATTACGAAGAGATGAAATTTTCAGCAGACTTTAGTAATTACAACTTACAATTTTGGGGGGTTAATTGGACAGATACTCTTGCAGTAAAATTATCATTTGAGTTTCTAAATGATAATAATTACCCTTCTGAAAAACATTTTGAATGCGGTTGGATAAAATTGGATAGTACTAAAAAAGTTGAGTATTATCTAACAGAAATGAATAGTATCGAATTAGAGTCCGATGAGTTTTATGTTAGAACTTACAGAACGGAAAAATAACTATTGCTAACAATGGCTATAACTCATGGCTTACCGCACGGTCATTTTTTTCGTAGTTTCAATGAACTAAAAAATGTCTGGTGCTGGCCACGAACTCATAGCCGAGACCGATAAGTGAACCTGTAAAAACAAACAAAGCAAAAGAAGACGGCCCAGATCGTCTTTTCCACTTATAAGCACATCATATACACTGTGATAGCTTCTTTTTCTTCCTTGGTCAATTTCAGTTCCAGCACAAGATTGAAAAACTCCGTGGCATCATCCAATGTGGGGAGTCTATCATCATGCAAATACGGCGGAGAGTCTTTTATCCCCCTCAACGGAAAAGTCTTTATGGGCCCCTCTGGCCTTCCCACATAAAAACGTTCCACCTTAAGGTCGTGCATGTAATCGTCCACAAAGGCAGGGCCATAATGGCAAGTGGCACATTTGGCTTTGCCCCGGAACAATTCTTCACCCCATAGTTCTTGCTTGGTGGATTTTTCAGGTATCAAATCGCCCATGGCGTCCAATTTTGGGGCTGGTGAAAAATCCAATATGGCGTTAAAATCACCCATACGGTTGGTAACGGAGCGCTGTTGGCTACGCGGGCCTATATGCTGCTGCATGCCCGGATCCCCGTCAAAATATTCTTCGACCTCTGCAAAATGGTCCATACTGCGTATGGATCTTTTGGAAGCCAATTGCATCAAATTGTAATTTCCCCGCATTGTTGGAGTCCCCACCCTCAGTCTTGCCAAGTTCGGTCGGCTATCGGGCCCTAGTTCAAAAGCGCCATTGGTATGACCGTTTACATGGCATGAAAAGCATGAAACCCCAGCACTGGGCTCCTTGGTTACCCTATGAGGGGTATGGTTGAACCAAGTGGTGGGTGTTGGCCGTAACAGTTCTTTTAAACCCTCCATCTGTTCCGGAGTGAGCAAACCATTAAAAATTTCATAGTAGTTGGCAATGGTGACTTCCCTACCATTGGTTACGTCCCCAAGCTCCTTATGGGTGGTCAAAAACATGGGCGGTGGAAACTCTGGCAAATATTCAACTGGGAAGTCGTGGTCCAAATCTATCCTGATATGTTCGGGATGGGCCTGGTTCCAATTATCCGGAAATACCATATGTGCTGTAGTGGCCAACGGGTGTGCCAATGGTTTAAAGGGAAACAGGTCTTTTCGTTTTATTTCATCAGCAGAAAGTCTGGCCAAGTCTTCATAGGAGCCGACTCCCTTCGGTAATCTGGTGATAGGCCCTTTCATAATAGGTTTTCTTCCACCGGACATGGTTTTCCCTTCATGTACCTCTCCATTAAAATCGTATCGCGAGTCCATATACTTCCTCACGTCGGACATAAGCTCAGGTTTCTGTTTTTCATTAAAGGCCAGCCATTCATTCCAAGACATGGGAAGCTCAGGAACTTCAAAAGAACTCTTGCCTTTTCCACCATATCTCCAAAGATCAAATGGTGTACGCTCTCCTTTTCCGACATCTGGATAAGGTATCAATGAATCTATATGCCCTGGACCAAGACCATAATCTGGTTCGACATAATCCTCTATGACCGCACCTAGGGACTGTAAAAGATGTAATTGTTTGTTGATTGCCTGAAACCCAAACAGCAAAACACTGCCGCCAATAGCCAAAATGACTATTCGCTTTTTATTCAATCTCAATTTTTTGGAATTTAAGTTGCTGAAACTTAGTAAAAACAACAACTAATAAACCATGATATTTATCATAAGAAATATGCTGTTATTTCCCTACTGAATAATAACCCTTGTTTGGGATTTCTATGGTATACGCTTTTCCGGAAGTATTGTTCAAATGGAGCTACCGCAACCAAGGCTTGTGGCGCTTAATATTTTATAGTTGATTAATAAAGCTCGGTAAAGTCGATTCCATTTTGCAACAGCAGATGAAGCGGGTCTAGATCTTCGTTCTTTATATCCTTTCCATACTTTTCATTGTTTTCTAGAAAAAAGAATAGTTAGTCATGCTATCCATAAAGCCATAAGGCCTATTCATCAATTCAGGTTAAATTCTTAGATAAAATCCTTGAACTTCACTTTCCGCTGACCATAAAGGATTAATCATAGAACTCTAATCGAATTAAATTATGTTAAAACTTCAAACTGTATGCCTTGCAGGTATTTTATGTCTAACAAGTTCCTGCGCCACAATGTTCAGAACGGACAGCTATCAAGCAAATATTAAGGTTATAGACAATCCAACCGCTAAAATCTACGTAAATGGGCTGTATTTGGGCGAGGGTGAAGTAACGCAAACTTTTAAAAGATCCAAGGACATGACTGTTCAGTTAAAACAAGAAGGCTGTCCAGATTATGTGAAAAATTTCGACAAGAAATTAAGTGTAGAATTCATTTTTTTCAATCTGACAGTAATTGGATTAGTGGTCGATCTAGGAAATGGTGCTATATATACTCCAGATAACACTTATTCAGAAATAACAAAAGTAAACGGTAAAGAGTTCATTGTTGAGTTGACGTACCATGACTGTCCGAACGAAAAAATTTAATCCTGAAAGTCCATCGCTAACCGGTGATAAAAACACATTGGTCCTAAATCTCAAAAGCTATCCCAGGAAATTTGAGGCTAAAGCAAAGACTGAATTCACCCCTATTTTTGAAGGTTTATATATCTTTTGACTATCTGCTTGATTGTCTATAGTATCCTTTATTCGGAATCTCAACCACATATTTTTTGCCCGTACTGTTGTTCAAGTGGGGCTCCCGCAACCAAGGATTGTGGCGCTTTAAAATCTTATAATTGATTTCATAGAGTTTTGCGAAGTCGGCCCAGCTCGCTACAGAAGTGTCCACTTCAACCGAAAAAGTCGGCACAGCATTATAGAAATCCTCTTTTTCCACGTCGAAGCCATATTTATCCGGGTTGGAAATGATTTCCTTAATGGCCATGATTCGGAATACGTAGCGTCCGGTTTCTTCACCCAACAACAGATCATAATAATTATCTGCTTTTTGGATGTCCATATATTTTCTAATCCCAGAAGGCCCAGCGTTGTAGGCGGCAGCGGTCAAAGTCCAGCTTCCAAAGCGCTTTTTCCACTTTTTTAAATATTCACAGGCCACTTGTGTCGCTTTTTCCACATGGTATCTTTCATCAACATTGGAATTTACCTCCAGACCATATTCTTTGGCAGTGCCTTTCATAATCTGCCAAAATCCTCTTGCACCAGCTGGGGAAACGGCGTTTTGCAGTCCACTTTCTGCAACAGCCAAATACTTAAAATCATCTGGAATGCCATTTTTCGCCAGGATAGGTTCAATCACCGGGAAATATTTATGGGCGCGCTTCATCATCAACAAAGCATTGGACTGCCAATAGGTATTCACCAAAAACTCGCGGTCGACACGTTCCAAAATTTCCGGATCCTCCAGGGGAACAGACTCTCCTGCAAAATTTAGATCATCGGGTATTTCGATTGCGCTAATCTGATATCCATTCGAAACATTTTTATCCGAATCGCCAATAGAAGGTCCTTTTGCATGCTTTTCCAAAGGGGTAGATTGAGCAGCGAAAATGAGGCTTCCGATTACAACAACCAATCCGATGACAGCCAATATATTTTTGATGTGTTTCATAGCAAAACTGTAGTATTGTTTAGGTAAAGATACTATATAGAACTCCGTTCTTCTAAAATAATTGCCGGGAGGTGTTCATTAAACCATTTTGCTCGGTGTATGATCATGGTATGGGTACCATTTTTCACGGTTTTACAGTTTTTGATATTGGAAATCGGAAAAACGGTGTCCTTTTCGCCATGTATGTGGACGAGGTTTTCCGGTGGATGTGTTTGCTTCCAGTTCACAATGTTATCAATGGACCAATCGATATAATATTTGTCCCGGACCGATAGGTACTTTTCATACAAATGCAAACGCTTGGTCACCTTTTCCCCAAACGCATATTTGGCCAACAGTTCCACATTGTTCACCAAGCCTGTTGGCAATAGCTTGTGTGCTTTGGTGTATTTTGCAAAGAGCATCTTTTTTGGAAGCTCGTTTTCATGTTTCACACAGGACACCACAATTATTTTCTTGGTTTTTATATGCTTGGCCATTTCCTGCACCAGAAGTCCACCGAAGGACACTCCTAGTAGGACTGGGTTCTCGTGTTGGATTTTTAAACACATTTTTTTTGCATAATCTTCCAGTGAAATACCTCTTTTGGGTATAAACCAGTCCAATTTGTGGATTTCGAAAGTGTCCTGAGGCAATTGTATGCCATCAAAGATGGTTGAATTGGCTGCCATTCCAGGCATCAAGTAAACATGGGTTTTAATGTCGGGCATTTCTCACCGAATATCGATTGGGACTAGGAAATTAGCAATTTTTTGACTAATTTTGTGTCCCTTTTGCAAGCAGCCCCGCATTATAAAATGACAATTATATTAAGGGAACAATTTTAATTGCCGCTTTGGTGATTGGACCACGTCAAACTAAAACAGTACTATATGACAGAACTCAAAATCAATGACAATAGTTTCTTGCGTCAATATGAAACTAAAGTTGATGGGCATTTAGCCAAAATTGAATACTCCTCACAGGAGCGTAAGGTATTTTTGACCAAGTTGGTTATTCCTGAAGAAATTACCCAAGAGGACTTTAAGGAAGCTTTTATCAAAGCAGTTTTACACGAAATTCAAGAGAAAAACCTTAGGGTGGTGCCTACGAGCCCTCATATAGCAGGTTTTTTACGAAAGAACAGACAATACAAAGAGATGCTTCCCGTAGGGATTCGCATCTAAGTATAAGTAAGGTAAACGTTTATAAAAACCTCTCTTTGAGAGGTTTTTTTATGCCAGTATTTTTTCCGGGACAAACCCAAAACGCACCAATCCGTCCCCATCTATTTCGGTGAGCTCAACTTGATGCAGTGTGTTGACCAACTCTGGGTTCCAGGGGGCTTTTATTTTTACATAGTTCTCGGTAAAACCATGTATATAGCCCTCTTTGTTTTCTCCCTCAAATAAAACAGTGCGTATACTCCCCAACTGGCTTTCGTAAAACGCACGTCGTTTTTTGACCGAAAGACCGCGCAACATTTTGCTGCGTTTGTTCCTCACATTCTTGGGCACCGGATTTTCCATAGTTGCCGCCAATGTATTGTCACGTTCTGAATAGGTGAACACATGTAGATATGAAATATCCAACGCATTTAAAAAATGATAGGTCTCCAAGAAATCCTCATCGGTTTCTCCTGGAAAGCCGACAATTACATCCACACCAATGCACGCATGGGGCATGGTTTTTTTAATACGTGCCACCCGATCCACATACAGATTCGTTAAATAGCGACGGCGCATTTGTTTTAAAATTTTGTCACTACCGCTTTGGAGGGGAACATGGAAATGGGGAACAAACGATTTGCTATTGGCCACAAAATCTATGGTCTCATTTTTTAGCAAGTTGGGCTCTATGGAGGAAATCCGTAATCGATGGATCCCTTCCACCTCATCCAAAGCCTGAACTAACTCAAAGAAAGTGTGTTCGTGTTTTTTATTCCCGAATTCGCCTTTGCCGTAATCGCCAATGTTTACCCCTGTAAGTACAATTTCTTTAATGCCCTTAGTCGCAATTTCAGCTGCATTTTTCAGAACATTTTCCAAGCTATCACTGCGTGATATCCCACGCGCCAAGGGGATGGTACAATAGGTACATTTGTAATCACAGCCATCCTGTACCTTTAAAAAGGCACGCGTGCGGTCGCCTATGGCATAACTGCCCACATAAAAATCCGCATCCTCTATCTCACAGGAATGGACTTCTCCCCTATCATTTTTGGTTAAATCGTTGAGGTAGTCGATAATCTTAAACTTTTCTGTTGCGCCCAGCACGAGATCCACGCCATCCACTGCGGCCAACTCTTCAGGCTTTAGCTGGGCATAACAGCCCACCGCTGCAATAAATGCCCCTGGATTGCTCTTTTGTGCCTGCTTCACTATGGTCTTGAACCGCTTATCCGCATTTTCAGTTACGGAGCAAGTGTTGATCACATAAATGTCTGCCTCTTGTGAAAAATCCACACGGTCAAAGCCCTCTCCTTCAAAACTTCGGGCAATCGTGGAAGTTTCGGAGAAATTTAGTTTGCATCCCAGTGTGTAAAAAGCAACTTTTTTACGCATAAACCGATAGCAATTTAGGGGTGCAAAGATAACAATTAGTTGTAAGTCAACTTATAATGTAAATGAGATAGTGGTATTCAGTAGCAAACGCATTGCCCAAATTCGATCTTCAAGCTGCGCATCAATTTCCCACCCAATTGGTGGAAGTATGTTTATTTCCCTTAATTTAGTGATCCCTACTTCAACAACCTTAGTGTTTAAAGGTTTTACTTGACTGTTTATCAACATTTTATTGTTGAATTAGATTTAGATGTACAAGAGATTCTGATACTTGTTTCGTGTTTTCAATATTCTGAAAAACGAACAACCTAATTTCACCTGCCCCTTTCAAATTTTAGTTCGCCTGCTTCAGAATCTTTAATAGTTTTTCAATTCCGTTCCCAATCAAGGGAAATATCTAATGAATGAGTCATTGAATTGCTCATTTCACCACTTCAAATTCCAATGATGTCTAGATTCAAAAGCAAAGAAAAACGAATCGGAATCGGTTGCAAGGGAATACGCTGTTTTGTCTTGCTGTGTTTGATTTCATACAGTCTATTTGGACAGACCAAAAAGGTGCTAATAACCGATCATGTCCATTTTCATTCTGATTATTCCGATTCAGAAATACAGTTTGATGTATCGCAACATTTTGTCAACGATGTATGGACAGAGAATATCCGAAATCAAACAATATCATTAATCAGCAACATGTTCAATCGAGCGGATGTTTTATACTATAATGACTCCGGTTTTACCTATCACTACAACACCAACGATTTGAATTTTAAAAAAATAAATCGCGATAATGCTGACTATTTCGCTCGTATCAGTAGCGGATTTGAATTATCAGCTAGTCAATCCTTTAGAAGTGGAGGGCCTAATTACACAAACTATGTACTCGGAATTCAAGTCAGAATTGAAAATGCCGCTGGCAGAAAGAGCTTTCGCAAAACCATACGACTACCTTTTCAGATCAAGAGGCCGAACAACCTGCACGATTTATCGATTGACAAGGAAGATTTCATAACCATGTACCAAGATGCCCTCCATGCAGTTTTTACAGGTCAAAGACGTTTGAAAAAGCGCATTGTACAAAATGGAAGGAGGGATTTCCATACCCAGTTCGTTAATGAGTCAGAGCGTTTTACGTTGATGCATTACCCCAAAGACCAAGCTTTGATGGGAGAGCGGTTCGTTAACGGGATTTATGAGCTTATCAACATGGAACAGAAGGTGCTCGGCTCTATAAAAATTACGGGAGGAGCCCCTCAATCCGAGTTTACAGAGATTTTCGGACTTAATATTAGCAATCGTCTTAAACAGACCAGTGAACTTCTGAATTCCATAAACGGAGAGCACTTTACGGTTGTTTCAGGATTGAATACCAATCTCGATTATGAGTTTGAAACTCATGGCAGTTCGTTCCCCAGAGTGGTGGTACTAAACGGAAAAGATATTGTGGGCAAATATGAATTTCTTGAATCTGAAAAATTTGTTGGGGAATTAGCCGACGAGAAATATGAGGCTATCATAAACCATCAGATTGGTCTGTTCAAATTAATGCACCAAGATAAAATGAAGGGGCTCATTCAGCTCGGGCCTCATGTTAAAGAAGGTAAAGGAAAATATATAAAAATTGTTTACCTTAAAAAAGGACTGACCAAAAGAGAACAGGCAACGTTGCTAGATCTCTACTTTTTTACACATATGGGCAATTACATAGCATTAATGGCAAAAAAAGAAAAAGAAGAGAAAGAGGAGGACTGAAGAAACATTACTTATTGAAAAAAGCGTAGTGCCTAACACTCCAAAGGTATTGCTCAAGAATTGGAGTTTTATCGATTATTTTTTTCTTCGTTCCTTTTTCTAGGCAATCTTTTGGAACCCTTTAGACCTTTATGGATAATCCATTCAAGTTGTCCGTTAACGCTTCGGAATTCGTCATCTGCCCATTTTTCAACCAACTTGAAGATTTCGGGATCTATTCTAAGTACAAACGACTTTCTTTTGCTCACAAACTATGAATTTAATGTCCCAGTGTTGACCACTGGAATTGCTTCTTTGTCACCACAAAGCACCACCATCAAATTGCTGACCATAGAAGCTTTTTTATCGTCATCAAAATCAATAATATCATCTTCTGAAAGTCTGCTTAAAGCATCCTCAACCATTCCGACGGCACCTTCAACTATTTTCTTACGTGCTGCCACAATAGCCACCGCTTGTTGTCTCTTCAACATGGCGTTCGCAATTTCTGGAGCATAGGCCAAATAGCCTATTCGTGCCTCCATTACCTTAATGCCTGCAATGGCCAAACGCTCGGTTATTTCATTTTCCAATGCTTCATTCACCTCATCCATGCCTGATCGCAATGTCAGTTCTGCCTCTTCATCATCAAAATTATCGTAAGGATAAGAACCTGCCAATTTACGCACAGCAGCATCCGTCTGTACGCGAACAAATTCCTCGTAATTGTCGACATCAAAAGCGGATTTATAGGTATCGTCTACCTGCCAAACCAATATTACATTAATCATTATCGGATTCCCGATCTTGTCATTGACTTTGACCCGTTCGCTATCAAAATTTCTGGCTCTCAGCGAAATTCCACGTCTTGTAAAAAATGGGTTGGCCCAAAAGAATCCGTTATCGCGCACGGTGCCCTTGTAGGCTCCAAAGAGCACCAAAACTTTTGAGCCGTTTGGATAAACAATGAAAAAACCTCGTAGCACAAGAATCACCAAAACTCCAAATACCAAGAACAATGGATTACCTGTGAGCACAAGCCCACTTATCGTGATGCCAATTAGAACAAACAAAACAACTAGCATTAAGTATCCATTGATGGGGCTTACTGATTTTTCATTTCTCATAATAATATCATTTTGATATCATAATGATACTTAAAATTTTTGAATTATAAAAATGAACAGCTTGTTTTCCACAGTTTAAGGCGCAAATAGGTAATGCCAAAAGCCACAGGACAATGACTCTAAAAGCTTTGATAGCTAATCTAGGAAAGTTAGTAATTCCGCCATTTTTTTGTGAGCTCGAACACATGCTCCAAAATCCGGGCTTCCTTTTCATCGAATTGTACACCCCTTCTGGCCATCATCACCTCGGCCGTTTCAAAAGCTCTTTTGGGCATGTACGTTGTAAATCCAGAAGCTCCACCCCAGCTAAAACTGGGCACGAAGTTCCTGGGGAATCCAGGCACATAAATATTGGAGCTCACTCCAATGACGGTTCCGGTGTTGAACATGGTATTGATTGCGGTCTTGCTATGATCGCCCATCATCAATCCGCAAAATTGCAGACCTGTATGGTCGAATTTTTCCGTGGCATAGTTCCAGAGGCGCACCCTAGCGTAGTTGTTCTTTAGGTTGGAGTTGTTGGAATCCGCCCCGATGTTGCACCATTCGCCCAGTACGGCATTCCCAAGATACCCATCGTGTCCCTTGCTGGAATAGCCAAAAATCACCGAATTGTTCACCTCCCCGCAAATTTTTCCATAGGGTCCCACCGTTGTTGGGCCATATATCTTAGCTCCCATTTTTACAATGGCATTATCGCAAAGTGCCAATGCACCTCGAACCATGCACCCCTCCCAAATCTCTGCGTTTTTTCCAATATAAATTGGGCCAGCGGAGGCATTGAGTATGCTATGTTCAATGGAAGCACCTTCTTCCGCAAAAATATTTTCAGGGGCAATCAATCGATTGGTATCGGAAATAGGGGCACTTTTCCGTCCCTTGGTAATGAAGTCAAAATCCGCTTGGAGTGCCTCCCCGTTTTTTGAGAAGATATCCCAAGTATTATCAACTGTAATCAGCTCCTCTTCATGTTGTACGATACTGTAATCTGAAAAATCAGGTTCCGAATCGACGTTCTGAGTACTGTAGGCCACTACATTACCCTTATAAAAAATCGCTTCATTATCCTTTAATGCTTGAACCTGTTCTACCAGCTTTGCTGTGGGTAAAAATGAACTCGTAATCACAATATTTGTGTCCCCTGTGACCAACGGAAACTTTTCGGATAGGTACTCCTCAGTTTTGAAACTGACGCTGGCACCAAGGTGCCTTTCCCATTTCTCCCTGATGGTCAGAATGCCTATTCGGATTTCAGCAACGGGCCGGGTGAACGTAAAAGGAAGCAATGCTGCCCGTCTTGGGCCATCGGAAAGGATATAGTTCATGGTAGTAGTTTGAATGTTGCAAAAATAAAAAACGCCCCTGATTAATGATCAGGGGCGCCTTAATATTATTAAGAAAAGTCTGCTTATTCCGCTTTCTTTTCCTCTTTGCTGAATTTCTTGTACTTATTTTTAAACTTGTCAATCCTACCGGCAGTATCGACCAATTTGGTTTTCCCTGTGTAATAAGGATGTGAAGTTCTAGAGATCTCCAATTTCACCAAAGGATACTCAACACCATCAACCGTAATGGTTTCCTTTGCTTCTGCTGTAGACTTGGTAATAAATACATCGTCGTTGGACATATCTTTAAAGGCTACCAATCTATAATTCTCTGGGTGTATTCCTTTTCTCATCGTCTTAAATGCTTAATCTCAGAATTTTCGAGGTGCAAATTTAATGATTTCTTCGATATCGCAAACTTAAAATCATTAAAAATGAAAAAATCTATCTTTATCATGTAACAAAAAGTACTAGCCGCTCACTAACAAGCTACGATCAACACTAAAAACAAACATAATGGAAGAAAATCAACCAAAAACAGGGAAGTTTTCCCTTAACTATGGACTCATTCTTGGAGGTGTAAGCATAATTTTTGGGATTATGCTGTATACGCAAGATATGCACACTTCGCAAAGTCCGGCGCTTATGATCATTGGTATTGCCATAGCTGCCATTGTTACCTTTATTGCCATCTCCAATTTCAAAAAGGCCAGCGGTGGATATTTGACACTTGGTCAGGCCTTGAAAATCGGAGCAGGAATAGCACTGATATCGGGCATTATAGCAGTACTTTACAATATTGTTCTTGTAAATTACATGGATCCCGATGCGCCTTCCAAAATCATGGATGCCCGATTAGGCCCAGCTCTGGAGAGTGGTGAAATCACCAAAGAACAATTTGATTTGCAAAAAGAGCAAAGCATCAAGTTTTGGTGGATGGGATATCCGTTCATTTTGATCATCAATATCATTATAGGTCTTATTTTAGGCCTGATAACCGGTTTGATTTTGAAAAAGGCCAAGCCTGCTTACTAAGGCAAAAAATGCTACTTTTGGAGGGAATTCCAGATACAAGCAATGCAGATTTCCATTGTAATCCCTTTACTTAACGAACAAGAATCTCTTACAGAACTTCATGATTGGATTGTACAGGTAATGCAATCCAATCATTTTTTATATGAGATTATCTTTATTGATGACGGGAGTACCGATAGATCCTGGCAAACCATTGAATCCCTGTCTGAAACAAATGGAAATGTTAAAGGGATTCGATTTTTAAAGAATTATGGGAAATCCCAGGCTTTACATGCCGGGTTTAAAGAGGCACAGGGTGAGGTCGTCATCACGATGGATGCCGATCTACAGGACAATCCTGAGGAAATCCCCGAATTGTACCGATTGATTAAAGAAGATGACAATCATATCGTTTCAGGCTGGAAAAAGAAACGTTACGATTCCGTTATCACCAAAAACATCCCCTCAAAACTCTTCAATTGGGCAGCGCGCAGAACTTCCGGACTCAAATTGCACGATTTTAACTGTGGATTGAAGGCCTTCAAAAACGATGTGGTCAAGAACATTGAGGTTTCTGGTGATATGCACCGTTATATTCCCGTTTTGGCCAAAAATGCTGGATTCTCCCGAATCACTGAAAAGGTGGTTCAACACCAAGCCCGAAAATATGGTAACACTAAATTTGGAGCGGAACGCTTCATCAATGGATTCCTGGATTTGATCACCATCTGGTTTGTTTCAAAATTTGGACGTCAGCCCATGCATTTGTTCGGCGCTCTTGGAGTACTCATGTTCATTGTAGGCTTTGGATTTTCGATTTATTTGGGAGTCGACAAGTTGTTTCTGAACCCAACCGGACGATTGATTACCGAACGTCCCCAGTTTTATATCGCCCTAACTGCCATGATCATAGGAACACAGATGTTTTTGGCTGGATTTTTGGGTGAGATTTTGGTGCGGTCTAGAAAGAACGATTCACGATATTCCATCTCCAATAAAATTAATATTTAAGGAGTTGTAAACTCAGATTCTTTGTAATTTTATTCCTAATAAAAAGCAAACTTCATCAATGGATTCCATTACCTCAAACGCACAAACTTGGCTGACCGATTTTTTCGATACACAAACCAAAAAAGAAGTTCAAAATCTTATTGAAAATGACCCTGAAGAACTGAAAGAACGTTTTTACAAGGATTTGGAGTTTGGTACCGGAGGCATGCGTGGGGTTATGGGTGTTGGAACCAACAGAATCAACAAATATACGCTCGGGAAAAACACTCAGGGACTTAGCAATTATCTTAAAAAAACATATCCTGGAGAAGAAATCAAAGTGGTGATTGCCTATGATTGTCGCCACAATTCAGATACCTTGTCCCGCACAGTTGCGGAGGTATTCTCGGCCAATGGCATCAAAGTTTTTTTGTTTTCTGAATTACGAACCACGCCTGAGCTCTCGTTTGCGGTTAAGCATTTGGGGTGTCATGCCGGTATCGTTCTGACGGCTTCCCACAATCCACCGGAGTACAATGGCTATAAAGTTTATTGGACGGATGGGGGCCAAATCGTACCCCCACAAGATGGTGAGATTATAAATGAAATCAACGCACTATCTTTTGAAGACATCCATTTTAAGGCCGACGAAAATTTGATTGAATCCATCGACAAGGAGGTGGATGAAGTATTCTTTGAAGCCTCGGTGACCAATGGGAACTTTGATGCAAAAGGAAAGGACAATTTTAAAATCGTGTTCACTTCACTTCACGGTACATCGATTACTGCTATTCCAGAGGTTTTAAAGCGCGCTGGATACAACAACGTCACCATTATTGAGGAGCAGGCCAAACCTGACGGGAACTTTCCCACAGTTGAATCCCCTAATCCGGAAGAACCGGAAGCCCTGACCCTGGCCATTAAAAAAGCTGAGGAAATTGGAGCTGATATGGTGGTGGGCACAGATCCTGACAGTGATCGGTTGGGCATCGCTGTTCGGAATCTAGAAGGCGAAATGGAATTGCTCAATGGTAACCAAACCATGGTGCTAATGACCAAGTTCCTTCTAAATCAATACAAGGAAAAAGGATTCAAAGGCAACGAATTTATCGCCACGACCATTGTTTCCACACCTATGATGGAACAAATGGCAAAAGCTTACGGGGTAGAGTTCAAAACGGCTTTGACCGGCTTTAAATGGATTGGTAAAATGATCAAGGATTTCCCCGATTCCCATTTTATTGGAGGAGGTGAGGAAAGCTTTGGCTATATGGTTGGGGACTTTGTCCGCGACAAGGATGCGGTCACCTCTACCCTATTGGCCTGCGAAATCGCTACGGATGCCAAGGCAAAAGGAAGTTCATTTTACAAAGAATTGATTAACTGCTATGTCAGCTTTGGCTTTTACAAAGAAAAATTGATTTCCCTAACCAAAAAGGGAATCAGTGGTGCCAAAGAAATCAAACAAATGCTGATTGATTTTAAAGAAAACCCTGTTGAATCCGTTCAAGGCTCCAAAGTGATCTGGATCGAAGATTACAATACCTCTGTTGCCAAAAACGTGCAAACTGGTGAAGAAAAGGCCATCGATCTCCCAAAATCCAACGTGTTGATCTATGAAACGGAAGACGGTACTAGAATTGCCGCCAGACCCAGCGGAACGGAGCCCAAGGTGAAGTTTTACATCAGTACCAACACTGAATTGGCGGATGCAGCAGATTTTAAATCCGTAAATTCGCAGTTGGATACCAAAATTGAGGGCATCCTTTCCGAACTGAATTTATAGGTGGATGAATTACTTTAAAAAGATTCTCCGGTTTGCAATTCCCTACCGCAAATACGGTTTTCTAAATATATTTTTCAACATTCTCTATGCGCTTTTTAGTGCGCTTTCTTTTGCGGCTTTGATTCCGATGCTGGATGTACTGTTCAAACCAGAACAAAAGGTTTTAACGGAGCCCGTCTATACTGGTTTTTCAGGGCTCAAGAATTATTTACAAGACTACATCAACTACAGGGTCACTGCGTATTCGGGTGATGATGACATGAAGGGTCTGGTCTTGGTAATAGGCCTCGTACTTGCACTGTTTCTCTTGAAAAATGTGTTCAATTATCTGGCGATGTACTTTATCACCTTCCTTCGGAATGGAGTGTTGAAGGACATCCGAAACAGGATGTATGAAAAGATTGTGGACCTGCCCATCTCCTATTTTTCTGAAAAACGAAAGGGCGATGTCATTGCCCGAATTACTTCGGACGTATTGGAAATTCAACATTCCTTTCTTTCCATTCTGGAATTGATTGTACG
>JANQRD010000035.1 GCA_028284725.1 Allomuricauda sp. | reverse complement strand
AAGTGGTAACCGCATTGGACCATATAGATTTCCAGTGTAATCGACGGTCAAATCCAAAGAACGGAAGGTATAGGAAAGATTCCAAGTTCCAGTGAAGCTCTCTGTAAGGATTTGACGTTCCCTAATCCCATTTTCGGTATTGCTTACATCCAGCCAAGTAGCACCGACCAAAAACCGAAGTCCATTGGCAAACACCATGTCCAGGTTGGCGCTTACCCCTTGGGAAACCGATTTCCCGTCAAGATTGTCGTAGATGATCTGATTGGGATTGGTATCGTAATCCGGTAGGATGATGTTCGAAAAATGGGTGTAAAATGCCGAAGCGTCGATTCCGATAAAAGTACCGTTGTTGCTGTAAATCTTTTTCAAATAATTTAGGTTGACATTGATGGAACGTTCAGGTTTCAATTCTTCTACAATAACAACTTCTCTGGCTCCCGTTAAGGCGGCATGCTCCTCTGTGAACAAATTCACTACACGGAAACCGGTTCCCGTGTTAACCCGAAAGATGTCGTTGTCGCTAATCTTCCATTTGTAAGCAGCGCGTGGGGTGAAAATGTTACCATGTCGTTGGTCATAGTCGTAGCGTATCCCGGTCAAAATGGAATGTTTTTGATTCAACGAAATTTCATCTTGAGCGAACAGACTGGGAATCCAAACATTTTCAGGCTCATCGGTTGTGGCCGGCGTGTTGTCATCGTAGTAATTGTATCGAACCGCACTTCCAAAAAGAAGGTCGTGCTTTCCAAGGGACTTGTCCCAAGTCAACTGCCCAAAGCCAATACGCTGATTGGCCAAGTAGAGCTCGTTCCCATAAGCGGAGTTTTGGTTATGGTCATTGTACGAAACGGAAAGCATCACTTTTTCGTCGATAGGCAGTTGGTATTTTCCCAATACCTCCCAGCGGCGGGTATAAATGCTTTCCCCGTAGATTTCATCGCCTCCACGGAATTCTGGTGTCCAATTGACATCACCGCCCCAGCGGTCTTCATAAAAAAACCGCCCGGCAAGCGAAAAGATTTTGGAATCGTCCCGTTTAAAATTCCATTTTTGGAAAACAGAAATACGGTCTTGAAGGGTGACATCGGTAAAATTATCACCATTGTTATCGATGACCTGATCGTAATTAAAGTAGTTGACCCCTAACAACAAGTCGGTTTTTTTGCCCACCTCGATCTTGCTGCCTACATCCAAGTTATATTCGCCCCATCCCGTCACAAAACCATCAGCAAAAAACTCTGGGGCATTGGGTGCATGTTTGGTAATGATGTTAATCAATCCTCCCACGGCTTCGCTTCCATACAAGGTGGACGCCGGGCCCTTTACAATTTCAATCTGTTCAATCAACGAATTGGGAATCCCGGAGAGTCCATACACTGTGCCCAAACCGCTTACAATGGGCATTCCATCAATCAAAACCAAGGTGTATGGCCCTTCCAGCCCGTTAATATGAATATCTCCTGTATTGCACACATTACAGTTGATTTGCGGTCGAACACCGTTCACATTTTGCAATGCGTCAAATATGCTCGGGGTAGGATTCTTTTTCAAAAAAGAAGGTTTATATACTTCCACTGGTACCGGACTTTCGAGTCGACTAACAGGTTTTAGAGTCCCGGTGACCACCGTTTCATTGAGGGATTCAGCTGAAGCTTCCATTTCAATATTGAGGGTTTTCGTCTCTCCCCTCCCGATCAAGATGGTTTTTCTATAAGGAACATATCCAATGGATGAAGCGAATAAAACGTATTCTCCCGGTTCGACGTTGGTCAACCTGTAAAAACCATTAGCATCAGTTGCAGAACCAATTTCAGTTCCCTTGAGCAACACATTTACGTAAGGCAGCGTTTGTCCGTTTTCGGTAACAGTACCTTGAAGAATGGCATTTTGTGAATATCCGGCCGTACTAAACACCAGAAACAATACTATTAAAATGAGAAAGTTATAATTGGTTTTCAATTAAAGTAAAATTAATTTTAGACAAATCTAAAAATTTGTTTTTGTAAATAAAAATGTATTTTTGGAAAAATCTTTTTTGATGACCCGATCAGAGGAAAACTATCTGAAGACCATTTTCCATTTGGGCGGAAACGATTCAGTTCCTATCACAACAAATGCAATTGCGGAACAGATGGAAACCAAACCGTCTTCCGTTACGGATATGGCTCGTAAATTGGCGCGAAAAGGATTGGTACACTACAAAAAATACCAAGGAGTATATTTAACTGACTCCGGTGTGACTACGGCACTTTCCATAATCCGAAAACATAGATTATGGGAGGTTTTCTTGGTGAAAAAATTGGATTTTTCATGGGATGAGGTACACGAAGTGGCGGAGCAGTTGGAACACATCAAAAGTGAAAAGCTTATTGATAAAATTGATGAGCTTTTGGATTTTCCCAAGTACGATCCACACGGGGATCCAATTCCGAGCAAGGATGGAAAATTTATGGAACGCGATAAGCAATTGTTGAGTGATATACCAGTCGGTACCAAAGGCGTTTGTGTCGGGGTGAAAGATACTTCCTCAACGTTCCTGAAGTTTTTGGACAAAAACAACATCGCCCTCGGTAAGACCATCAAGGTTTTGGAAAAAGAAGAATTTGACGAATCACTTCACATTGAAATGGATGGAAACAAACTCCACATTTCTCACCAAATAGCAGCTAACCTATACGTTAAAAAGAACGAATAATGGAACAGGTAATTCAATACTTTGAAGAAATAAATCCAATTTTGGCCGCATTGTATGCGACCCTTTTTACTTGGGGATTGACAGCAGCAGGGGCTGCACTTGTTTTTTTCTTTAAGACCATGAACCGCGCAGTTTTGGATGGCATGTTGGGCTTTACCGGAGGAGTGATGGTGGCTGCAAGTTTTTGGAGCCTGTTGGCCCCTGGAATTGAAATGAGTCAGGGGGAAGGATTTATGAAGGTAATTCCTGCTGCGGTTGGATTCTTATTGGGAGCGGCCTTTATCTTTGGTTTGGACAAAGTATTGCCCCATTTACATATCAATTTTAAGGAAAGCGAGGCAGAAGGAGTCAAGACACCTTGGCGCCGAACTACTTTGTTAACCCTGGCCATAACCATGCACAATATTCCGGAGGGACTTGCAGTAGGTGTATTGTTTGGCGGGGTTGCCGCAGGGTTTGATGGCGCGAGCATCGGTGCAGCTGTTGCATTGGCCTTGGGAATCGGATTGCAGAACTTTCCAGAAGGATTTGCCGTTGCAATGCCATTGCGAAGACACGGACTGAGTCGGACTAAAAGTTGGGTCTATGGACAGGCCTCCGCTGTAGTGGAACCCATAGCAGGGGTTTTGGGTGCCTGGGCGGTGTTGACCTTTGAACCCATTTTACCTTATGCACTCTCATTTGCTGCCGGCGCAATGATCTTTGTTGTGGTTGAGGAAGTAATCCCAGAAACCCAAAGAGACAAATACACCGATATCGCCACACTGGGCTTTATCGGTGGATTTATCATTATGATGACCTTGGACGTGGGTCTCGGCTGATGGCCTAACCTTTTAAATAGCTGACCACTTCACCCATAGCTGCGTTTACGGCTTCCGACTCAAAATACAGTTGTTGTTGGTTAAACTCATTCAACCATTTAATGTCTTTTTCGCCACCCAGCAATTCGTAGAATTGTTTTGCACCTTGTGGTACGGCACCACTTTCGCTGTGGACAATGAAGACGGGTTGTGAAATGTCTTTTCCGATAGAAATCCCATCAAAGGTTAACCATGGCTCCCAACTGGTCACCGCAAATCGATTGTCGTAGTGGTCACCAGCGGCTTTGGCAGGATTCAAATAATAATCGAAGATGTTATTGGGCACGTACATGGCACTTAACGGATCAAGCTCACTAGCGGCCAAAACGAAGTCCATTTCCCCGGTTTCTGCGTATTTGATCTTGGCTTGTTTGGCTGCCTGTAGCAATCCATCAGTACCACCGGGGCGCATGTCATAAATCATTTTTGCGATTTCCGGATTGTGCAACCACGGGGCTACCAGCACCAATTTTTTAATTCGCTCATCCTGGGCGGTGGCGTGGGCCATGTATCCTGAACTTGCACAAACTCCCAAACCTGAAAGGTTTTCGGCATCTACATTTTTATGCTGGATTAAATAATCGACCGCAGCTTTGATATCTTCGATTTTAAGATTGTAGTCTTCCACTTGTCTGGGCTGGCCTTCGCTTTCTCCAAAACCTCTGAAATCGAAGGTCAAGGTGATGAATCCCTCTTTGGCCATGACGCTGGCATACTCATCCGGCATTTGTTCTTTGACACTTGTCCAGCTTCCTGTAACAATAGATGCGGGATATTTTTTATTGGAATCAAAGTTCGGTGGCAAGAAAAGATGTCCTTTAAGCAAGACGTTCTGGCTGCTAAAAGTCACTTCCTCCTGTTGTACGCCGCTATCGGTTCGGGCACCGGCTTTATGCACCGAATAGGTTTCAGGCTGAAGTCCTGGCCAACCGTTCAAAAGGACATTTGGATTGAATTGTTCAACAAACTCGATGATTTTTCCGTTCGAAACGGTGTAGATGCCCACATAGGAATTGTTATAGGGTTTTCCTTCAGAGGTGGTTATGGTTCCCTCGAATTTTACCAAGACCGTGTTGGGGTCATTGGTTCCGAAGTATTCACGGGCATAGCTTTGGGAATACTCCATCACTCCTGTGTACTGGTTGCGCATGGCTTCGATTCCGTTCAACTCCTTCGGAAAATTCGTAGGGGCCAAAGGCATTTTTTGCACTACGTTGTTATCCAGAGCAGCCAAGAGATTGGAAAGATTCTGTTCTTCCAAGGCGGTAAAGAACGTTTCAACCGCAGCCTTGGTTTCTGCTTTGACTTCTGAAAGCTCTGGGATATTTCCAGATTCCACATTTTTTAGGGCTTCCGAAGGGAGCAATGTATTCCCATTTTGGTCATATAGGCTCAGATCGATTCGAGCCAGTTTCCATTGGTCGTTTTCTTTGATGTATTCCGTATCATATCCTACAAAAACTGTCCATTGGTCATGGTTCAGATAATGCGTGGCAATGGCGTCCAAAGTTGCCGTAGCTCGATTACTAGCTACCCAAATGGCCTCATTGTGCACTTGGTGCACGGTGCGTTCGAACCCTGGAAGCAAAGCTTTCCATCCTGATAGGATTTCATCTGGAGTCTTGAAGCCAGCATCGCCTCCCAAGGCTGTATAGTCGGTGTAAACAGAATCAGCCATGGTCTGTTTCACTACTTCCCAATCCCGCTCATCCACACTACTAAATAGTTTAGTGATGAGCGACTGGATTTGTTCTTTTTCAATTGCTGTGGTTTGTTCCAATGTTGTCATAGCAGTTTCATTTTGTGTTGTTGCGGTTTCCTTTTTGTTGTCGTTTATACAGGCCAGCAAGCTTGATGCTAGGGCTACTGTCAGGAATATTTTTTTCATAGTGGTTTTATTTTGAATTACATGACAAATGTATTTCCACATTGGAGAGAAGGGACTACGCAGTTCAAAGGAGGAACTACAGAATTCAAAGAAGGGTAGGAAAAAAGCGGGAATTTTATCCTTTTCGGAACTGATTTGGGGTCATTCCCGTCTGCTTTTTAAAGAAGTTCGCAAAATGGTTGGGATAGTTGTAGTACAGTTCAAAAGCAATTTCCTTGATGGACTTGGTTGTGTTTCGAAGCTTGGATTTTGCTAAAGAGACCATATGCCTATAAATGATCTCGGATGCGGATTGGGAAGCGATACGTTTTACCACAGCGTTCAAATGGTTGGGATGTAAATGTAATTGCTCAGCGTAAAATTGCACCTTATGGGGCTCCCCTTTTTCAAAAGGTTTATCGGGATAAAAACTGGTTTCCACCAAAGTCTTAAAACGGCTTACCAAATCAAGATCATTGTCACGGTGGGTAAACGATTGTTGTTTTGAAGGTACTTTTTCCTTAAAAATCCTTGCAACCTTGTGTAACAGAATCTGGGTGTTAAGATGACAGATGGTCTTTGAGCTTTGATCGTTCTTGTTATGCTCTGCCAAAATATCCTCAAAGGTTTTTAGGAAACCGCCGGCTTCCTCATCAGTAATGGTCAGCGGGATAGTGTTGTCCACCAGCAGAAACGGAAAATCTGTACTGATTTGGCGTTTGGTGTCTTCCCTTTGATAGAAATCTTCCGAAAAAATAATGTAATGGCCATCCCAATCAGGAGCAATGTCCCATTGTATAATTTGATAAGGGGAGTTAAAGAAAATAGTGGCCTTCAGGTTTTTGGTGGAATAGTTTCCCGTTTTCGCATAGCCACCGCCATCCAGTTTCAGGGCAATGGCATAGAACTCGTGCTTAAAGGGAGCCATTTGTTGATGTACCGTTTTCATATTATCCTCAAAACGACGGGTATCAAATTCGTCCCATTGCGGTAGAGCAATATTAATGGCCTTGCAGTAATCCTTTAAAGTGCTGTAATGTGAAATCATGGGGCGACCTTTGTCTCCCATGAAAATAAGTGTTTATGCCCAAATAGTAAAGAAGATTATGCTGTCCTCTTCGGAGCTTCCTTGATTCCCATGATCAATAACCAGAGACAGGTGCCAATTTCCCCGATACTGGCAGGAATGGTGATATAATCCGAAAGCCCCCAGCTACCAAAATCACCGCACAGGGTTCGGCCAAGAAAATCGATGAAGTACCCACAGCTTCCCACCATTAAAAAAATACCCAACAATTTGGGCAAAAAGCCAGATTTGAACACCAAATACCCAAAAGGAAACAACCAGAGGCTCCAAAAAACCTGTGCTACTAAATTCCCACGACTGTAGGATTTCAGTGCAAGCATGACCTGTACTTGAATCTGCTCTGGGGCATAAATACCGAGGTACTCCGTATTACCTACAAGAGAAAGGATGTCGAACAGATGCACAAAATTGCTGAATGAAATCGGAACACTTGTTACTGCCAGTACCGTCATGAGCACCGCATAGGTTTTGTTCACCTTTTTGAACAGTTGGTAGAGCACAAAGGGGAGCAAAAGAAAAAAGAGATAACAGAGCAGACCAGTTAAAATTTCCAAGCGGAACAAAAATTCCGAGCTGCGTATATTCTCGACCGTAGCAGCAGGATTATCCCAAACTATGAGCTGGGAGGGAATGTACATCAGGCTAAAAATGCCAAAGATGACCACCAATAAATACAGGAATCCGGCGAATCGGGCAGTTTTTTTGTTTGCTTCCATTGGCTTTTCAATAGGCTGTACTAGAAAAGACGCTATTTTCTGAAAAAGGGTTGTCTAGAAATTCTTTAAACTTTCCAAAATCAAACCGTGGTCATATTGAAGATCTTCGTGTAAAGAAGTTATCTTTTTTTCAATATAGAGCAATTGCCTGTTGTACAAATTCAACAAGGTAACATTTTGCTTTATGGAAGGCTGGAAAGTGCTAAGCTGAGAACAGAAATATAATAAAAGCTCCACTTCCGTTTCTTTGTTTCCCGAATAGCGAATGTATTTTTTGAGGTTGCGGAGGATCTTTCGTACACTTTTTTTGATGTAAAAAAAGCTGTCTGTATTGATCAGCGAAAACTGCTCGTCAATTTCAGCTTTTACCATTTCGATGTACCCAGCTTCATTGTCCGCTTCAAAGAGCAGATAAGTGAGCAGTTCCTTGTTTTCTTTTTTGAATCGAGCCAATCGCAAACAGAGCTGAAGACGTTCTTCGTCAGATCGAAACTGAAGTTCCTTTTTTAATTGGGCAATTGTGGCAGACTTCATAGAATCAACTTCTTAAATAGGAAGCCCCGTTCACATCGATAATGGTACCTGAGGTATACTCAGCCCCTTCTGATGCTAAAAACAAAATGGCATGGGCTACTTCTTTGGGTTGTGCCATCCGCTGAAAAGGGGATTCGCGCAAAAGGCTTTCGCGCTCTGTAGGAGTTAGGGTTTCAGCGGCCATTTCAGTCTCGGTAAAACCTGGGGCAACTACCCCGATGTAAATATTATGTGGGGCCAGTTTTTTGGCCAAGGACTGGCTCATCGCATTTAAGGCCGCTTTACTCGCTCCATAAGCGGGCTTGGTAGGTTCTCCACGAAACGCCCCTCGGGAGGATACATTTACGATACGGCCTCCACCAGTTTTCATCATGGCCTTTGAGGCCCAATAACAGAGATTGGCCACGGCAAACAGATTGATCTGGAAAGTGGACTGCCAAGCATGGGTCCAATGGTCAAAATCTACCTTGTCGATTTCGTGAAATATGGAGATTCCGGCATTGTTTACCAATATATCCAACCTTCCATAATGGGATACAAATGCATCAATCAGTTTTTTTGTCTCACTTTCTTGGCTGATATCGTTTTGAAAAAGCTGATGCCCTTTGCCGGGTAATTCGGAAAGTGTTTTTTCAGCTTTTTCTCTATTGCTTCGAAAATTGATGCCAACTTGGGCACCTTTTTCAGCAAAAGTCATTGCCGTGGCTTTCCCGATACCACGAGAGGCTCCCGATATCAAAACATATTTTCCATCAAACTCCATAGTGTAGAGAGGATTATTTTAGCGTTTCCAGTTCTTGGTCTATTTGATTTTTTAATTCCTCGGCCCTGCGCTTAATACCACCCCATCGTAGTATTTGTTCACGATTTCCGCCGAATTTTAACAATACCATTTTCCAATATTCCCTGTTTTTTGAGAGCTTGCTCAAATCCAGACTTTCAAGATTTGAAATGTCTTTAGTATTTATCCCCAACATAGCAAATCCTTCGAGATTAAGGTAGGCATTCTCCACCAAAAGAGGTGTGATAAACTCATCGGTGATCTGCCTGGTAGTGCCATCGGTATAGGTTTCCTTGGCATTCCGGTAGTAGTTAAAAATGTTCTGTCGTAAGGTTTCGTTTTGAATATAGCTCATTTTACCCGAGGAAAGGGCTTCATCAAAAATACCGCTGTTGCTCTTGAAGTATTGATCGATGACAAACTCAAAGGACTGTTCAATAAAACTGAATTTATCAATGCTGTCCGGGGCTTTTAAGAGACGAATCAGGCTATCGAGCCTGTTCAGTCTTTCCGTGGATAGGCGGGTGTTGTTTTCGATTTGGAGAATGTCCAATTTCACCTCACTGGACAGTTTGGTCAGCAAGGCAATTTCTTGCTTGCGCTCTTTTTGGTGTTCGCTAAAATTGTTGATTTGCAACGCTATCAAAATCCCAATGACCACTAAAATGATTTCACCAATGGCGTAGAGCAGGTATTTGCCAAATTGGTTTTCGGCCAACAGCTTTTGGCGAAACCGACGGAAAAACTGGATCATGTTGGTTATTTTTCATAAATATACCAAGTTATAAGGTCATTCCAGTTTTGTGGTGACATCGTTAAAGATGTGAACCCATTCTTTGTCGTTTTTAAAAACACTGGCCCATCCATTCCAGACTAACTTGTTTTTGTCTCTATATGAAATGGTGGCCCTAAAAAATCGATCTTCTATCACGTTTTTGGGAGTAATAGCAATAATACGCTGGTTTTCCTTGTCCAAAAACCACTTGAATTGTCCGTGCAATGGAAAATCATGGGCAAAGTTGGTCGCCCAAAAACAGTCTTCTCGCTTATCATAATTGATGACATAGGAATAATAGCGCTTTTTCCCATTTTTTTGTACGGTGGTTTCCGATTCACACTTGATAAAACTTCCGTTAAGGTAATACGCACAGGTTCGGGTACCTTTTTCTTGGTACTCCCTTTCCGTTCCGGGATAAATGGTCTCCACGATTTCCCAAGTCCCAATCAAGAAATCGAGGTCTTTTATGGATTGTGAAAACGATGCGTTCGTGCTGAACACGAGGGCTAGGATAAAAACATTTTTTTGCATGAGATGAGTTTTTACCCGAATGTAGCTCCGATGGATTCCACAGAGGTCTCAATATCGGATTGTACGTCCCAAAAGATGTTTCTCCTTTACATTTTGTGATTTATACTCCTTCGGAGTAAGCCCAGTGTGCGCTTTAAATAGCCGATTAAAGGTCGCTTTGGAATTAAATCCGGAATCGAATGCAAGGCTAAGAATCTTGAGTTGCGCATTCATGGGATTCTTTAGCTTTTCCTGCACGTCCTCGACCCGATACTCATTCACAAATTGATGGAAGTTTTTTTGCAGTTCGCCGTTTAAGGTCTCGGAAATTGCTCTTTCCGAAATTCCAATTGCTTTGCTCAAGCAGGAAAGATTCAATTCAGGATTGCGAAATAGCTTATCGTATTCCATTGCATACTTCAACCTTGCAATAATTTTACTGGAATCTCCATTCCTCAATCCCGACTCCGAACCTTTCATTTTGGAAAGCGTGATGGTCTGGGCTTGTCGGTATCCATGAATGCTCAGCCAATATAGCATACAGGCATAAGGAAGTAAAATAGTGGATTTGTGCGCTTCCCACTGATAGAGCAGTTCAGTACTGCTGATTCCATTGCCGAAACCGAGAAAAACCAAAACAGCAACGAATGATAGCGTGAGCACTATTAAGATTTGTTTTATCCATTGTAGATTGATTTTGGCTATGTTGGAAACAGTGTCCAACAGGGATTTTTGATATTTTTTGACCAACCCAAGACTGAGCAGCATATAGATCAAGATGGAAACCAGTGCCAGGGACTCCAAAACCTCTGCCAGTTTATGAAAACCAGGAAACGGATCCCATTTTCCCATTATTAAATGGTAAACGCTATGCAAATAATTCAAAATGATAG
>JANQRD010000028.1 GCA_028284725.1 Allomuricauda sp. | reverse complement strand
CCCTCCAACGATACAAGAATCAATAACCTTATGGCTTGGGCTCCCGCCGCCAAGCAGGAAGCCGCCAAGTTCGGGGTAACAACATTTAAGTAACCAATTGACCAAAATAACCATTACAACCACCATGAGCATTCCTTAAAATGGAGTGACCATGGTGGTTTTTTATATCCAAAACTATGGCACGAGCAATTGCACTAAAGGGGAGTAAAAAATTGTTGAATGCCTGGGCCTTTTACGATTGGGCCAACTCGGTATACAGTCTGGTTATTTCCTCTGCCGTTTTCCCCATATTTTATGGTGCGTTGTTTCGTGTCGCAGAAATTGAAAAAGTGACTGTTTTTGGTGGTGAAATTGAACGTGCTCCCCTAATAAGCTATGTCACCTCGCTCGCTTTTGTTTTCATAGCTATAGTTACCCCACTTGTATCCGGAATCGCGGATTACATTGGAAACAAAAAGATTTTTCTCAAATTTTTCTGTTATTTGGGAGCGGTGTCCTGCATTGGACTGTACTGGTTTTCCTTGGAGAATATCTATTTTGGGTTGATTTGCTATTTCTTCGGATTGGTGGGATTTTGGGTCAGCTTTGCCATCAATAACTCATACCTGCCAGATATTGCTTTTCCGGAACAGCAGGATGGCATCAGTGCAAAGGGTTTTTCATTGGGATATATTGGCAGTGTGATTCTATTGGTCTTTAACCTTGCTATGGTAATGCAACCCGATGTTTTTGGGATTACGGATGGTGGAGGCGAAGCTGCCGAGATAAAGGCTATGAAATATTCCTTTGTCTCCGTGGGCATTTGGTGGATTTTATTCAGTCAATATACTTTTTTGCACCTTCCCAAGGGACACAAAAAAGAAGGTGAAAAAACGAATATAGTTCTTAACGGGTTCAGGGAATTACAATCGGTTTGGAAGCAATTGGGCAATGAGACTAGGCTCAAAAGGTATTTGGGTGCCTTTTTTGTGTACAGCATGGCCGTTCAGACGATTATGTTGATTGCAACCTACTTTGGTGAGGAGGAAATCAGTTGGGGAACCGATAGCGAACGGACCACTGGATTGATCATAAGCATTTTGGTCATTCAGATTGTAGCCATTTTTGGAGCTACCGTTACTGCGTATGCTTCGAAGGTTTTTGGGAATATCAGGACCTTGATTGTCATCAATATCATTTGGATTCTACTGTGTATTTATGCTTACTTTTTACAAACCCCTATGGATTTTTACATCGCTGCGGGGCTCGTTGGTATCGTAATGGGGGGTATTCAGGCATTGTCGAGATCCACCTATTCAAAGTTTTTACCAGAGACGACCGATACTACCTCCTTTTTTAGTTTTTATGATGTGGCCGAAAAAATAGGGATTGTCATTGGTACTTTCCTTTACGGTTTTGTGGCTCAGGTAACCGGAAGCATGCGTAACAGTACCATTTTCCTCGGTTTGTTTTTCTTGATTGGGGTGTTCTTGTTGTTACGTGTCAAAAAAATCAAAGCGTAGTTTCCACACCATTAAAAAAGCCCCAGATTATAAATCCAAGGCTTTTTAGCTTTGATTGATGATTGGTTTTTGATTGGTGATAAACTCCCTATCCTCCAGTAATGTCTCCCGAACCTGAGGATTTAGTTTTGATTCTCTTTGGATTTCCTCGATAGTTGATATCCCCAGAACCTGATACACGCGCATCGATGGACTGGTTTGCAGTAACTTTTATGTCGGCGGAGCCCGAGACAGTGGCCGTTACGAATTCAGCTTCCAAGCCGTACGCCTTCACATCCCCAGAACCTGATACTTGTACTTCCAGGTCAGTGGTTTTTCCTTCAATCCTGATGTCTCCCGAACCAGATAAGACGGTTTCCACGCTTTGCGCATCCACGGTCAGTTCAATATCTCCGGAACCGGACATTCGAGCTTTGAACGTATCTGTTTTTAAGGTGGTTCTGCCAACAA
>JANQRD010000027.1 GCA_028284725.1 Allomuricauda sp. | reverse complement strand
AGGGACTTTAGTGTTCGTCGCGGCATCAAAGACATCCAGTGGTCCCCCAAACTGGGAAGAGCCCATCCAAATACCCCAATGGGCAAAACCCTTAATGTTTATTTGGACGAGGTCGCCACCGAAGTTCGGGACTGCTATGAGGATTTTTTGAAAAACAAAGAACATGTTACTGCCGAAAAGGTCAAACTTCGTTACTTGGGCTTGGAGGAAGGCGTGGATACATTGAATGCCTTAATTGCCTTTCACAGGGAGGAAGAGTTGGTCAAATTGGCACCTGGTACCGCAAAAAACTACAAGGCCACGGAGACTTATCTGGCCCGTTTCTTAAAATCAAAGTTCAAAACAGATGATTTGGAATTGGCACAAATCAATTATGCTTTTGTGACAAGGTTTGAGAATTACCTTCGGAGTTGTAAGCCTATTAGGGCTTGCCAGCCCTTGTCCAACAATGGAATCATGAAACACATGGAAAGGTTCCAAAAAATAATAGGGGTCGGCGTGGCCTATGATTGGTTGGACAAAAACCCCTTTAAACGCTATCAGCTAAAATTCGAGGAATACGATGCCGATTTTTTAGAGGATTTTGAGCTGTTGGCCTTTCTGGCCTTAGAACCCAAGAAAGTTCGGCTTGGACTTTCCAAAGATATGTTTGTGTTTGCGTGCTACACGGGACTAAGTTTTATCGAGGTCAAAAAATTAACAAAGCAACATATTACTATTGGGATTGATGGAGCTCGTTGGATTAAGGTACGACGTCAAAAATCCAAAACACAGGAATTGGTGCCACTGTTGGAAGAAGCGGAAGCAATACTAAAAAAATACACGGATTTTGCAGAAAACAACCCGGAGGGCTTACTACTACCCACACCCACCAATGTAACCCTAAACCGCGATGTAAAGGAATTGGCGGGCATGGCCCAAATCCATAAACACTTGACCTTCCATGTGGCGAGGCACACCTTTGCAACAACAGTGACATTATTGAATGATGTACCTCTCGAAACCGTGTCCAAGTTATTGGGCCATACAAAGCTGTCCACGACCCGAAAATATGCAAGGGTCATTGAAAAGAAAATCAGTAAGGACATGAACATATTGAAGGAAAAGTTGAGACGACAACAAAAGGAGAACGAAGCACTAATTGAAAGACAAAGGAAATCATTTAATGAAGGTACTGCCCCACTGCGTATTGTCCGTTAGTTTTTTAGTGAATGAGGAAGTGAGGACGTTATACGAAAGCGACTATTTTCTGTTAAAAAGGTTGCTGTATTATCTTACAGAAAGCAATTTTTTTGGAAAGTTTTCAAGTCAATGAATTATCGAAAGCTCTCAATTCCGTTAAGGGTTTTGCCAGAGTTTTATGAAGAAAGTCCATATTCCATCCAAGGTTCTGAATTTGGTGATTTGGATTTATTTGCGTTAACTTAGGGTAAGGTTTCCATTAAATCTAGTTCCAAACGAATTGGTTTTGATGGAAATACGTTGGCCAGAACCCCCAAAGCTATCCTTACCCCTAAGAGCGTTCCTTGATGGTTATGGTGGATTGTACTAACTCAAATGAAGGAACGGGATATACATAGCGAAAAACTACTCGTACAGGAACTCATTGCTGGCAATGAAAGAGCGTTCCGAACCCTTTTTGATACGTATTGGAGGGAAGTATATGCCTATAGCCTGAGCATCTTGAATTCCGGTACTTTGGCAGATGAGATTGTACAGGATGTCTTCTTACAGCTTTGGTTAAAACGGGAAACCATTGATGCGTCCCGGTCCATAAAGCCGTTTCTGATCACCATCACCAAAAACAAGACCTTGGATTTCTTGAAAAAAGCGGCCAACGACCGTAAACTGCGGGAAGAGGTCTTTTATAGCCGTGAGATGGTGCACAACCCCATTTATCGCAAATTGCGCGAGGAGGATTTGGAGACCATCAAACAAGAAGCAATAGCCCTATTGCCCCCAAGGAGGAAGTTGATATTTGAGATGTCGCGAAACGAGGGAAAAAGTTATGAGGAAATTGGACAGGAATTGGGCATTGCCACCAATACCGTGAAGAGCCAAATGGGAAAGGCACTGGAGACTATCCGTACGTTTCTTCTGAACAATGGTGATATGGCCCTTGCCTTTCTGCTTATCGCTTCAGACTGGGCATAAACACTGCCCTCACCCTTACTATTTGCTTTTTTTAAAATTCTTTTCCCTAAGGAGATTTACTTTTTACAACAACTTGATATACAATAGATTGCGCGCTTAATATGCCAAACGACACCAGGCATTTTTATTTTTTTGTGAGCGGAACGTTAAAAAAATATTAAGACCGAGTAACACTCCGGCCGTTCTCAATCGTATTCTTTATAACTACCAACAATACGTGAGCATATGATTGAAGATAAGGAAATGCAAAAGCTGTTGCTGAAGTTCATTCAAAATGAATGCAGTGCCGAAGAGATTACACATATCATCAATTATGTGAAAAAGGTGAAGGGAACAGATGGACTACCCAGCTTCGAAGAGGTTCTTTCCCTTTTGGATGAATTGCCGGAGACAAAACCTGAAAAGGCAGCTGCCCTTTATGCCCAGATTCAAGATAAGGTGAAACAGCAATCCACTGTTAGGTCTAAATCCAGAATTTGGAAATATGCTTCAGTAGCGGCGGTTTTTATCGGCGTACTGGCCGTTGGATATTTCTATCAACAGGGTGCATTTGATTCAAGTGAGGAAGGTCTATTGGTCCCTGCCCATGAGTCCATTACCCTGCAGTTGGAGGATGGGTCCATTCAAGTCATTGACCCAACTTCCAGTAAAACTGTAAGGGATGCCCAAGGAAATCTGGTCGCTAACCAGGATCAGTCCCAATTGGACTACACGGAGGCAGGTGGTAGCGAAGTACTGGTCTATAACACACTTACAGTGCCCTACGGAAAGCGTTTTGACGTGGTGCTTTCCGATGGTACGACAGTATATCTCAATTCCGGTACGGAACTGAAATATCCCGTTTCCTTTTTAGACGAAGGGAACCGCGAGGTATTTGTAGAGGGCGAGGCTTACTTTGACGTGACATCGGATACCGACCGGCCTTTTATCGTAAATGCAGAAGCATTGAACGTGGAAGTATTGGGTACTGAATTTAATGTATTCGCCTATCCCGAAGATGCCCGGACTGATGTGGTCCTTGTGGAGGGAAGTGTGGCACTGGCTATTGGGGAATCCACGGGAAATACTGTACTCTCCCCTGGGGAAAAGGGGATTATGGACCGCGTTTCCCAAACCATCGATACAGAAAAGGTAAATACCAACATTTACACCGCCTGGCGCAAAGGGGAATTGGTCTTTAGACGGATGCCCTTTGAGAATCTGGTCAAAAAACTGGAACGGCATTACAATGTGACCATTGAAATTGAAAATGAAACCTTAAAGAAAGAAGTCTTTAGTGCCAGTTTCAACAATGAGACCATCGAAACGGTCCTGGGCTTTTTGAACGACAGCTACAATATTGAATACATCATAAAGGACAATACAGTCTATATACAATAATTGATAAAATCGATAAAAAACAAAAATCTATGAAACCAATACCCATTTGACCACTAACTATCACGAAAAAACCGGAAAATGCTCCAACACTTTCCGGTAGGTAACGTGATTAAATCGTAACGAAATAACCACATTTAAACACTTTAAAAATATGAAAATTCTTTGGAACATTGCGCGATGGAACTATCCGCCGTTACAATTCGATTTGAAAATGAAATTGACCACACTGTTGTTGTTCACCACACTACTCGGGCTTCAAGCCAATAACAGTTATGCCCAAAAAACAAAAATCACTTTAGACGCCACGAACCAGACCGTAGCCTCCATCCTTGACGAGATAGAAGCCACGACCGAATTCCGCTTTGTCTATAACCACCAATTTGTGGACGTGGACCGTCAAGTCTCCCTTAAAGTGAAGCGGGAGCGGATACAATCCGTTTTGGAATTACTTTTTGCGAACACCGATACCCAATATCAGGTGAAAAACAAGCAGGTCGTTTTGAGTGCCAAAACCAATACCGGCCCACCTAAACAACAAGCCTCGACAACCCAAGACCCCATCACGGTCACCGGACAGGTCACCAACACTGATGGTGTCCCATTGCCAGGGGTGAGCGTGGTGGTCAAGGGCACTTCACGTGGCGTCGCCACTGACTTTGACGGCAACTACCAAATTGTAGTACCCAATAGCCAAAGTATATTGGTCTTCACTTCCATCGGTTATACCGAACAGGAAATCACTGTGGGTAACCAGACCACAATCAACGTAACGATGGAGGAGTCGGTAAGCCAATTGGACGAGGTAGTACTGAATGCTGGGTATTACAAACAAGAAAAGAAGATAGCTACAGGAAACATCGCCCAGGTGAACTCTGATATAATCGAGACACAGCCTGTTAATAACCCTTTGGAAGCAATCCAAGGCCGTATGGCAGGTGTATATGTTACTCAGAATTCAGGATTACCAGGTGGGGGCCTTACCATTAGAATTAGGGGGAGGAATAGTTTAAGAAACGATGGTAACGATCCTTTATATATTATTGATGGTGTGCCATTTCCGTCTACACCAAACACATCATCTGTTATCACAGGAGGAATTATTCCAAATCCAAATCCTCTTAACGCTATTAATCCCGGTGATATTGAATCAATTGAAATACTAAAGGATGCAGACGCTACAGCTATATATGGCTCTAGAGGAGCGAATGGTGTTGTTTTAATAACTACCAAAAAAGGAGTTTCTATCGATGAAACTAGGATTCAAATTGATGTTCAAGCAGGATTTAGTGATGTTTCAAATTTTGTGGATCTTCTTAATACTCCCCAATATCTTGAGATGAGAAATGAGGCATTTCAAAATGATGGTAGAGTGCCTACCGCTAGAGATTACGATGTAAATGGAACTTGGTCAACTGATAGATATACAGATTGGCAAGATGTTTTGCTTGGCGGAACGATGGAAAGATACAATTACCAGGCGTCAATTTTTGGTGGAAATGAAATAACACGATATAACTTTAGCGGAGGATTTTTAAAGCAAGGAACGGTATTCCCAGGAGATTTTGATTACCAACGTGGATCAGGCCTACTTTCTGTTGAGCACACCCCCAAGGGAGGATTCTCTGCATCTTTTTCAGTAAACTACACTAGTGATAGGAATATACTGCCTTCCGAAGTTCCTACGCCGATAGCATTACAACTTGCTCCGAATGCACCAGGCCTATTTAATGACGATGGCAGTTTCAATTGGGAGAACTCTACATGGATAAACCCACTTGCTTCTTTACGAAATACAATAGAAAGAAGGGCCAATACTTTGGTCGCTAATTCAGTATTGAGATACGAAATAGTTAAAAATTTGGAGTTGAAGTCCAATTTGGGATACACAAGCTTTATTCAGGACGAAATAGGGTTAAATCCCATAAGTGCTCAGGACCCAGATAGTGGGAATTTGCAGGGTTCAAGTTTTTTCAACAATAGAACAATCACTACTTGGATTGCCGAACCACAAATATCATACAAATTTAATATGCCAAACACTGATTTTGATTTTCTGGTTGGTTCAACTTTCCAAAGCACTAAAACCGAAGGACGATTTGTAGCTGCATCTGGTTTTACAAATGATGAACTAATTAAGGATTTGTCATCGGCAGGCTCAACAACCAACTTGTCTGAATTTCTTCAATATAATTATAATGCGTTTTTTGGTCGGATAAACGTAAATCATAAAGACCGATATATTTTAAACCTTACAGGAAGAAGAGATGGTTCCAGTCGATTTGGGGCAGATCGAAGATTTGGCAATTTTGGTGCTATCGGTTTAGCCTGGGTGTTTACTGAGGAAAGTATCATTGAAAAGGCCCTGCCATTTATTTCTTTTGGAAAACTCAGAGGTAGTTATGGAACAACCGGAAGCGATGCTATTGGGGATTACGGTTTTTTATCTACCTTTTCTTCGACGTCTACATTTCAAGGAGTTAGCGGCTTACAACCAGAGAGACTAGCTAATAATGAATTCGGTTGGGAGACAAATAGAAAGTTAGAAGCCGGTTTAGAACTGGGCTTTTTAAGTAATTCAATTTTGCTAAACTTGGGCTGGTTTAGAAATAGGTCTTCAAACCAACTTATTGGATTTCCTCTACCAAATATAACAGGGTTCTCAAGTATAATTGATAATAGGGAAGCAACGGTACAAAACTCTGGATTAGAGGTTGAAATTAGTGCAAATCCTTTCAGCGGAACCAACTTCAAATGGAATACGTCTTTAAATGTTTCCTTTTTGGATAATGAACTTATTGAATTTCCAGACATTGAAAAATCAGTTTTCGCCAATAGATTGGTCGTTGGAGAATCAATATTCATAATTAAACGTAGTGAGCTTACTGGTGTAGATCCAGAAACCGGAAGCTACTCGTTCGTAGATGTTAATGGCGATGGCGCAATTTCTTTTCCGGATGATAGACAAAAGATAGAGGAAGTTACCCAAGAGGTTTTCGGTGGCTGGAATAATTCATTTAGTTACAAAGGGTTGAAATTAGATGTTTTCCTTCAATTTGTTAAACAAAATGCTTTAGGTGTCGCTTCCAGTTTCGGTATGCCCGGTATTTTTAATAACCAACCGGTAACTGTGTTGGATAGATGGCAAAGACCTGGGGATATAACCAATGTTCAACAGTTTTCCCGTTCCGGAGGACCCGTTTTCAGATCGTTTAATGAATTTAGGGCCAGTGACGGTAACGTTGTCGATGCTTCTTTTGCCAGAATCAAAAATGTTTCTCTTTCTTATAGTTTCCCGAAGAATGTGAGTGAAAATCTAAACATCAATGATCTGAAGTTATTTGTTAATGCTCAAAACCTTTTCACATTTACAAACTATCAAGGGTTGGACCCGGAGTTTGCAAGTGTATTTATTCTACCACCTTTACGAAATATCACATTAGGTGCCCAATTAACTTTTTAACACAAAAATAGAATGAGATTTTTTTCAAATTTTAAATTATCGAGAGTGGTGATAGCAAGAAAAGCTTTTACTTTCTTGAGCTTATGCGTTTTATTCTCCTGTGAGGACTTTGTCGAAATTGACCTGCCTCAAAATGAATTAGTTACTGGCAATGTATTCGAGGCTGATGCAACGGCCCTAGCAGCAATCAATGGAATATTTGCAAATATACTTGACAGCGACAGTTTTGCCTCTGGAAATACAGGATCAATTACACAGTCAACAGGACTGTCTTCAGATGAATTTCAAGATTTTTCGGATGCTGTCCCGAATATCGCTTTGTTTGATAATTCTCTTACCCCTGAAAATTCTCTGGTTATTGGACATTGGAACGATGGTTTTCGATATATATATCAAGCAAATTCAATTATTGAAGGATTGGAAAACTCTACCAAAGTTACCGAAGACCTTAAAAATCAAATTTTGGGAGAGGCTTATTTTATGAGGGCGTTTTGTAATTTTTATTTAGTTAACCTTTTTGGAGGAATACCTATAATAACTGAAACAGATTTCGAAGAGAATAGACTTCTTAGTAGAAGCGAACCGGAAGAAGTCTACGAAATTATTATTGGGGATCTGAAATTGGCTGAATCGCTTTTACCCACAGATTTTGGAATGTCTAATGGTGAAAGAACGAGACCAATTTCTTGGGCGGCAAAATCTCTTCTGGCAAGAACATATTTGTACATGGAGGAATGGTCGTTGGCAGAGCAGATGGCCAGTGAGGTTATTGAGAATAGCTCATTGTTTACATTACAAAATGGGTTATCAGAAGTCTTTTTAGCGAATAGTCCCGAGGCAATATGGCAATTAGGCCAAGGAGAGTTTGCTCAATTTGGGCTAAATACCTGGGAAGGCTCAACTTTTATCCTTCTTGGGCCACCGACAAATAAAACTCTGTCTCAAAACCTAATTAATTCTTTCGAAATAGGAGACAATCGTTTGACTGACTGGGTGGGATCATTCGATTTCTCTGGAACAACTTTTCATTTCCCCTTTAAATATAAAGTGTTTTTTGGTTCGCCAGTTACGGAGTATTCAATGGTCATACGTTTAGCAGAACTGTATTTAATAAGGGCTGAATCCAGGGCACATTTAAATAATAATACTGGCTCTGTTTCGGACTTAAACCTTATCAGAAATAGAGCGGGATTAGACAGTTTTTCTTCAAATTCTAATGCGGAAATTTTAAGAGCCATAGAAAACGAAAGACAGGTAGAGCTTTTTAGTGAATGGGGACATAGGTGGTTAGATTTAAAAAGAACAAATAGAGCCAATGATGTCTTGGGACCAATCAAGATTGATTGGCAATCAACTGATGTTTTATATCCTATTCCACAGATTGAACTTGAAAATGCCCCTAATTTGACTCAAAATCCTGGCTATTAGTAAACAGAGGTCATGATGAATTATAATTTTGTAGCATTCTCGATTTTGTCAATTGTTAGTTTTATTGGCTCAGCTCAGTATAATGACTCCATTACTATAAAAATTGGTGACAGGGCACCTAGTTTGGGTTCTGCAGAGTGGATGAAGGGTAATCCTGTTAAAGAATTTCAGGCGAATCAAGTCTATGTAGTCGAATTTGGATATATCAATTGCGATGCTTGTAGATCGGTTATTCCATTTCTGTCTCACTTAAATACCAAGTATCGTGGGGAAATAACTTTAATTAGCGTATTTAAGGGCGAATCTAAGAAGCGTTTAAATAACTATCTTTTAAATAACAAAGATAAAATCAATTATAGTGTAGCCAGAGACCCGGCTCCTGAGCTGTTGTTAGATAAATCCTGGATGATAGCTTCAGGACGAAGATCTTGGCCGACTGCATTTGTAGTAGACAAAGAAGGAATTATCGTTTGGGTTGGTTCACCTTTCTTTTTGGAAAGCGTAATTCTTGATGTCCTAGGAAATCAGTTCGAACCCGAAATAGTTGCACAGAAAGAATTAGAAAGAGATTCTTTATTCAATAGTATTGGTAAAGCAGTTAGGGAAAAGGATTTTCAAGTTGCTCTAAACATCACGGAAAAACTAATTTTAGAGTATCCTTTATTTCCAAGTTACAAGCTTATCAAATTTGATGTATTACTTAAAAGTGATGAAAATAGGGCATATGCCTATGCTCATGAGCTTGTTAGTGGTTTGGGAAAAGATGACGAACCTCTTTTGCTTAGTATGGCTAACAAAATCATAAATACTGACAGGTCAAGAGGTTCTGATTCGATTAAAACTATGAACAATCCGGATTATGGTTTGGCTATTGATTTATTGAACCGTGCAATTGAACTTAGTAAAGACGACCTTCGAATTGCTTTGGCCCTTCAACAAAAGGCTCAAGCTTTGGATGCAATCGGTCAGACAAGTATGGCCATTAAAGTTATTGAAATGGCTATTGAAATAGTAAATGATTCTGACCACTTACTATTAGAAACTAAAACTGTAATAAAACCATTCTTAAATAACGATTTTGAGGCTTACGGTAAGAAAGTCAACTGATTAATTGGGTCATCTATGAAAAATCTAGTAATATCAATAATCCTTTTTTTATCCTTTGTCCACTTTTCTCAATCCCAAAGTCCAGATGAATGGAGTTTCGAAATTTTGGAAAATGAAGTGAAAGTAGGGGATACAGTAACATTAAAAGTTGAAGTAACCCTGGATTACACTTGGCAGCTATACTCTACTGACCAAAATCCTGATGTAGGGCCTACACCTACTCAAATCAAATTTGAGACTCATACTAGCTATCAATTAATTGGGGACTTAACTCCGGAAGGAGTTAGACAAAAATTTGACCCGACATGGCCAGGAATCGTAAGATATTTTGAAGATAAAGCTATTTTTTATCAAAAAGTGAGGATTCTGTCCGGTAAACCAATCATACGGGGAACTTATGCATATCAAGTTTGTACAACATTGGATGGAAAATGCATCAATGGAGAAGAAGAATTTGAATTCATTGGTACTAAATCAATTTTTAATCCTTCAAAAATCCAAAATAATCAGTTAGGTGATATCTATCCTGCGCTTAGGATAGGGGATGAAATACCTAATTACGAATTCACCAAACTTGTAAATCACCAATCCAGTTCGGCTAAGCTGACGGAGTTTAAAGGGCAGTCCATGATTTTGGATTTTTGGTTTTCTGGTTGTGCACCTTGTATCGCTTCTTGGCCGAAATTATTGGAGCTCCAAAAAAAGTATCATGATAGAGTTCAAATTATTTTGGTTAATCCTTTGGAAGATGTACAGGATGTGTTGGATTTTATTCTCAAAAGAAAAGAAAATGCAAATACTAACATGACGTTGCCCACTTTTTGCAAGGGTTCAAGAATTGAAGAACTATTTCCGGTTACTTCTTATCCAACTACAGTTTGGATAGATGAAAATAGTGTGGTGAGACATATTGCAGACGGCAGTTCTATAAGTGATAGAAACATCAGGGAATTTTTGGATAGAGGTACGATTCAAGCAGAGAACAGAATTCTTAAGAAAAATGCGGCCGTAATATATGAAAAACCGTTTTATATCGGTGGTAACGTAAGTGATGGAGAAGAAATGATGTGGTACTCAACCGTTTCCAGGTATAATCATAATCTTAGGCCAGCAATTGGAATTTTTGCTAGCGAAGAACCTGGTTATTTTATTACGATTGCCAATTCTTCGATTATTCGAATGATAAAGTTATTATTTAATGAAAGTAACAATTTTTTGGATGGGGAGCTTTTTGACAATCGCATTGTTTTAGATATGCCAGCCCCTGATAGATTAAAGTCAGGAATTGATGGAGTTTATCAAAGTCAAAACTTGTATTCCTATCAACTCTTTTCTAAAGAGCCCACAACCATTGCCAAGCTTAAGGAGATTGCACATTCTGATATAGAGAATTATTTCGGAATAGATATAGAATGGCAGAAGCGTTATAAAGAATGCCTTGTGCTATCGAGCATGGACACGACTCGAATATCCTATTCTAAGGGAGAAGCTGAATTATTTATCAATGAAAGCAAAGTGGTATTCAACAAGATAAAAGTTGAGTCTTTAATCAGGAAAATAAAAACCAAATATCAGGCTTCCCCATTCCCCATTGTGAATGAAACTGGGTTTGTAGGAGATTTGGGTAAGTTTTCGGCGGAGTTAAATATTGAAGACTACGAAAGTTTTGACAAAGCCCTTGAAAGGTTTGGTATGAGATTTAAGGTTGAGAAAAGGGAAATTGATGTATTGGTGGTAAAGGAGAAAGAAGGTTATCAACATATTGAAAGATCGCTTACTGAAGACGAAAAGATTGCAAATCGGGAAGTAAACTTCAAACGACTTTTGAGAAAAATTTATAATTCAGATAATGTGAATGAGGATGCTATACCGATAGTCGAATTTGTGGATGAATATTACAGTGATGATTGGAAAAGCCTAAATTCTTACGCATCCGCATTCTATGAAGTAAAGGGTATTACCGATGAAGGACTTTTAGATAAGGCCCTCAGTTGGGCTAAGAAATCCATATCAATGGAGAGTAATTACTACAATTGGAACACCTACGCTGGGCTACTATATAAAATGGACAAAGTAGAAGAAGCTCTCAACGCCGCCAAAAAGGCTGTAACGATAGCGTACCAAAACGAAATTGACCCTATCAAAACCGAACAATTGATCAAAAAAATCCAAGAAAGGATTAACTAGTTTTTAATGACCACTTCTTTGCTGATATGCCTTTAAAGGTAATTAATTAAGGAAGTCTAAAGAAAATGAATTAACACAACAGTAAAACAAAAAAACATCACAATGAATAACAAAATCGAATTAATAATTGTTGCGTGTGCAACCTTACTATCAGTTTGGAGCTGTTCTGAGGACGAAAGAATTCTTGAAGCTACTTCTTTGAAAGTGGTTCATACAGGTGTGGATGCTCCAGGACTGCATGTATTGTACACCCAATTTGATGAAGACTTTGCGTTTGCGAACAATCCAGTACTATCCTTTGGAGGAAACAACCGATTCACAATTATTGCGAATGAAGAGAGAAGTATTGCCTTTGTAAACTCGACGGATACCACATCCACAGTGTTGAGCACCAGTGTCAATTTACCAGCTGGAAACATCTCCACGCTCTTCTTGACCGGTCGGGACAGCAATATAAACACTTTATTATTGGAAGATGCTTTGTTGCAACACAACGACAGCACTGCAGGCTTCCGCTTTATCAACCTTGCGCCCGACAGTCAGTCCCTCATTTTTGAAGCAGACCAAGGCATCAGCCCATTATCTTTGGGCTTTGAAGAGGCGACTGAATTTCTAGAAGTGGATGCGACTTCGGCGAATGGGAGTTACAGTTTTGAGATTAAGGATGGAGCCGGGAATGTGCTGACCACCTATTCCACGACGGCGCCGGTGTTCCGAAACACAACTTTGGCAATTATTGGCCTAGTGGATAATGGGACTGGGGGGAACTCGCTGCAGGTGATAAGGGTGGATAGTTTTTAGAACCTAATCAACCAACCTTATAAAGAAAAAAAGCCCACTTCTTTTGAAGTAAAAACAGGATTTGGTCCCCTTAGGTTATATACCGTAGATGGCGATGGAAAGAACACCCTAATTTGAATTAAAAATGAAGCATATCATAATATCAGTTTTTGCACTTTGGTTTGTTGAGGGCCATAACCAACTCTTGGACCCTGCGGATTGGGAATTCTCTTCGGTGACCGCTAAGGTTGGCGAAGAACAGGAGATTACATTATCCGTGATTTTGGACGATAGTTGGTATATCTATTCCAATGATCAGGACCCTGATTTGGGACCCAAGCCCACTGAGGTGATTTTTGAGGCGCATCCATCGTATAAGTTGCTAGACGGACTGAAAACATTAAAAGTCAAGGAAAAATACGACGATATTTGGATGGGTAACGTACGCTACATTGACGAGAGCGGGGGCGGTTTTGTTCAAAAGATAAGGGTACTAAAAGAGAATGCGGTTATACGGGGTACCATTGTGTACAGTGTCTGTTCCATGGTCACAGGTCAATGCGTTTTTCCTGAAGAAGATTTTGAAATCAAAGTCATATCACAATAGTTTATGGAAGACCTTGGCACTTTTTTTCTATTGGCTTTTGGCTCTGGTCTGGCAGCGCTCTTGACACCTTGTGTCTTTCCCATGGTACCGCTTACGGTCAGTTTTTTTGGAAGTTCCCAGGTACCGTCCGAGGACCAAGTGGTCCATTTGAACAGTTCCGGTTCTGGGCTTCGGGATAAAACCAGAAAAGGATTTCGGAAAGCGATGCTCTATGGGTTTTTTATAATCCTGATTTATGTGGTGGCCGGGACTGTGGTGGCCTATATCAATGGCCCTGAGTTTGCCAATTGGTTGAGCACCCATTGGTTGCCCAATGTGCTATTCTTCCTGATTTTTTTGATTTTTGCGATGTCATTTTTGGGTCTATTTGAGATTACTCTGCCGAGTTCCTTTATCAATAAGGTAGATGGACTGAGCAATAAAAAAGGCGGTTGGCTGGGCGTGTTCTTTATGGCCTTTACCCTTGTATTGGTCTCCTTTTCCTGTACGGGACCTATTGTGGGGAGCGTCTTGGTACTGTCCGCCGGAGGTGCAGTACTAAAACCCATTATAGGGATGTTTGCCTTTTCCCTGGCCTTGGCCCTTCCATTCACGGTGTTTGCCGTTTTTCCCCAATGGATGGAACGGTTGTGGAAAAGCGGGGGCTGGATGCAGGATGTCAAAGTGGTTTTGGGCTTTTTGGAACTGGCCCTAGCCCTAAAGTTTCTGAGTATTGCCGATCAAGTATACCATTGGGGTATATTGGATAGGGAGGTCTATCTGGCTTTGTGGATTGTGATATTTTCCCTTTTGGGGTTTTACCTTTTGGGCAAGATCAAATTGTACGATAATGAAAACCAAAAGACATCCGTTCCAAAACTGATGCTGGCCATCATCTCATTTTCCTTTGTGGTTTATATGATACCCGGCATGGTGGGCGCACCCTTAAAATCGCTTTCAGGCTATTTGCCTCCGATGACGACACAGGAATTTGTGATGGGGAACCCACCCAACTCGAATGTATTGCCAGGTGGGACTGAAGGGAACACCGAAGCGGAAAACAATGTTGTAGATTGTCCGAAACCAAAATATACGGACCTCTTTAAATTGCCGCACGACCTGACAGGCTATTTTGACTTGGAACAGGCCAAGGAGTGTGCAAGGATTCAAAACAAACCCATTTTTATCGACTTTACGGGCCACGGCTGTGTGAACTGCAGGGAAATGGAGGCGAGGGTTTGGAGTGACCCGAGAGTGTTGAAAATTCTGAAAGAAGACTATGTCATTGCTGCGCTCTATGTGGATGATAAAACGGAATTGCCCGAAAAGGATTGGTATATCTCCGAATATGATGGGAAGACCAAAAAGAGCATCGGGAAGCAGAACGCGGATTACCAAATCGTAAAATATGTTAACAATGCCCAGCCCTTTTATGTACTGATGGACGCTGAGGAAAACATGCTGTTCGAGCCAAAGGCCTATGATCTCGACATTGAGAATTTTATCCGGTTTCTGGAATCCGGAATAAAGAAATATAAGTCGATTTAATTGGAATCGAAATGTATAAAAAGCAAGCTTACTTCATAGAGTTAGTTTGAGTTAGTCAAAGGGGAACGGTATAGTATAATCGTTAGTTTTCACAAAGCCGTTTCCCTTTTTGAAATCATGTAAAAGTATATATCAAAGGAACACCTAGGTTTTGTTTTCATCAGAGGTTATTTGAATTAGCTATCAAACTCCATAAATCAATACTAATTAGGGTCTTTTGATGCGCCTGCGTTCGCGTTTGGTTGGTGTGCGCAGGTAGGCGTTAAGGCCTGCCCGTCTTGTCGTGAGGTACGGCGGGCCGTTTCGCCTTTAGCAAACCAAAAATGGATTGAATTTGAATGACAACATCACGCAAGAAATTAATACGATGGTTGCTCTTGGCAGTATATGCCGTGGCCGCCTTCTTTTTCCTGTATTGGTTGTTGATGCAATGGTTGGATTGAAATAGTAAAAATGTAGACAACATACCCTCATAGTTTAGTTAGTTTATTAAGTAGAGATGGCCTGTCCCAAAAGGCAGGCCTTTTTTCTGCCCAAGGCAGACCAATTTGAAACCCATGGAAAGACAGGATTTGGAAACCTATTTCGGACAGTTCAGAAAACACATCATCGGTCAGCAGCAACCCGTGGATTTGAGAGGCAAGGAACATCCCATGGTCTATGCCGACTGGACCGCCAGCGGAAGGCTCTATTGGCCTATTGAAGAGACGATGCTCCACAAAGTGGGCCCTTGGGTGGCCAACACCCATACGGAGACTTCCTTGACCGGGGCAACCATGACTCAAGCCTATCGAATGGCACGGGAAAATATCAAACAACATGTCAACGCTGGAAAGGATGATGTACTAATTGCCTGTGGCACGGGCATGACCGGAGCACTGGCCAAACTGCAGCGCATCCTTGGACTTTTTATTCCCGAACAGCATAAAATCAACACCCGAATACCAAACGTGGTAAAGCCCGTGGTCTTCCTTTCCCATATGGAGCACCATAGCAACCACACCTCTTGGTTGGAGACGATATGCGAGGTGGTCGTGGTCCCCTATGACAATACCGGGCAGGTCAACTTGGCCGCCCTGGAACACATGCTCTTCCAATATCCGGACAGAATCAAAATTGTGGCCGTTACCGCATGTTCCAATGTAACAGGCATCGAGACGCCCTACCATACGGTGGCGGCACTGGCCCATCGACATGGTGGAATCTGTATCGTGGACTTTGCATGCTCGGCCCCCTATGTGGAGATCGACATGCACCCCAGCGATACGCACTATCTGGATGCCATTACCTTTTCGCCCCATAAGTTCCTGGGCGGGCCGGGCAGTACGGGTATCCTCATTTTCAATAAAGCATTGTACAACAAAAAAATACCCGATATACCCGGTGGTGGGACGGTCACCTTTACCGACCCTTGGGGGAACCATCTTTACAAGCCCGATATCGAGGAGCGGGAGGACGGAGGCACCCCCGGTTTCTTGCAGACCATACGGGCGGCATTGGCGATCAAGCTCAAGGAACGAATGGGCACGGTGAAAATGAAACAACGAGAACAGGAGAACAAGGAACTGGTCTTTGAACAATTGGAAAACGTGGAGGGGTTGAAACTGTTGGCTGCCCAGCACAAACTGCGGCTGTCAATTTTCTCCTTTACCATCGAGGGGCTGCATTATGACTTGGTCACCCGATTGCTCAACGACAAATTCGGGATTCAGGTACGCGGTGGCTGTTCCTGCGCCGGTACCTATGGCCATTACCTGATGGACATTGACCCGAATTCTTCAGAGGAGATTAGAAAACAGAGTACAGCGGGCTGCGCCTTGGACAAGCCGGGCTGGACCCGGGTGTCCTTCCATCCGACCACGCCGGATTGGGAGGTGCTACAGGTGTGCCACGCCATTCGGAGCATTGTCAAAAAGGGACACGGTTGGGGAAAGGAATACCGAAAGACCCCAACGGGTTTTGTATTGAAAGACAAAACACTGGAAACCAAGGTAAACGTTGCCGAATGGTTCGAGGGCTGTTGTACTGCTGAACTGGACCTCAATTTTTCGTAAGTCATGGGCAATCTGGAACGCATATTGGTCATTGGCGCCGGGGGACAGCTCGGACAGGAACTGGTGCGCACCCTGGTGGCCGTTTTTGGGGAGGACCGGGTGGTGGCCTCGGACATCGATCCGAAAAAGGGGATGTACCTGCCCAATTGCCATTTTGAGCCGTTGAACGTTTTTGCCTCCGACCGTATGGACGCTATAATGCGTAGGTTCAATATCAAACAGATCTACCATCTGGCCGCCATTCTTTCGGCGGATGGGGAAGTGGATCCCCATGCCAGTTGGCAGGTCAATCTGGACGGGCTGTTGCTCGTGTTGGATATGGCGTTGCGCATGAAGATTGAAAAGGTCTTTTGGCCCTCATCGATAGCTGTCTTTGGCAGGCATAGCCTGTTGGAAAATACCCCGCAGCATTCGGTACGAGATGCCCAGACCGTATATGGGATTGCCAAGTCCGCTGGAGAGCTTTGGTGCAACTACTACTGGCAAAAGTTTGGACTGGATGTGCGCTGTCTTCGGTATCCCGGGCTTATCGGCCACGGTTGCCTACCCAGTGGGG
>JANQRD010000016.1 GCA_028284725.1 Allomuricauda sp. | reverse complement strand
CACTCACTACTACTGGTTCACCTCTACGCTGGGGAACTTCCACGGGTACTACCTCATCATCAAATTTGCCCGACTTCCACGCTTCCGCAGATCTGTTATAGGATTGAATTGCAAATGCGTCTTGCTCCTCACGGTTAAAATTGTGCTCAACGGCACAGGCATCTGCGCAAACACCCATGGCATTTTCATCGTATACATCCACCAAACCATCTCTTTGCATGCCATCCACAAAACTGGTGGGGCCGAACTTCACACCATTGCGCATGTGCACGTAATGGGGTATCAAACTCATGTTTTCCATACCTCCCGCTACCACAATGGAATTTTCGCCCAAAGCTATGGACTGCGCCGCTTGCATAATGGCTTTCATACCCGACGCGCAAACTTTGTTGACCGTAGTACAAGGGACAGAATCTGGAATTCCGGCATAAATTGCGGCCTGCCTGGCCGGTGCTTGACCTGTACCTGCCTGAACCACATTTCCCATGAGGACTTCCTCCACTTGCTCGGGCTTGATACCTGCTTTATCCAATGCTCCCTTAATGGCTATAGACCCCAGTTTGGGAGCCGGAATACTTGAAAGTGCACCCATGAAACTTCCGATTGGAGTCCTAGCGGCGGACACGATCACAACTTTTTTCATACCTACATTTTTACTGATGCGAAAATACTAAAATTAAATGCAAACCCTATGCTGGAAGATGCTCCCAACTTCTTATTTATATTTTCTATTTTTGGGTCAACTGCACAAGGAATGGGAAAAAGTCTGGACAATGTTTACAAACATCAATCGCTTGCCTACAAGTACTTTCTCTACTTCATCACGGTTGGCCTGATCGTCTTCTTTTTTCCCAAAGGGGGAAAGTTTAAATATGAATTTCAAAAAGGAAAGCCCTGGCAATATGAGAACCTATATGCCCCGATTGATTTTTCCATTAAAAAGACCGATGAGGAAATTGCAGAGGAGCAACAATCACTTCGTGAAAGCAAAATAGACTATTACACTTTTAATGCTGACGTTGTTGCTGAGACAAAAGCCAAGACAGAGGAGCACCTGAGAAGGCTTTTTACCACCAATTTATATTCAGGATCGGAACAGCGAAGACTATTGCGCACCGCGGGAGAGGTGATCGATAGTGTTTATGCTCTTGGGATATTTGAGGAGTTACCTGCATCAAACACGATATTATTGCTCAATAACAATGCGGCAAGACTTCTCGGAGCCAACAGCTTTACGGATGTGCAAAGGGCAAAACAAAAGGTATCTTCCATACTTTCAGATACGAACGGTAGGATAAAATCCGCCTTGGAGCGTCCAATTCAGCGGGAATTAAAACCCAATGCCTTTTTTGATCGGGCACTTACAGAAAGAGCCTTGGAAGAAGAACTTTCCAAAATTTCATTTACCCGGGGGGAAGTTTCCGAAGGAAGGTTGATTATCGCGAAAGGAGAGGTAGTGGAAGCAGAGAACTTCAAAATGCTCAATTCGCTTAAAGATGAATATGAATCAGAGTTGTGGCGAGGGAACAACTATTATTTTATTCTATTGGGCTATACCATTTTGGTGGCTTTGGTGCTCATCATGCTTTTCTTGTTCTTGAAACGTTACCGCAAGGAGATTTTCCAGAACAATAATAAGGTCACCTTTATTTTTGTGAACATTTTGCTCATGGTCTTGGCCACTACATTGATGGTCAAAAACAATGAGAATTATGTTTTTGTAGTGCCGCTCTGTATACTTCCCCTTGTGCTCAAAAACTTTTTTGATGCTCGCTTGGGACTCTTTGTGCATGTATTGACCGTGCTGATTCTGGGGTTTGTTGTACCCAATAGTTTCGAATACATCTTCTTACAAACAATCGCCGGTATTGTGACCATTTTGACAGCATCCGAGCTGTACAAAAGGGCAAACCTGTTTATTTCAGTAGGCCAGATTACACTGATATACATTATTGGATACTTTGCTTTTCACGCCATTCACGAGGGCAATTTGGAAAACATTGAATGGATCCTATTCGGAATTTTTGTCTTAAATGGACTTTTGACCTTGTTTGCCCAACCTTTGATTTACATCTATGAAAAAATCTTTGGATTGGTATCCGATGTTTCGTTGCTTGAACTCTCTGATACCAATTCGAAGCTGTTGAAAGAACTGTCGGATAAGGCTCCTGGGACTTTCCATCATTCCCTTCAAGTGGCAAACTTAGCGGAAGCTGCCGCCAATGAAATAGGTGCAAATGCCATGTTGGTGAGGGTAGGGGCACTCTATCACGACATCGGGAAAATGAACAACCCCACATTCTTTACCGAAAACCAAATTACCAATGTAAATCCCCACGATGATCTGCCATCAAAGGAAAGCGCAAAGATTATCATAGATCATGTAATTGAGGGCATTGAAATAGCACGGAAAAACAATCTTCCCGATAGGATCATTGATTTTATCCGTACACATCACGGCACAACTTTGGTGTTCTACTTTTTCAAAAAACAACAGGAGTTGGAGGAAAATGTGGATGAAGGGGATTTTAGATATCCAGGTCCCATTCCCTTTTCCAAGGAAACAGCCATTTTAATGATGGCCGATGCTGTGGAAGCAGCATCCAAAAGTTTGAAGGATCCAACTTTTATGATCATCGATGAGTTTGTTGATAAAATTGTTAAGGGACAGATGAAGGCAAATCAGTTTTTAAATGCCAACATAACCCTTAGGGAAATAGAAATGGTAAAGAAGGTATTGAAGCATAAGCTTACCAATATTTATCACCTTCGTGTGGAGTATCCCGAGTGATGTTTAGTTAAGATCAGTTTGGCCAAAAAAATGGAAAAATAGTTGCGATCTTACGGATGAAAAGGTACATTTGCATCCGCATTTTCAGAATGCACGTTCATAATACAATGTCAGGAGAGGTGCCGGAGTGGTAACGGAGCAGATTGCTAATCTGTCGGCGGGTAACTGTCGCCTGGGTTCGAGTCCCAGTCTCTCCGCTTTTTCCCTTAAATACATCGTATTTTAAGTTTTTCGGGGTGTAGCGTAGCCCGGTTATCGCGCCTGCTTTGGGAGCAGGAGGTCGCAGGTTCGAATCCTGCCACCCCGACAAATGAAGCTGAAAAAGGTTCTCTTGGAAAGTTTACTTTCTTGAGAGAACTTTTTGCTTTTAGAGAAAATAAAAGCTATGCTTTAATTTGCGACAACTCTTCATCAGGATGCATATTGTGAATCCTGCCACCCCGGTTTAATTTTTAAAGTTCGCCTTAAAAAAGAAGCTATATGGCACTAAATTGAAAGGTTAAAGTGTTCAAATCGGGAGTCTTTCGGGAGCACTTTTTTTGATGGTACGCGGGAAGGGTTTTCCCACTGCAGCATATTGGCTTTCGTCTATCCGAAACTCAATAAATCGGGCACTCAATGGTTTTTCTTTTAGCCCTTAGATATAGATAGATATCATAGAGATGTGCCCTTGCAGCTTCTTTTGTGATTTATTTTGATTGTCAAAATTGTATTACTTATTGTCCTTTTTTTGGTAGTTTAGGTACTACAGTAGCACTATTTTTACTTCTAATTTTAGCAGCGCTAAAAGCAACAAATAGAACTACAAGAAGCGGGCTCGTTGCTATTGATTGGGCGCTATGAGGCCCGTGGACAAACTGCAAGATTGATATATCAAATGAAATCAAAATAAAAAAAGTGGAGATGGTTAAACACAGACTTTTGTTTTTGATACCTATTCTTTTTATGGTGACACTGTGCAAGACACGTGACAAGGATGTACAAAAGATTGAAGAAATCAATGAAAATTATTTAGAAGAGACTCCGGAAGAAAAAGACAATCGGATGAACTGGTGGAGAAACTCAAAGTTTGGAAAGTTTATCCATTGGGGGCCGTATTCGGTACTGGCGGGTAGCTATAAAGGAGAGGAGATAGAAGGTATTGGGGAGTGGATTATGCACAACGCACCAATAACCGTAAAGGACTATGAGAAAATAGCCAAGGAATTTATTCCAGTTGAATTCGATGCAAACAATTGGGCCCGGCTTATGAAAGATGCTGGTATGAAGTATGTGGTGATCACCTCGAAGCACCATGACGGGTTTGCCTTGTGGGATTCTAAGGTATCTAATTATAATATTGTTGATTTTACTCCTTTTCGAAGAGATATATTAAAAGAACTTTCAGAAGCCTGTAAAAAACAAGGAATAAAATTTGGGCTCTATTATTCGATTATGGATTGGCACCATCCACAGGCACAGGGAAATAATTATCCTATGTACAACCCAAAAAAAGGGGAAACCAAAGTAAATCCAGATTTTCCACTTTACTACGAAAACTATATGAAACCACAACTATTAGAATTGGTAGAGGGGTATGATCCCGATATTCTTTGGTTTGATGGGGAATGGATTCCCGAATATACCCATGAAATGGGTCTGGAGCTATATCAAGAAATGAGAGCGTTGAAACCAAGCATAATTATAAACAACCGTGTCGACAAAGGTAGAAAGGGCATGCAGGGAATGAATAAGGAAGATATGGACTATGCTGGGGATTTTGGAACTCCAGAACAGGAAATATTGGGAACAGCTTCAGAACTCGATTGGGAGTCTTGCATGACCATGAACGACACATGGGGCTATAAATCATACGACCATAACTGGAAAACCACAGAAATACTGGTACATAATCTAGTTGACGTGGTATCCAAAGGAGGCAACTACCTACTCAATGTGGGCCCAACCGGAGATGGTCTAATCCCAGAACCTAGTGTTCAAAGGCTGAAGGAGATTGGAACATGGCTGTCTGTTAACGGAGAAGCGATTTACGGTACTGAAAGGCTTGCAAATCACTTTAAAGAAGGTGAAAACATTCGCTTTACAAGAAAAAAGGAAGGAAGTACATTGTATGCAATTTCTTTGGAAAAACCAAACAATACATTCACTATACGCTCTATAATTCCAAAGCTAGGCTCAGAAATCTTCCTACTTGGTTCAGATGAAGCTTTGAAATGGGAATACAATGAAAAAACCAGCTTGAAAATAACGATACCACAGGCTATCATAAACGAAGTGAACAGCTCTTATGCTTGGACTTTCAAGATTGAGGGTAAAGAAAAAAATGACGAATGACATTCACTTTTAGAAACGGATTTTTGTTTTACTGATAATTGTTAGTATGGGATAAGTGACCCAATATTCAAAAGGAACTTCAAGTCGATTTTTATCATTTTGAATACCGTCAAAGTTCAATCTAGAACAGATTGGTTCATTACCTTTTCCAGGGCACTTTCGAATGAACAAAAAAACTTTTATAATGGCTAGGGTTGGTGTCCAAGTATTTGTATTGGCAGTAAAAAAGATCATGGTATTAGAGGGCAGCTATTTTTTAAAGTAAAAACTGACTACATAAATGTTATTATTCTTCCTAATTGCAAGAGGCTCTTGAAAAACTATAAGACAAGCTCAGAAAAGATAGGGAATGTTTTACAGATTGCGTCATTTTGATTATTTTTTGTAATAATCGACTTGCTTGTATGATTAGAGGTTGAATAATAGTTCTTTCGGATGATTCCCTTATATAGAAAAATTGCTCTTTCACCGGTTTCTTCGTTTTCTGCTGTTGAAGAAAAGCCCCCACTTTTCAGTACACCGTGGCACTATCATCCAGAATATGAACTAATCTTGATTCTGAACAGTGGAGGGAAGCGGTTCATGGGCGATAATATCAGTGATTTTGGTAAAGTGGAACTTAATTTAATAGGCCCAAATCTCCCACACTTTTGGACAAGTAGGTATTCTGATGAAAAAAACGTTCATCGTAATTCCAATGCATATGTAATTCACTTTTCAGAGAACTTTTTAGGGAAGGATTTTTTTAACACGCCTGAGTGCAAGGAGATATCCAATTTTCTTTCCAAATCTAAAAATGGACTCAATTTTCCAGTGAAAAAGAATGATCCGGTTCTTGACGAAATTCCTTGTATTGTAAATAGTCAGGGCTTTCATAGAGTACTACATCTTTTAAAAGTTATAGAGAAACTATCAAAGTATGATTGCAAGGAGCTATCTAGTGGAGGCTTCGTTAAGAAATTTAATGTTCATCAAAGTGAGCGTATGATAAAGGTGTATGATTATATTCTTTCCAACTTTACGGATAAGGATATATCCTTGAAAGATGTTGCTGAGGTTGCTAATCTGAGTACCCATTCATTCTGTAGGTACATCAAAAAAAGTACGGGAAAAACGTTCAATCATCTATTAAGGGAAATACGGATAGGCCACTCTTGTAAACTTATAATCGAAGATAAATACAACATTACACGGATTGCATATGAAAGTGGATTCAATAACATATCGAATTTCAACAGGCACTTTAAATCAGTCATGAATATGCAGCCCTTGGAGTATAAAAAACACTATCTGGCAGGCAAGGACAACTAGGATAAATGGATGTTGTCTAATTTTTCATTCATGAGTTCGGGTCAATCATCCAGTGAATTTATCCAGGCGGCAATCTTTAAAGCTTCTTCTTCTGGAACATTGGGCATTGGGGCCATGGGCGTTGCATATTCGGGCCAGTTTTTAGGTTCAGGGTTATAGATAAGTTCCACAATTCTCTTATTTGTATAATTACGTTTGGCGATTGACATGAACGATGGCCCTGTCATTCTTTTTTCCTTGCTATGACAGGCTATACAGGTATTGGTTTTTAGCAATGGCTGTATTTGCGAATCAGTTGGTATTTTTTTGGTCAAAGGCTTGGATTTTGCTGTCGAGCCCTTTTTTGTTATCACTTTCCGTTTCAAATTTGAACGTTTTGTAGTGAATTCAGTGCTTTGCAATCTTGGACCATCGGGCACGTTGTTTAGCGTATAGTAAAATGTTGGATGGAGAATTGGATTTCCTGATTCTTTGCTTCTAATCCCGTCTAACGTGATTTCATGAACGTAATATTGTCTTAATTCGCTTAGAACGATTCTAACTCTTAAACCATCTTTACTGACCCGGACACCTTTGAGATCGATATTTTCAGAGTTTGTCTGGGGGCTACCATAAACAGGGTGATATTTATAGATGTATGTCTTACCTTTATATGCGTTCAAATTTTCGGCAGACTTTATATCGATTGGCTTGGTAAACTCAATCTCAAAACCATCTGGCATTGCCTTTACCGTTTTCATTTCAAAAGGCATTCGCCCCGTCCATGTAACAAACTGTAGACCAGAATCCTTTGTCCCTGCGGAGCCCCATCCACGATTGGTCTGCCCAACGAATAAATTGCCATTTTGGTCAAAATCCATGCGCAGCACACCGGATTGAAACCCCGATCTAAATTCGAAAGCCGCGCCCTGGTATTCTCCCTTTACTTTTTCAAGAACTACACGCATAATTTTACTTTGACCCATATCGCCGACAAATAGTTGGCTATTGAACGGACCAAATTTTCCTTCGGTCTTATCCTGTTGAAGTTCTGAATTTGAAACCCCCAAAACTCCGTGGGGAAGTATTACGGCTGGGAGTTGAAGTTCTGGAAAAACTTTTTTAACCGTATACATAAAATCCGGATTCTGTTCATTTTCTATATTTACAGGGGGAATGAAACGCCCATTTTTTTTAATTCGCCTTTTATCGATTTTGCTATAGAACTTATTTGTTGTAAGCTCTATTGGCGAACCTTTCTGGCCAGTCCATTCAAGTCCGGCTGGGTGTCCGGTAAAAACTCCTTTCGGCAAGTGCCATAATGCACCCGAACCTACCCAATCACCTTGGTTGTCGGTATAAAACAATTCATCGTCAACCATGCCATATCCAGCAGGAGACCTCATTCCAGTGGCCCATGGCTGCATTTGTCCACTTTCAGAAATTTTTAAGGTCCAGCCCCTCCAGGGTACAGCACTTTTTCCCCTCCACCATTCTTCATTAAAAAAAGCAATGTTCGTTGTAACAAAAAAATCATTGTCAGATGCTTGTACCGGACCAAAAGAATATTCGTGATAATTCGTGGATAATGGCCATGAGTATAAGCATTGATACTCATCGATTATTTCATCGCCATTAGTGTCAATTAGTTTCGTGAGCTCCCCACGCTGAGCAGTGTAGAAAGCCCCATTTTTATATAAAAGTCCTAAAGGCTCGTGCAAACCTGACGCGATTTTTTTGAAAATAGGCTGATTGCCATTGGCCATTGATGGATTATCTATAAGCCAAACATCCCCTCTTCTGGTGCAGACCGCAAGGCTGCCATCTGGAAGGGATTGAACACCTCCTGCTTCAATCAGTGCATCTTGGGGCGCCGGAATGGTCGTTATTCGATAATAATCTTCCTCCTTCGGAGCCTTTTGGGCCATACTTACTTGAATCACCCCTACTAAAAAGATACTCATGATAGCCTTTGCCCCCCCTGTTAGGCCATCATATCTGGACATTCTAAAAGTTGTTACCATATTATCTCGTATTCTATGTTTTTACCATCTACCAATACAATCAATTCCGTTTCCCCATTGACCTCCCTTATAAAAGGCTTCTGATCGGATTTCATTTTTATATAATATTGCTGCCCTCCAATAGCGAAAGACCCATCGGGAAGTGATCGTACCTTTCCGGAAGCAAGTTTGAGATAAAAGTCCTTCAAGTTCGATTGTGAAAAACGTATCTCTTGAATTAAATAAGTGTTCGAACTATCGGGGGAAATGAAATTTTCAATTTCTATCCCCTTGTAACGATGCTTAAAAATAGGTAGACCGCTGTCGTGTATTGAATACCCTTTATATACAAAGTCAGAAAACGGCGCTTTGGCACCGGGAAACGCACTTTCCATGCTTGGTAATTGGGCAATGGGTTGATTCAAGAAGGTCCATTGCACCGCCCCTTTTGGCTCAAAAGACCCGTCTCCCCTATGCGTCCACATGGGTGTGGTATCGGCAAATTCTCCACGCCAGACACCGATAAGATTTCCCGAATTGAGGTTGAAGATAAAGTTGATACCTTCTGGGGTACCTACACCGATGGTATGTGAAAGTTTATCCTCATTGCCATTAAAACTTACGAAACCTCTCAACATTTGTGGTTTTTGGCCAATTTTTACAAAAACAGGCTCAGTGGAACTAGCTTCTGGAGGATATGATTCATAAGTGTTAAAAGTTTTTGGATGGGTTGATTTACCAGCGATAGAAAGCCCCAATCTTGGCGGATACCATGCAGCCGATTTCAGATTTGTTAATGAGAAGGAATAATCGCCAGCATCAAGCTCAACTGTCTCGATCCGTTCTCCAGAACCATCCCATGTATTTTCATATATCACCTTTTTACCGCCAATAGATAAACTAACACCACCAGTATAGCCTAAATATAGCGTGTAGACATCTTTTTTCGGGACATTTAGGTTGCCCGAATAAACAATGCCGTAAGAGTCCTCAAGCCCTAAACTGTTAATATCCAATTGTTTCGACACCCCTTCCGATTCCAACTGCTCGTGGTTCAAATCTTGGTCCCAATCAAGCTTCCCTTTGTAGACCTTGTATGATAAAGATTTCAATTCGACCTTTGATTGCTCTAAAAGCCGGTATTGAATATTTCTAAAAGCAATGGCACCTTGGTATCCATGAATTACAAGGGGGCCTTCAGGAAATTCGTCGGAAACGGATGTATCGCCGCAGTTGGATAACTCAACATTACTCTGGACAACCATGCCATTGAGACTTATTGAAACAAATTTGGCATTGGCGATTTTTTTGCCAGACTTATCAAATTTTGGGCTTTGAAAACTTATTTTTAGCTTTTGCCAAAGACCTGGAGCTTTTGATGGATTGCTCATAGGTACAATATTCCTTTCTTCATTACTGTCATTGGTTTTGCATAAATAGTTTATGCCTCCCATGTCTTGTGCAGTAGGAAGCCTAATTCCCCAGCTATCACTTAACTGAAGCCCGTACTTTCCCTGGAAATATATTTTAAAGGCAGAATTTTTTGATACCATCACTTCAAATTCAAGCTCTATATCCCCATGTTTCCATGATGTTTCCAATAGGTTATTGCCAGTACGGTCGCTACGGCCCAGAAGTATTCCTGTTCCAGGCTCAAAACTGACAGCACTCGGTTGGTATTTGTCCTTCTTCTTCCTTTTTTTTCTTCTGATCGAGCTTTTTACAGGTTGCTCTTTTGATTTCAAAAAATTAACATTTCTGTCCATGGTCACCTGGCCGACAATCTGCCAGTTGTTGGTTGGCGTTTTAAATTCGCCTAAATCCATTAATGGCATTTGCTCTTGGGCAGACATCAGGACACTGAAAAAAAGAAGAACTGCGAATAATCTCATTTGGATATCGTTTTGTAATAATTTTCTAAGACTGTATACAAGATTTTAAAGTATTATATTTTTTCCTGGCAAAAGGGAAGGCTTTAGTTGTATTTCCTGGCTAGCCATTCTGTTTGATCTAGAATTTCTCCATTGAGATTTTTCATTTCTATTTTCATGGCATTAGTCTTTTTATGAAAAGTTAGAAGGATATAATTGTCCTCACTTTTAAAGAATTTCGAGTTGGAATCGGGATATTTATCCCCCCTACCGTTCAAAGAGGTGTTAAAATACGGCATGTTATCTTTTTCCGCCCTTTCACCGTAGTAACCATAGCCTGTGATTGCCATAGTCCCCTTTGAGAACATTTGATGCCAAGCCCCATTTTCTTGGTTGCGCATTCTTTCATTTTTTTCATTGTACAAAGTGACCATGTATTTTAGCTTTGAGCATTCCATCACGTTCCGATACCATTGAAACTGCTCAGAATCCGTATGGTATTCGTGACAAGATTGCCAGGTGTTGCCCTGATCAGTAATATGGTTGAGATCAAGGCCTACAAAACCCACATCAAAAGCAGGTATGCTATAGAACCATTTCCAACCGGAAGCAGGCAGCGGGAAAAAAGTACGGAATGCTGTGGCATCAATGTCGTATACAGGCTCTGCAGGTGGACTTATGTCCCTCGGTCGAATTTCACGGTCATGGTTTCCCAATACTGGCATAAACAAGGTTGACCTGAACAATTCTGGGTAAGTATCTATCAAATCTCGATAGGGTTTTAGACAATCCTTTTTTCCAGGACTGCAATAGTAGTGCAGGCCCGGTATATTGTCGCCAGCAGTGAGAAGGAGGTGAATATCATCTTTAAGTATGGCATCAAGATTTGGCTTTTGGTGCCAATTGGCCAATACCGCGACTCTTAGCTCTTTTTTTGGGTTGATTGTAAAAGCATAGTTGCCGGATTTTTGATTTCCGGTGGAAACACGGTAATTATAGGTCTCAATGGTCTTGTCTAAAGAAATTTCAACTCGATGTGTCTTAGTCGTTTCATCTACGGTTATGGTTGTGCCATAATTACTATCGGGACCATATTGTACCATGGAATTTCCTGGTTCCCTTGTTTCCCAATTTACCGTAATCGAACCAGCTTCTTGTGATTGACAGGTAAGCCAAATTCTTTCAACTTGGGCCCGACAGCATAAAAAGGGTAAAATTGCCAAGAATAAGAACAGACTGATTTGATATATTTTCATTTGAACAAATAATGGTATTATAGTTAAACTGAACGAAATAGGTGTTTTCGTTTATAAATCGTTGTAATTTTCATTGGTTCTGTTGATTTCAACATTCACTTTTCCAAGATAATTACTTTCACATCCAGGCTCTGGACCTCTACTGTCAGCTTTCCTTTTTTTACTTCTAAAGGCTCACCCAATAAATCTGTTGCCCTTTTGAACCCTTCTATGTTTATGGTTTCTGATACATTTTCCCTTGTGGGATTGGTCAGAAGCCAAGCTTCAAGGTCTTTGGCAATTCTTTTACGTACCAATAGTTTCCCAATGTTTTCTCTTTCCACGCCAATGGTATTCATCAAAGATTCTATAAAATCAAGATTGTGGTCGTTTCTGTGGGCTGTTGCATTATAACCCAGAAAAGTACCCAAAAGAAAAGCGTTTCCTTTGCCTATCTTTCGTCTCACACCGGCAATTTCATTGCCATAATAAAGAATGGGGTCTGCAACCTCGGTTTCAAAGGTTTCCACATAAAAGTTGGCACGAATTTTTTCACCCTCAAACGGACCAGATCCCTGAAAAACTGTTGGTTCTAGTTGTTCTCCCCAAGTTCTCTCTTCAGTCATCCACCGCTTTTCATTACCGGGCTCCTTGACCATTTTAAATTCTTTCTGTTTGACCCCAAAAAGTGCTTTCATTCTAGGTGAAAGTTCACCACGGGGGCATAATCCCATCTCATTAATTCGGCCGATGGCCGCTTCACTTATTAAATTACCACCAGCCTTGATGTATTCTTCCAACCTAATTGCTGTGCTGTCTGCTAGTGCAATAGGAAAAGGCAAAACCAAGGCTCTGTATTGTTGCGATGTCTTAGCGTTGATATTTTTGGCCAGAACAAAATCTACAGGAATCCCCAAATCATAAAGATAGCGATACCAACCCCGTATGTTATAGCCAAGGTGATGGTTCATATCATAATATGAAGAGGTAAAATTGTGATTAAGCTCATTGACCACGATTCCAATATTGGCCAAGGGTTTTGTGGGCTTGGCAAAAATATCTGGATACTTTTGTAGGGCACGGCCCACTCTTGAGGCCTCCTCGTATCTGGGGGTGGTTTCACCCTCACTGTCCAACAAAGAAAAGCCGTTATTTTCTTGAGCGATGATTTCGGCCCTTGTTACCCAAAACGAGATGGCAGTGACCCCAGATCCCACAGCGGTCAGCATATACCTTCTGATGTCTTCAGGAGTGGGGATTCTTCCTTTTCTGAAATCAGTTCCTACCGGACCTCCTTGAAATTCAGCTGCCCAAATGGGATTTCCTTTAGGGTTTGCAGAGCGAATGTAATCGAAATTGATTGCCAAAGAGCCCCACATTTCAGCAAATAGGGAGGAGTGTTTTTCCAGTGGACTATGGTTTGGAGAATCATCATCCCAACCCCAAAAAGGCCCCCATGCAGGGTAGCTCGAAGAGCCTAAAAAATCTTGACATTGCCCGTACGTCCATTCTGCTCCAGACCCAATGGTCGGGGCCGACATATGAGCAAAGACCGGTCTCTTTATAGGGTCGGCAGATTTAATTGTGTTGTAACGGTCTTTTAGGATTTTTGCAACAAAAACATTGTCCATGAAATAATTCCAGTCAATATCCTGACCGCTACCAACCCCAACCTGACGAGGCGCATCTACATATTTCCAAGCACCATAATTTGTTTTCCAGGCATTGTTTAGGCCTTCCAAACTTCCATGTTTTTTCTTTAGCCAATCCCGAAAATGTTGAAGGGTATACGGACAATAACAAATAGATTCACCAATAAGCCTTTCAGACCAATATGCTATTTCTTGCCAGGTATTCCAAACAAGGATGTTTTTGTGTTTTTCTAAAGCTGATACCAGCGCGGTAATGTAATTCCTTTGTTTCTCGAGAGCGACTGGATTGTCAAAACAAGGCCCTGGTTTACCATCAGCAGGCATGGTATATGGGGTTTCATAGATAATGGGTATTCCCCTTTTACCAACCATTCTAACTTCGGGGTGTTCATGGTATAGCCAAGCTGGGGCATTTTCCAAGGTAAGCCCTAAATATATGACCATACCCAATTTATCCGCGTATTCAATAATCTCCTCATAATGGGAGAAGTCATATTTTCCTTCGAGCGGTTCGTCTATGGCCCAATGTGTTTGTATCTTGATAAGATTGAAGCCATGATCTTTTAGGTTTTTCATATCCGCCTTTAATTCGGCTAAATCGGGTTTGGGGGTTCTGTAAAGGTGTGTGCCCAGATAAAAAGTATTTGAAAAGTCGGAAGGAATTGCTTTGTTCTGTGCCAATAAAAACCCATGTACGACCAAGAAAAGAGTAAAAAAGGACCTTAAAACCAGATTTCTTTGATTGTTTCCATGCATTTTTTAAAATTTATTTTAAAGTTAACCCATTCATATTTGCAATAACTTACAGCATGATTTTCAGATCCTCATAAGAGAAAGTTATTGTTAAAATGTCGCTAAGCTATAGGAAAGCAATAATCAATTCAAATTAAAAAGAATGTACCTTAACGGCACTGGCACCACCCCATATCTTCAGCCCTTAGCTACTCAAGTCACAAGTTAACTCGAAAGACCCATATAGATATTGTAGTGAATTGACAATTTTCCATATAAAATTATCCTCTCTTGAAATATATTTTGAATAGGAGAGTTTAGGATTATTTAATTCGATCAGGTAACTTTTATTTGTTCCCTTTCCTAATTTGTTCCCATTGTTTTTTTGCCTGCTTTAGAAACCTCGGTTCGTCCATCTCCCAATCATTTAAAGCGTTAATACCTTTGAAATTGTAAAATAAATACAACTTATCATCAATTATTTTGAATGTTTTTGGGTCAATCGGATATTTTCCAGGATGTTCACCATCTATTTCGGGATCCAATGCTATTCCGAATGCACAATAGCCCCCAAATTGCGGTAAATAATTTTCAGGATTTTCAATGAAAGCCAGTAGGTTCGCTTTATTCCTAAAATAATATTTTATTCCATCGTGCTCATGAGTGTATTTTGGTGAGCCTTTTAAAGCAACATTATTTTTAAAATACGCTACAAGGTCATATCCATCTACGGCCAAACCATCATTTCCAACGTTGTAATTGTGTGTAGCGGTTTTTTCATATTCAGTAGTTTCTTGTTGTGCGAATACTGTTGGCGATACCAGAAGGAAAAAAAGTAATTGCATTTTATTCATGATACTGTGTTTTCATCAATGAATTTGTCTTATGTTATTCTTTTACCCACAAATTTCATCTTGTTCAACAAACCCGGCTGGTTATTTTGCACTTTATTCTTGACTTTTTTTAAGTTTTCCGAAAAGCCATTTATTTTTCGATTCCAATTGTTCCTGATATCTCCAGTGTCCTGTTTCAGGCACAATGTGCAATTCTTTTTTAGAGGTAATTACATTATAAGCAGCATGCATGGAAGTCGGTGGGCAAATAAGATCATTATACCCCCAGCTATACCACCCTGGGACTTTTAAAAATCGGGCAAAATTTACTATATCATAATATTTCGAAGTTGCAATTTTTTCGGGCTTGTTCGTATAGTCGTCTACAAAAATTTGCGGCCAACCTCCCGCACGCCCATGCAAGAAACCAGTAATATCAGACAGTGCCGGATAGAAGGCTGCCAAATAATCAATTCTACTATCCAAGCTGGCCGTTATAATGGATAGTGCTCCACCTTGGCTTTGACCGGTCACACCAATGTTCTCACCATCAAAGTGCTCATAGCTTTCAATAAAATCTACGGCTCTAATGCAGCCTAGATAAACGCGTTTGAAATAAGCGTTGTCCCTATCATCTAAGTTGAAAGTCCAATAGTTTTCTAAAGCGCCATCCTCTAAATTCCTATAAACATCTCTATCAAGCGTTAGTGGTATTCCGTGAATTCCGATTGAAAAGGTTATAAAACCCCCTTCTGCTTCTGAGACGTTCGGAAAATAAAATGTTACTCCGGCCCCAGGAACCCGTAAAATTCCAGGATACTTACCTGCCTTTTTTGGGGTACATAGGACACCATAAATCTTTCCTTTGATATTATCCAATTGCACATGGTATACATCGACCTTGTCTGTACACCTATCTGGCAATAACGTCAAAACCGGATTCATTGGAACCTCTGATAGCGCTTCTTTTCCCTTGTTCCAGAATTCTTTAAAATCCGAGGGTAGGGTAGTCGTAGGCACTATTTTTTCTGGTGAAAAACCAGCGGTGGCAAAGGAAGAATATTCCTTGCCTGCAACTTCAACTGTCACTCGACAGCGAAGAAAGCCGGGCTCATTAAATCTTTTCGCTTTTATTGTTGTTTTACCATCTTTTAAAAGCAAAACCCCGCTGTCCAATATTTTAATTTGTTCAAGACCTGCCTCTGGTTCAATGGTATAATTAATCATCACATCTTTCATCGGGATGTTATTTTTTAAAACAGTAATGGAAAATTCTGCTTGTTCCCCAACTGCATAGGTCCAGTCTATTTCGTTCGGAGCAACTATTACTTTAATGAGTTTCTCAGCCGGCTGCGCACTTATGTAGATAGAAAAAAGGAATGACCCTAATATTGGAACGTACTCTTTTAATCTCATCATTTATTAAACCTATCTAAGTTTATTGAAAAACCATTTATTTCTTGATTCGGTCTGTTCCGGATATGTCCAGTGCCCTGTTTCCGGAACAATTTTCAGTTCTTTATTGGCCGTAATTACATTATATGCGGCAAACATAGAAGTAGGGGGGCAGATAACATCGTTATAACCCCAACTATACCATCCTGGAACCTTGATAAACCGTGCGAAATTTACAACATCAAAGTATTTGGAGGTTTCTATTTTTTTGCTCATATTACCCTGATTATCAGTGAATAACTGGGGCCAACCACCAGCACGATTATGCACAAATCCTGTAAGATCTGCCAGTGCAGGGTAAAATACTGCTAAGTAGTCGACTCTATCATCAAGGCCTGCGGTCACAATTGAAAGGGCACCGCCTTGACTTCCTCCGGTTACTCCGATATGTTCTCCATTAAATTGGTCAAGACCCTCTAAAAAATCGATAGCCCTGACACAGCCAAGATAGACCCGTTTGTAATAGGCTTTATCCTTGTCGTCTAAATTGAGCACCCAATATTCTCTCAAGGCTCCATGAAACAAGTTGTCGTAGAGGCTTTTTTCATAGGTTACTGGAATTCCATGAATACCAATTTCAAGAGTGATAAAACCTTCCTCTGCTTCCGATATTTTTCCATGATAGGGTCTTATACCGGCTCCTGGCACATATAGTATGGCAGGGAACTTGCCAGTTTTCTTTGGGATACTTAAAATACCGTATATTTTTCCCTGGATATTGCTCAGTTCAACTTGGTAGACATTCACTTTGTCGGTGCACTTTTCGGGAAGCAAGGTGAGTTTTGGGTCGATGGGAATTTTAGATAAATCTTCTTTGTTCTTTTTCCAAAATGCCTCAAAATCAGTCGGTAAGGTGGTGGTGGGTACTATCTTTTCTGGTGAAAAGCCAGCGGTGGCGTAACCGTAATATTCCCTACCATCAACTTCAAGGGTTGCCGTACACCTTAGAAAGCCTGGTTTATTAAATTTCTTGGCCTTGATTTTGACCGAACCGTCTTCTAAGACTATTGTTCCCTGGTCGAGAATTCCTAAAGAGTTCCAACCCGAATCGGGTTCAATCGTATATTCTATTTCTATTCCTTTAAACGGGATATTGTTTTTAAGTACGGTAATGGTAAATTCAACCTCTTCACCTATATTATATGTCCAATCGAGATGGTCTGGTGCAACTCGAATATCAATAAGCTGTTCCTTGGGCTGTGCACTCAAGAGTGCACAAAAAAGAAATGCCAATAGCATTGGGACGGGCGTCTTTAGTTTCATTTGGTCGCTTTTAGAGTTTACAATCATTTAATCATTTATTGAGGTACAATGAGTTTTTGTTCTTAAAATTCAAGGAATTTATCTGCCAGTGGATTTTTTGGGAGTTGTCCAAGTGCTTTCAATTTCTTCCAACGATTTTCCTTTGGTTTCCGGAAGCATCCATAAAACAAATGGAAAAGTGGGTAACATCAGCAGGGCCAGCCCAATGAAGGTCATGCCCTCGCCAAAAGTCGTACTTAACCAAGGGAAAATTTGGGCGATCAACCAGTTTGCACCAAAAAGAGCCACTGTTGCCATTGCCATTGCCCTGCCCCTGAGCTTTGTTGGAAAAATCTCTGACATAATGATCCAGGGTAAGGGCCCCAAGGAGAAGGCAAAACTTGCGACAAAAACTGAAATAGCGATAAGCACAAAAATTTGTGACGTTGAATTGGTCATGAACAAATAACCAATTGCCAATAGGGCAACTGTAATTCCAAAATTGCCTATAAGAAGTATTTTCTTTCTACCTAGCCTATCTACCTTCCAAATAGCCAAGGCAGTAAATATAACCAGTATAAGCCCGAAAATCACTTGACCATTTAAGGATTCAATCGAAGAAAACCCAGCTGCTTCGAGTATCAATGGGCCATAATGCAAAATAATATCTATGCCACTGAACTGGGATATTATAGACATGAACAGCGCTATAAAGGTGGCCTTCTTCAATTGCCCCATAAATAATTCCTTCAGTGAGCCAGATTCATGGGATAGCCCTTCTTTTATTTCTTTAACTTGTTCTCTGACGAAGCTTTGATTTCCAAATTTCGACAGTATTTTGAAGGCTTCCGCATTCTTTTTCTTCATCAGTACAAATCTTGGACTTTTTGGTACGAACAATAGCATTAAGAAGAAAAGCAAAGCAGGAACAATCTCGACACCTAGCATTAGACGCCAGGGTTTGTCAAGCAATACATTTTCATGGGGTAGACCCTTCTCCCAAAATCCTCCAATGAACTCATTTGAAAAATAGGCACAAAGAACGCCTGCAGCAATAGCCATTTGATAGAAGCTCACCAGACCACCTCTTATCTTGGGTGGAGAGACTTCAGAAATGTATAAAGGTACAGCCATAGCTGCTATTCCCACTCCAATACCTCCTATCAACCTGGCGTACAAAAAAAAGTCTAAGGAAGGGGAGAAAGCTGACCCTAAGGCAGAGCCCATATAGAGTATTGCAGCTAATCTTATGGCCCAACGCCTTCCGTATAAATCGGTAATATATCCTGAAATGATTGCACCCAGAACACTGCCCATTAAAACGGAACTTACCAACCAGCCCTGCAGAACGGGGTCATGAGCAAGCTCGAACTGGGAAATTAAAGAACTAAGGGCACCGGAGATTACTGCCGTATCAAATCCAAACAGAAAGCCACCGACAGAAGCGATCATACAGATTCGAATAGCGTAACCATAAGAATAATTTGGTTTAGAAGAGTTTTCCAAGATTAAGGTGTATGTAGAGAGAACATTTTACTTGACAAGGTATCTTTCAAAAGCATCTTCGTTGATCGTGATTCCCAGTCCAGGTTTTTCAGGAAGTCGCAATTTACCATTTTCCATGACCAAGGGCTCTTCTGTAAGCTCAGCTCTGAGCAATGAGTCACAAAGATGGGCCGGTAAATACTCAATAAATGGGCAATTTGGTGTAACTGCTGCTACATGTGCACTTGCAGCAATGCCAATTCCTGTTTTCCAACAATGTGGAACAATGAGCCTGCCCCGGTCCTGCGCTATATGACATACCCTCATTGCTTCGGTAATACCTCCAACCCTTCCGATATCGGGCTGGGCAACATCAATTTTTCCATTATCCATCAAATCCAAAAACTCGAACCTTGTATTTTGCCACTCTCCGGCAGCAATTCTCATAGGTGCTTCTCGAGAAAGAATGGAATAGCCTTCTAAATTATCAATGGCGAGTGGTGTTTCGAGAAAGAAAATATCCAGGTCCTCCCATTTCGAGATTGTTCTCAGCGCCGTCTTGGCATCATACCATAAATACTGTACATCTACCATCATAGTAAAATCGGGTCCGACAGCCTCTCTGCATGCAGTAATAATTTCGGTTAAATCTTCATCTGTGCCAATTAGACCCGAATGATTATAAGGGCCGTTCAATGTGCATTCCATTTTTGCAGCAGTAAAGCCATAATCCTTTGCTTCCTTGGCCCAACGCACCAGCGAATCCCTATATTCGGCAACGGTATTGCCATGAGGTTGTAAGGAGGCATAGGGGACAATGTGCTCTTTGTTGGATCCTCCCAATAGCTTATAAACAGGGAGTCCAAGTGCCTTACCTTTGATGTCCCAAAGTGCCATATCTATGGCCCCCATGGCACAAATGACCGCACCTCTTCTTCCTGACATCATGGTGTAGGTATACAGTTTCTCCCATATGGCTGTTGTATCAAACGGATCCATTCCTATTAACAGATCTTTCATACCCATTGCCATGGTGTGACTCCCATTGGAGTCAATAACGGCTTTTGCAATATAAGGTCCGGTGTCGGTCTCTCCAATGCCGGTTATCCCCTCATCGGTGTGGACAAAAACCACAAGATTATCTTGTGAGGAGGATGTTGCATTCTCAATTAGATCCGGGACCAATAAAATATAGCTTTCAATTTTTGTTATTTTCATTTTATCGAAACAATAGAACTTAACTTATTAATTAATGGTTATTGCTGATTTGTATTCGGGCAAACCCTGAATATCAGTATCTATTCTCCAAAGTGCACCACCCCTCGTCATGGTATGGTCATGATTCGCGGGGGCCAATGTGGTCGGCCAGTACGTGCCGGCCGAGGTAAGGAAAATTTTTGATCTTTCCTTTCCTCCAAAAGTCAAGGAAGTGGGTTGGGAAAACGGTAATTTCAACTTATCGATAATGTTACCGTCGGGATCCAACCTAACGATTGCACTTCCGAACCATAGTGCCACCCAAAGAAATCCTTCAGAATCAACGGTCATTCCATCTGGGAGCCCGTCATTTTTGTCAAATTTCCTCAGTAGCCTTTTATTTTTGATAGCCCCTGAATTGATTTCATAATCGTACGCATAAATGCATCTGGGTATACTATCGACCAAATAAAAAATACTTTTATCTGGACTAAAGCCCATCCCATTAGAGATGGAAAGTCCCTCTTCCACAATATCCACCGTACCGTCTAAATTTATCCTGAACAATACTCCCAGCTTTTCTGGATTATCATCTGAATAGGATTCCTGACCTACGAAGATTCTTCCTGCCGGATCTGCAATGGCATCGTTTAGATTTACCAGTTCGATTCCGGTATCAACCATTTTATATTCTCCCTTTTCCAGGTCGTAATACCCTAACCCCTGTGGAGTTCCAAAAATTAATCCATTCGATTCATGAATGGTTAAAGAGGTCGTAATGCTATCTTTTAAAGGCTTAGAGCATGTTTGTTGGAAAAGGTCATACCTATAAATGCCGAAATTTCCACTATCGATGAAATAAATGGCATTTTCATCCTCTACATAAATTGGATTTTCTCCACATTCCAACTTCAGGTCAACTAACAGCTCTATGTTGTGTACATCCATATTTTTCTCAGGTTCCTGGCACCATGATTCCTATGCCACCATCTACGCGATACTCGTTTCCGGTAATGAAGCTTGCCTTGTCACTTGCCAAAAAATAGACAAGGTTTGCCACCTCAATGGGATCAGCTATTCTATTCAAAAGATGTATGCCTTTGGTTTGCTCGATTATTTCCGATTGATTGTCAAATTGGTCCAATTGTTTTTGTAAAGAGGGGGTGTATACCGTACCTGGGGAAACCGTTACACACCGAATTTTCGGAGCATAATCCGTTGCTATACTCCGTGTAAGGCCATGAATGGCCGACTTACTGGTTATGTAGGCCAACTCATTTTTTTGTGTTATCAAAGTTTTTGCGCTTGCTAGGTTGACCAAGACAGGATCTTTAGCTGACAGCATTAAGGGTAGTGCATGTTTTGAGCACAAAAACATCGCTTTTAGATTGATATCCATGACCTTATCCCAATCAACAGGACTTAGAGTCTCTAAATTGCCACTACTTTGAATGCCGGCATTGTTTACGAGCACATCGATTTTTCCATATTTTTTCTTTATCAGGGCAAATGCAGAGGCTATTTCATTCGAGTTTGCCAAGTCGCATGGAATAAACAGATGCTCATCTTTCTTATCCTTATCTACAAGATCTTTTTCAAGAATATCAAGTGAGATGACAGTGGCCTTTCCGGCATTTCGAAATAATTCAACACAAGATTTTCCGATACCTTGGGAACCTCCAGTTATTACTACAATTTTATTCTCAAATACAATGTTCATTGGCAATAATGATTTACTGGACCTAGAAAACCCTAGATGACTAGGTATGTTTTTATAAATACTTCCTAATCAAGGTAATTAGAAAACACTTATGTTTTTAAAATTTCCCCAGAAATCTATAAATATCTATGACCGCTTTATCGACCAACATTTCACCAACACCAAAATTCACCCAAACAGTAGCATCATTAGCACCATAGCCCCCTTCAGCAGCTGCTCTAATTGTAGGGATATAGCCAACATATCCATTAGTATATCCCAGAAAAAAAGTGTGTTTGACAGGGAGCCGATTGCGCCAGTCGATCTGAAATTCTACAAAGGGTTCAGCAGGCATGGTCATCAATGCTATTTCCCCATTGATTAGTGCTGTGGTGATAGGAATACCATAAGTAGGTCCGGTATTTATATTGATTTTTGAAGGATCTATTTCTTCTCCGAATTGCCTTTTGTATTGCTCTTTATACATGGCAATCAGTTTTTCGGGAGGAAATCGCGATGGAACACTAATCGTTTTTTCCTCTACCTGAAGACTTGGGACAAAGTTTTCAGATGGCTTTATATTTTTAGACACCTTGACTATCTCTGTACCCAAGACTTCCCCTATTTCTTTGCAATGTTCCAAGCCTTCTTTAAGCGTTTGCCTATTTGTTAAAAATGGATCGATATCGCCTGCGGCCCCTTGTAAAAACATAAACATGACATCATCCCCGATTTCTTGCTCGACATGTTTGGCCACATAACCGGGAAAATCGGCTGAAAGTTTATAGTTCTTTTCTCCGAAAACCACGGCATGACATGCATAATTTCCTAAAATGACCATAGGTTTCATAGTCTTTGAGTCATCCACCCGTAAAACAGTCACTATGGAGTCTACAGGCGAGGTGGGAAATCTTTCTGGATTGCTCCATATCATGGTTACTGACCCATCTTCATTCACTTTTCTTCTATTGTGCCCCACATTTGCATAACCTTTCCCGGCGTTGATGAGTGCTTTTCTTTTATTGGACTTTGCTTTTTCAATCGCTTTTGAAATCTCAATTATAATGGCCTTTTCCCACTTTGGTACTTCGTTATTCGGATAATGTTCCAGGATTTCTGGGGAGGAATGGGTATGGGAGGCATTGACAATGATATGCTCTACCCCAGTTCTTTTAAGCACTTCTTTTTTTAAAAAACTTGTGGCCAGATCGCCAAAGGATTCTACCAAATCTACTGTGACAATGGCCAAATTTTTATCCGCAAACTCAAGGTAGAGTATTTTGGCATACAAAGAATCCAGAACTCCTAACGAAGTTTCGGAATCACGCCTAAAACCACTCAATGTGTAATCACCTTCCTTTGGGGTAATATTCACTTGAGACTTTCCAGCATACCAACTTTTTTGCTGACCATTGATATTCGAAAAAACAAAAACGAGTAGACATATCATCAAAAAGATGTGCTTTCTAAGAATCATGTTATTTGAAATCTATATTAGACTATAACTAAAAGAAGATTGGTAAATCCAACCTTCTTTTACCTAGTTTGCCAAATTATTATTGCTTTACAAAAGTATGTGTATTGACTTCGATTACACCACCATTGAACACTATGGTGTAGTCCACTATAAAAGTCTCAGCGCAGACATCATAGCTGCCACTTCCGGAGACGACAAAATCGTTTCCTCCCATATTGACAGTCTGTTCTGGGAGCTCGGCAGTACCTTCAATGGGGTCTAAAATATAATATGGTGTGCCTCCAAAATCCCAAAAATTGTCGATTAAAATGGCATTTTCTATAGGCTCATAAACCGTGAAATTAACGTCATACACGGCATAGCCTGGTTCATCGCATGAATAAAGACCAATAACCTCATTGATGTCAAAAGGACAATCATTGTCAACAATACTAATCGTCAAAGTCTTGCTTATTTCATTATTTCCATTACCCAAGCCAGCATTGTTGCCGGTAATGATCATAACCAGATTTAGATCCCCGTCCACAATTCCGTTGTCTATAGACATAATTTCTATCGAACCGTATTGCTCTCCTGCAGGTATGGTGATTGCACCTCCGCTTCCACTGATAAATTCAAAATCGACCCCTTCTTGGGCAGTGGAACCATCCAAAGAATAATTTACGACAATATCGGAATTTGAGACAGGCCCTACATTGGCAACCTGAATTATATAACTTTCATTCTTTTCGCTAATAGAAGTAGTAAATGCCGTGAACCCCACATAAGGTGGGTCTGCAAATGCAAAACCGTCGGAGTCATCTTCGCAAGATGTTTGTATCATTAGGCCGAGTACTCCCAAAACGGCTATAATTCCTTTTTGAAAACGTTTCATGTTCCTATTATTTGAGATGTTGTTTCTTATTACTTAAAATTTTCATAACTACTATATCTTATATACACTATTCGGTGCCCAAGTCTAATAACCATCGTTTTGAGTTAATTGCGGGTTTCTATCCAGAGCTTGTTGTGGAATCGGGAACAAATTAAAGCGCGAATCCGGGGCCATTCTTCCGGGGGCATTCTCAAGTTCTGAGGCCAACCGATCTGTTCGTACTAGGTCAAACCATCCATGGGCTTCAAAACAGAGTTCCCAGACCCTTTCATCGTATACTGCCTGTCTGAATTCATCTTGGGAAAGCCCCTCCAGGTCAGGAAGTATTACGTTGGGATCTGCACCTTCACCCCTTGCACGTGCCCTGATGCTATTGACGGCATCGTAAGCTGCCTGGGTGGGTCCGTTCAACTCGTTTTCTGCTTCGGCAAACATTAATAGCACATCGGCGTATCTCAATATCGGGAAATTGTTATCAGAACTCCAACAACCATTACTTCCATTAAAATCAATGTACTTTCCCAATTGAGGGCCGTCGAAAGTGGTGCCCTCGAATTCGGTGATTATACTGATATCTTTTCTATAGCTATCGGGGAAAGCATCATAAAATTCCGGATTAACAGTTCCCAGGGCAATACCACATACTGTTGTCTCACCTGGACTCATAGCAGTAGGGTACAAATTTGAAACCCTAAATGCCAAAAATTGCCCAGAGAATAAATGCTCTTTAGTGTTTTTGGTACTTTGGTCAAATACATCCCGAAAATCATCGACCAGGCCGTAATTGCCATTGTCCATTACCTCTTTGGCCTTTTCTCTGGCCAAAGCGTAGTTCTTTCTAGTTAAATAGACTTTGGAAAGAAGCCCCAATGCAGCACCCTTTGTTGCCCTACCGGCTTCTGAGGACTCGTATACATCTGGAAGAGCGTTACTTGCAAACTCAAGGTCAGGAATAATAATTTCATCATATATCTGATTGAAATCTACCCGAGGACTTCCTTCTGCCTCGGCAACACTGGTAGGTACTTCGGTAATCAGTGGAACATCACCAAAGAGTCTTACAAGATGAAAATAATGCAGTGCCCTTATGAATCTGGCCTCTCCTAAAAAGACATCTTTTGTGTCTTGTGGTACACTACTTATTTCAGGGACATAGGTCAGTACGGTATTTGCTTTTGATATTCCTTCATAAGAGGTGACATAGAAATCAAAAATGACATTAAAAGTAGGATCGAAACTGAAATTATAGAAGAGTGTCTGGTCAGAATCACGAGGAACGTCAAAACCCGGTGCCGTATAGTCGACCATCCAAGGTAACATCAACGAGTAGTTTTCCCTTTTGATCACACTATTATACAGGGCCAACACACTGGCCTTTGCCTCACTTTCATTTTGGAAAAAGTTTTCCGGAGCTACAAAGTCCAAAGGTGTTTCATCGAGAGCATCTGAGCATCCCATGAACAGGAGTGCTACAATCATTAACTTAACTGTTTTAATTTTACTTTTTTTCATAACATTTTATATTAAAAACTAAGGTTTAATCCTAACAATACCCTTTTCTGAAAAGGATAGCTATCTAAATCGATTCCTTTAAGAATATTATTTTCGCTGGTGTTGTTGCTTGTGCCAAAAAAGTTGACTTCGGGGTCGTAACCGCTGTAATTATCAAAAGTAACAAGGTTTTGACCTGTAAGATAGACTCTGAACTTTTGCATATTCTTTAGATTGATATTATATGCCAATGTGATGTTTCTCAATCTTACATAAGATCCATCCTCAACCCATTTATCACTGAGAAGTTGTGGGTTGCCACCAAATACCGCTTTTGGGAATTCATTCGATGTGCCAGGGCCTGTCCAACGATTCAATGCATCTGTGGAAGGATTTGTAATTCCAGAGAAATCGTCAAGAATATAGCGGGTTACGTTAAGTATTTCATTTCCTATTGAACCCTGAAAGAACACATTCAGTTCTAAGTTCTTATAGGTAAAGGTATTGGTGAAACCAAAGAATGCATCTGGAACAGGTGACCCAATGACAACCCTGTCATCTCCATTGATAACCCCGTCATTATTAGTATCGGCATATCTTTCTTCCCCGGGAGTCGCATTCGGCATAGTACCTATCTGGTCAATTTCAGATTGTAATTGCCAGATACCATCAAACTGATAACCGAAGAAAGCCCCTATCGGTTCACCCACACGAAGTATATTGGTGTCTGCAAAGCCAGGTCCTCCATTTACAATTATATCTTCACCATCATTTGCAAGTTCCGTAATTTCGTTTTTGGTAAAGGTGACATTCGCATTGGTGGACCATGTAAAGTTTTCAGTGCTAATGTTTTGGGTTTCGATACCGAATTCGAAACCTTCATTTTCAACAGAACCTATGTTTCGCCATATACCAGTAAAACCAGTTTCAGGAGGGACCGGTGCCCTAAACAAAAGATCAGTGGTGGTTTTTTTGAAATAGTCGGCGACCAAAGATACTCTGTTGTTTAAGATGGATAAATCCAATCCCACATCAAACTGGGCGGTACTTTCCCATCTCAAATCTTCATTGGGCAGGTCAGAGCTAAAATCAAACCCTACCACCTGCACTCCACCAATAACGGCCACGGTAGATTCAATTCTGGCAAGAGATCGGTACGGCGGAATTTCCTGATTACCAGTGACCCCATAACTTGCCCTTATCTTCATGTCGTCTATGAAATTTGAGTTTTTCAGGAATTCCTCTTCTGAAACTCTCCAGGCTACTGAACCAGAAGGGAAATAACCGAACTTGTTGTTGGCTCCCACTCTAGAGGAACCATCCGCTCTAATCGTACCTGTGAACAGGTATTTATCCTTATAGGCATAGTTGGCGCGAAAAAAGTAGGAGAGCAGGCTAGATTCAGATGCTGCAGATCTTGGATTTTCTTCACGCTGACCGGCAGTAATGTCAAAATAGGTATTCGCATCTGTTGGGAAATCTGACCTTGTAATTCCAAAAGACTCTGTTCGAAATTTCTGAAATGATTGTCCCAACATTAAATTAAGACTATGGTTTTCAGAAGCTTTTTTATAGGTTAGGTAATTTTCGTTCAGCAATGAGTAGCTAAGAAGGTCGTCAACACTGGCTCTACTGTTCAATTCGATTCCTACGATTGTGGTTTCTTTGGGAAAGAAGGCCCCTCTTTTGGAATCAAGATTATCTATACCAAATACCGTTTTAAAACTAAGATTGTCTGTAATAGCATATTCACCTTGAAGTGATGCCAAAACCCGTGAAGTAATTTCGTTGTTGGTGGCAGTTTCGGCAAGGGCTACAGGATTATCACGTCTAGACTGCGCTATTAAGGGTGTGTTATCAATCAGAAAAGATCCGTCTTCATTAAAAACATCCAAAGTAGGCAATGATAGAATGGATGACTGTACAACCTCTCTAGGCACTATGTCATTATCTGTTCTGCTTAAAAGTAAATTGACATCAAATTTTAATTTTTCACTGGCTTTAAAGCCAAGCTTGGTCGAAAAAGAGTACCTTTCAAAAGCAGACCCCCTGACAATTCCATCCTCTTTAAAATAATCTGCTGAGACCAGATATTTTGTATTTTCATTGCCCCCACTAACGCTCAGGTTTATATTGCTCACAATGCCTGGTCGTAAGGTTTCGTTTTGCCAATCGGTTCCCTCACCAAAACTAGATGGATCAGCATATAACGGTGGTTGGGGATTAGGACTGTTCGCTTGGGCTTCGTTTGCGAGTATTGCATATTGGGTCGCATTCAATAAATCTAATGTTCGTCTTGCGGTCTGAAGACCATTAAATACGTTCACATTGATATTTGGTTTGCCTATTGCCCCTCTTTTTGTAGTAATGATCACAACACCATTCGCACCTCTGGAACCGTAAATGGCAGTTGCCGAGGCATCCTTTAGAATATCGATGGTTTCAATGTCGTTCGGATTAATGGAGTTGAGCGCATTCTGGGACGGAAAGCCGTCGATTACATATAAAGGTTCGCTCCCTGCATTTATAGAGTTAGAACCCCTTATCCGTATGGAAACACCGCCGCCAGGTTCTGCAGAATTCTGTGTTACCTGAACACCTGCGGCCTTACCTTGCAATGCCTGATTGGCAAACGTAATGGGAATGTTTTGTATCTCCTCAGAGTCTACAGATGAAACGGATCCTGTAATGTCTTTCTTTCGCTGCGTTCCATAACCTACCACAACTACGTCATCTAGTTGAGAAACATTTTCCTCTAAAATCACATCGATTTCCCGACGGTTGTCAACTGTTATCTCTTGAGTCCGGTACCCTAAAAAACTTACTACCAATACGGCATTGCCATCGGTAGTTATCTCATAGTTTCCATAAAAATCGGTCACCGTACCATTTGAAGTGCCTTTTTCGACAACGCTGGCACCTGGTAATGGCTGTCCACTTTCATCTGTTACGGTACCTGAGATGGTGATCTGCAAAAGCTTTACGTCCGAACTGCCGAATTCGATACCCGAAGTCAGATTTTCCAAATCGACAAAGGAGGCAGACCCATAACTGTCATTTGCTATTGCCGCCTTACTGAAAGAGATACACAACAGCATGCACATTAAACGTGCAGTAAATGTTTTTAACGCGTGATTCAATTTGTATTTCATATTGGTTCTGTTTGGTTTCACTTAAGTTTTTTGGTAGTGGAATTTTATAATATGAAAATTTGCCAGAAAATGGTTTTCGATTGTTAATGTTCTTTTTTTGAGTTACTATTGTGATGTGTCGACCAAACTTCATTGTTTCGCTCATAAAGCAAACCTCGATGGTTAGTATAACTTTCTAACCCATAAACAACAGAAATCATTCTGAAAAATGATACTTATGTTGTTTTTTTATCCTCCCACTTAGCGAATTTTTAATGTAAAGCTTTGTCAATTGCTATTGTGATAATAAAATTGTTAAATATTCCGTTGAAGCAACAATAGGATATTGACTTCTTTTGATATTTTCTTGATGAAATCAACTTTAGAGCGTGTTTTATTCATTTTTTATGCCGATTTTCCAAGCATTATTTAAAAAAAGCATGCGTACCTTCTTACATTTTGCAGTATTTTTATTGACTATCAATTTTTTATTTACAGCCTGCTCAAATGATAACACTTCATCTAACGCTACCATTAAACTTTACGTAGACCCCTTGGGGAATGACAATAATCCAGGTAATTTGGAAAACCCGCTGAGGACTTTAAGAAAAGCAAAAGAAATCGTAAGGGAAAAATCTAAAGACCAACAACAAAAAATTACTGTTTATCTCCGGGATGGAGTGCATCATCTAGACGAAACCCTGATCTTCAATAAAGAAGATGGTGGAAAAAACGGATTTCAAATCACTTACGAGGCATATCCGGATGAAAAACCTATAATCAACTCTTCAATACAACTGGATAATTGGAAACTCTATGATTCGGGAGAAGTTGTATTTCCAGAAAATTCAAAAGGTAAGATATGGGTATGTGATGTGCCCAGTGAAATTTCTGCCCCATTCTTTACTTTATATTTTAGAGGTGAAAAACTACCCAGATCTAGAAGTAAGGGTTTTTCGCCGACCAACTACTCCGAAGGTATTTTTGGTGAGGATATGAACGTACTGGAATTTCCAGATGGTTCAATAAGAAATTGGAAGAACCTGGAGGATATCGAGATAGCGACTAGGACCTCCACCGCGTGGAAGCTCAACATTTTGCCTTTAGATTCTGTAGATATGGAAAGCAGAAAGGCATTTCCAAAAGTTCCTGGTACATATACACTCTCAAAAAGCTATTACCGGCCAGAAATAAAAGAGTTGTTCTGGGTAGATAATGCCCCGGATTATCTTGATGAACCTGGAGAATGGGTGTATAACTCTCAACAAGGGAAGATATATCTATGGCCGGTTACAGCAGCTCCGGAAGATATTTTTTTACCTAAGCTGGTAGAGTTCATCAAAGTTGAAGGGGAAATAGACTACGAAGGCAAAAAAGATGTGCCGGTAGAAAACCTCTCTTTCAAAGGCATTACCTTCTGTCAGGGAGATAGATACTCTAGGACGATAGAGCATATAGGGTGGGGGCTTCAGCATGATTGGGAGCTGTTCGATTCTCCTACTGCCATGGTACGGTTCAGGGGAGCAGAAAACTGTGCAGTACAAGACTGCACTTTTCGCAATTCAGGAGGCAGTGCATTGAGATTGGATTTACATGCCCAAAACATATCGATTGAAAACAATCGAATACATGATATAGGCGGAACGGGAATCTTGCTTTCGGGTTATGGGCCAGGTACTAAGG
>JANQRD010000009.1 GCA_028284725.1 Allomuricauda sp. | reverse complement strand
ATTTACTCCAGCTTTTGTGGCCTCGACCATTTGACCTGCCTCCCACCCTTCTGGCCCTATGGACAAGATAGGTCTTTGTGCATTTAAATATTCAAATAGCTTCCCTGGAATTATACCCTTTGTTTCTTCGGAATCGATTTCCAACAACAACAAAACCTGGGATTTTTGCTGCATTTTTAATACATCGGCGTGGGATAGGTACCCTAATTGTTCTACATGATCTTCCAAACCAAACGCTTTGATGGAATCCAAGACCTCTTGCCCTACTACCCCGGCCAGTCTGATTTTTAAGGCTTTTCCAAAAGATTCATTTTCATCGACAGTTTCCTTTAGAACGCTCCAAAGCGTTTTGGGGTTTCGTCCCGTGAGCAATGATCCCACATGGGAAATGGTAAAATCGGCATCGGGTTCCACGACAGTAAGTATATCATCAAACCCATTGGTAATTACTTTTATGGGCTTATCCGTCAATTGCTCAAATTCTTTGCCGGTGGTTTTGCTGGTGACCACAATTTTATCCGCAGGAACCAACACCTCCTTTTCCATTTGCAGATGTTTTCTATGCGAGCTTTTGGTCAACCGCAATTTTTTATGATATCCAATTGATGTCCACGGATCCCTGAAATCTGCGATCCACTGGACAGAATGCTGTTTTTTGAGCCCAAGGCCTATCAAATGCAAGCTATGGGGAGGGCCCGTTGTAATTACCGTATCTATCGATTCCTTTGAAATGACATCGGAAAGAAAACTGATGGAAGGTTTTACCCAAGACTTTCGCGCATCAGGGATAAAGAAGTTGCCTCGAATCCATAATAATACCTTTTCAATAAAGGAAGGTTGTTTTTCCTGAATAATTCCCGAACTAATGGTTTTGGTTTTTTTCTTGGACAGCAAGCTCGCCCACTTGTATGGTTCTCTTATGGGATATTTCAAAATAGTGACATCATCTGGAACTTCATTGACCAAATCTGAATCAAGAATCGGATAATTTGGATTTTGGGGCACATAAACAATTGGTGTTATGTTGAAATCCGGGAGATACTTAACAAATTTTAGCCACCGTTGTACCCCTGGCCCTCCCGCTGGAGGCCAATAGTATGTTATGACCAAAACCTTGCGCATTATGCCTTTTTCGTTTTTTTAGGTCGAAAGGAGTACCCAATACCCCCCACAATTATCAGTCCAAGTAAAATACTACTCGCTAAGGTAATTTGGCTCCCAGTTTCCACCACTTTGGGCACAAACTTAAACTCGATGACATGCTCACCAGATGGCACCTTCAAGCCCCGCAGCGCATAATTTACCTTGTAGTGTTGCGTTGGCTTTCCATCTATAAATGTCTCCCAACCTTGCGGATAGTGCATTTCGGAGAATACGGCAAACCCAGCATTGCCGTTGTTGGATTCGTATTTGATGTAATTGGGGCGATAATCCTCCACCCTGATTGTCGCCAGAGAATCCATTTCATAGCCAAGCTTGGTCATCGTCGGGTACACTTGAGTGTTTACAACCGCCTCGGTTTTTGAATCGAAATTTTGGAGTGCCTGAATCTCTTCGTTCGCTGATTTGACAGGAATTATCTTTTCGACAAACCAAGCATTCCCATTGGCTGCATCATTGACTGCGGGAAAGCTTTGTCCATCCTCATCTTGCTGGATGATATACTTCACATTTAACATGTTCAGTACCTGCAAGTTGTTTTGGTATAAATGATGTTCGAACAGCTCCTGTAAACGTCGGGGCTTTGCGGCATGGTATCCTCCAATCGATTTATGAAAATAGCTGGTTCGTGCACCGTTCAAACCTTCTTGAGGATCGAAAACGCGAAAAACAGTATTGTCCTGTTGGATCAATTCATCCAGTTGTGATGCCTGAAAAGGGGTGTTTACCCTTCGCTGACGTACAAAATCATCGTCGTTCACATATCGCCGGGCCACACCTATCAAATCAAACAACAATAAAATTCCAAGGGCGAGCGCCAACAGATTTTTATTGATCTTTTCCTTGATGAAAAACCAAAGTGCAACAGCAGCCAAACCGACAAACAACAATGAGCGTAAGGTATCATTAATGTACACCGCTTCGCGATCCCGTTGGATCATCGTCATTAGCTCGTCTCCGAAATAACTGCGGTATGTTTCGTCGCGAAGTCCCTCAAAATCGAAAAATCCTTTGATCAAAAAAATAATCACGCCAAGTCCTACCGTGACAAAAAAGCCAAGCTTTAGGGCATTAAACTTTTTTGATGTCTTTATGGAAGATTTGGAAAGTTCCCGTAGCCCCAGAATCCCTAATACTGGCAAACACAGTTCCAAAACAACCTGAATTGAGGATACCGCCCTGAACTTATTGTACAATGGGAAGTAATCGATCATAAAATTCGTAAGGACTGGAAAGTTTTTGCCCCACGAGAGCATTAGCGACAATATAGCACCAAACAATAACCACCATTTTTTCTTACCGTCCACAATAAAAAGTCCAAGAAAGAACAAGAAAACCACTATTGCCCCTACGTAGGCTGGAGCTGCAACAATGGGTTGATCCCCCCAGTACAATGGCATTCCTCCCGAAAATTCCAATGCCTTCGTTGGAGAAAGTCCCTGACTTGTAAGATATTCATATGCTTTGGAGTCCTTACCCAAATCCTCGTTTCCCGAACCCCCGAATAAGCGAGGTGAAAACAAATTCAACGATTCCGCTATGCCGTAACTGTATTGGGTAATATATTCTTTGTCCAGTCCGTTTTGAACCGTTTTTTCACTTCCATCAGGGTTTATGGTAAGTTCAGATTTCCCACGGGTACTCCAATCCGCATATTCCTTGGTTGCCAGAAGTCCAGTGGCATTAGTGGCAATGGAAAGGGCCACAGCAGCAATCAAGATACCAACCGAAGCAAAATAGTGTTTCAACTTTTTGTCCTTTATGGCATACACCAAATAGACCACTCCAAGAATCAGCACCAATAACATAAAATAATAGGTCATTTGGTAGTGATTGGCATTGATTTCCAATGCCATGGCGAGAGCGGTCAAAATAAATCCAAGGAGATACTTTTTGCGAAATACCAAGATGATTCCACCCAACACCATCGGAATATATCCCAGCGCATGGGCTTTGGCGTTGTGCCCTACCCCCAAAATAATAATCAAATAGGTGGAAAAACCGAAAGCCAAAGCTCCCAAAACGGCCAGGCGATAATCCACTTTTAGGGACAACATCAAAATATAAAATCCGATGAGGTACAAAAAAAGATAATCGGCAGGTCTGGGTAAAAAACGAATCAATCGATCCAATTTTTTGATGTAATCGTGCGGATAGTTGGCCCCCAATTGGTAGGTGGGCATCCCCCCAAAGGCACTGTTCGTCCAATAGGATTCGTCACCCGTCAATTCCTTGAAATCGTTACGCTCCTTGGCCATACCTTTATATTGCGCAATATCGGACTGAAAAATGGCCTTTCCCTGCAGTACAGGATAAAAGTAAATCAGGGCGGTAAGGATAAAGAAAGCGATTACACTGAGATGGGTGATAATAGCCTTTGGAGAAAGTTTCATGGATTGACTTTGAAACGACAAATATTAGTCAATTTCTTCAAAATCTATATATTCTCCAACTTTTTTTGAGGGATTGGATTTTTTGAAAGGTTTTTTAAAAATAGTGGTCTCGCCCACATCATCGGGCTCTTTACCAAAGTCTTGATATTGGCCAAACTGTTGCCCAAAACGCTCCTGGGTTTTCTTCACGGCATAGTTGAAGAGCTTGGGGGCAAGCCATTTGGCGAGCAATTTGATCCCGTAGTATACTAATATTAGTACTAAAATCGTTTGTAGTACAACCATATAACAAAAGCTATTGCATCAAAATTACATTGTTAGTCCTGTAAACCCCGCGAAAGTATCATAAAATAGTATTAAAATCAGTTATATGGATGTCGCATCGATCAAAAAGTCCCTTTTTCTTCTTCTTTTCCCATTCTTCTTAAGTGCACAGTATACAGATGTTATCAATTCCAACAGACCTGGTAGAGCCGCGAGTGCCTATGCTGTAGGGAAAAATGTGGTTCAGGCGGAGATGGGTATTTTGTATGAGCAGCAGGACAATACTTCCTTATTGACTGATTCGAATATCTTGGGAATTGACTTTGCATTCCGATACGGATTACTTTTTGAACAGTTGGAAATCATTTGGGAAGGATCCTATATCACCCAAAACATAACTTTTACAGATTTGGGTACAGATGATAGACTGACTGATTTCTCCAGAAACCGTGCGGGTTTAAAATATCTTATTTTCGACCCTTATAAAAATCCTGAAAGAAATAAACCCAATCTTTATAGCTGGCGTGCAAATAATGTTTTCCAATGGAAAAATCTTATTCCAGCGGTCTCTTTGTATGCTGGTGCCACATTTAATCTAGGTGATAACCCCTTTTATGTTGGAGATCCCGTTGCATCTCCACGTGCGGCGATTGCCACCCAAAGTAGGCTTTCCCCACGCTTTGTACTTATATCCAACGTTGCCTATGACCGCATCGGTACGGACTTCCCCGAATGGAGTTACGCCGTATCGGTGACCCATGCTTTTAGAAATCCAAAATGGAGTGTCTTTGTGGAGAATCAGGGAATCAGCAGTGACCGTTATTCGGATATTCTACTTCGAACAGGTGTGGCACATTTGTTCAATGAGAATTTTCAGGC
>JANQRD010000258.1 GCA_028284725.1 Allomuricauda sp. | reverse complement strand
TATTTCCGCCCCATCCTCCAGTGGAGGTCAAGGTGACGCTACCGTCCGTGATACAGGTCGGGTCAGTTTCCGCTGCGCTTAGCGTAAGTGCAGCAGCAGGAGCATTTACAGTAACATCGGTCGTAGCCGTACAATTGGTTAGATTGTCTGTAACAACGATAGTATAGGTGCCATCATCCAATCCTGTAAGGGCAATGGTTCCATTGGTTTCGTTATTGCCGGAAAAGTTGGAAGGTCCAGTAACGGAATAATCGAAATCGGTATTGAAATCGGCTACGGTGAAAGTCACCTCACCATCTGTATCGGTAAAACAAGTGATGTTACTGATCAACTGTCCCGTAACGGTTATTTCTGAAACAGGGTTTATGGTAAAGGATTCGTCGTAGGTACATCCTTTGTTGTCCGTTACCCTGAAAGTATAGGTTCCAGGTGCAAGACCATCAAAATCTGCGGATGCTCCAGAGGTGGAAGTTGCAGCTACCGGGGCAGGTGCAGTAATTTCAAATACAAATGGGGTATTTCCGTCAACAACGGTCACGGTTACATCCGAAGTCAACGCCGGACAATTTGGGGTCGTAGCAGAAAAGGTTAAGTCCGTAGGAGGATTTAATGGGTCAAGCGTTATGGTGTTGGTTACAAAGGTACAGTTGTTGGCATCCCTAATGGTGATGGCATAGTCGCCATTGGTCAGGTTCGAGAATGTTTCCGCTCCCACTCCACTAAAGAAATTGACACCGTCTATACTATATTCGTAAGGTGCGGTACCGCCTGTTGCGTTTTGTGCCTCGATAATTCCATTTTGCAAGCAGGTGTAATCCTGAATCAAAACTGCATTTCCAGTTACCCCAGAGGCAGGTCCGCCAATGGAGAAGGTCTCAATAAAATCACAGGAAACGGCCCCTTGCGTTTGGGTAATGGCCAATGAATAGTTTCCTTGAGGCAAACCGGTAAAGGATCCAGATGTATTGGTCGCAGTCGAGGTATCAGGATACGTCAAAGTGTAGGATAAGCTATATCCGTTTGAGTTGGTTACATTGACAGTAAAGGTTCCATCGGCAATCCCGAAGCAAGTTTCATCGGTAAATGAAGTAGTATATTCCACCGAAGGAGCTACCACTATGGAAACACTGTTCGATATAAAGGAACAGTTGTTGCCGTCGACTACGATAAACTCGTAATCACCTTCTTCACCATTGGTGAAGGTAAAGTCGTTCGCAATTTGATAGGCGCCACCTGGAATATCTCCAACAGAAGCATATAGATCAACACCATTATAGCTCCAGATAGCATAGAAATAATCAGGATTTGGGAAGCCTCCCGATCCCGTAACGGTAATGATACCGTCAGTACAATCAATGTTTTTAGTGGTGAGTGCTGTAACGGCCAAATCTGTTACGTCGTTAATGGTGACTTGTTCCGTATAAACACAGCCATCATCAGTGGAAACATCCACGTCATAAACACCATCATTTAAGTTTTCGAAAGTATAGTTGTTATCGTTTGATGGCCCAAAAGTGTCGACAACAGTTCCGCCTTGGGAGATTTCATAATAGTATTGGGGTTCTACATTGAGCACCGAAATGGAGATTTCACCCAAACCATTACAGTCGGTGTCCTTGGTGTCCACATCAACCTGAAAGTCACGATTAAGAATACCGATGTTGTCCAGTACGAACACACATCCATCGGTAACTCCTTGCTGTCTCATTTCGACGGTGTATGCACCATTGTTGGTGATGGTGAAACTTGGATTGGAGTTGTAAGCCACCAGCACGTTTCCAGTGGACTGGTCGATAAGTCTGTATTCGTAATCCAATGGCATATTGGTTACGGTAATGTTACCATCAGAAGTACAAATGATATCCCTAGAAGTATACTGGGGATCCAATGGGTTTTTGAAGATGTTGAAGTAGAATCGACTAAAACATCCATTTGTATAGTTGATCACCAAACGATACTGCCCCGCATCGGAGGCCAGGAAATCGCCTCCTGTATCCACAGTGTTCCAAGTACAGGAATTGTCTGTATTTGCACAATCGGGCGTGGCAGCGGCACAACTTGTTTCATCAAGCTGTTCCCAAACAATGCTATCAGCATCGGGGATGTTGATCTGTATAAGTTCTGTATCGTTTAGACCGCACAAAAAGATTTCGGGCAATTCGCTACCGTCGTTCGGACAGATGACCACTTCACCTTCGACGGTATTTGTGGTATCGTTGATCAAGGCGCTTATGGGGTTGGCTTGTGTGGTACCGAACAGCTCAACAATCATGATTTCGGTAAAGTCCTTACAAGGGTCAGCAACCTGCTTGTCCACGATAAAGGTTCCCGCTTCGGTCACCAAAAGGGTACTTGGATCTCCATCGGGATCTCCGTCAGTGACTACAGTGTCGCCAGCATCGATTTGTTCGTTCCCATTTTCATCGCGATACCAGGTGTAGGAGTCAAAATTGTCTCCGGCATCCAACGTAACCTCCCCTCCGCACAAAAGAACGGTACGGGTATAGTTACATCCTGTAAGATCGTCCAATAAAAAGTTGGTGGCACCAGGAGTTGTGAACCCACAATCATCAAAATCGGATACACTGGGGTCGTCACTAATTTGGTTTGTATTGATAACACCTTCATAGGTGGAGTATGCTAAGTTTTCAATGATATCGGTACAGGCGTCAACAAAATCAAAACAGTTTTCTGCAACCCGGACACGCATTCGGATTTCGGAAACCGGATCTCCTTCTTCCACAAGGTTGTCGGGAATTGAAAAAGTAATCTCTTGGGTAGTAGAATCGTATACGTAAGTTACCCCTGTTGGGACTGTAATCGTGGTTTCATCTAGGGTAACATTGGTGGGCAGCACATCACGAATGGTGTAGTTGACAGCGTCGTCATTTCCAGTATTCACAAAGGATAAAACATAATCCAAGTATTGGCCAAGATTTACCCCCAGACCGGTAATATCACTACCCCCAATATCTTCTACCCTCTTCTCAAGTACTATGGTAGGCTCAATGATTTCTACTCCGAAAGTGACCAAAAAGGAAGCGAACCAGTCACCACTCGTTCCCAATCGAAGTGTGGCACTAGTATCACCATTATCAATAATACTGTTTCCGGGGTTGTTCAGATCGAAAACATCCGAATCGAAACCAATGGCATTCGTGCTGTTTACGTTTCGTGTGGTTACATTGGCGCCATCTTCGGTAATGGTGGAGTTGAAAAAATTGTTGCTAGGGTTTGCTGCGTTGGTGATGTCAGTAAAAGTTGAGCTACTGTTGGATACAATTCCGAAGGTATCTCCAGAAAGTGAAGTCTCCCCTTCTAATGTACTAACACCGATACGTGCGTTAACAGGACCTACTGGGATTGTATTAAATCCTGAAACCGTAATATCTGCAGTGCTATTTCCAGATTGTGTGGTAATACCTTCATAACCATCAAAAACAGAAATGTACTTACCCGGCAATGTTGGATTTTCATAAATTACAACAAGGGTCCAACCAGCACAACCATAGGTAGTGGCACCTCTGGTACCCCTTACATTGGCCACAAAGTAATCTCCCGAAGGATCAGCAAGTGATGACAATAGGTTTGTAACGTTCTTGTAACAAACGTAGGGGTCATTTGGAAGGATGTTATATCCATTCACGATAATATCGTCCTCCTCCCCAACTGGATCCGCGGCAGTGTCAGCCTGTAGGTCGACATAAGTGCTACTTCCAGGTAAACGAAGTTTTACCTGGGTTACATCGTAATGATTGGGGTCATCTGTGTATCCACTAACGTATCTACTTCTATGGTCCCCATCACGTTCCACATCGTAATTACCGGCCCAATAGAGTCCTGCCCAATAAATTTGGGAACAGGTTGGCAGCGTAAGCGTGGAGCTACTGGAGTTAAAGGTTGTGGGATCGGAATCAATATCCACGTATTCCACATGGAGGCTGTTGTTACTTCCGTTTCCGTTGTATGGCGTGTTCGGGTCGTGTCCGTTGGAGACACTGTTCATAACACTGTTTGACAAAAAGGTGTAATCCCCCTTGATGTTTATATAGGAATTCCCGCCAACACTCAGTCGAGGAGTAAACGGCACTTCCTGGGCCAGAACAGCATGTTCCAAGCCCATAAAGGCAATAATTCCTAGCACTACTTTTAAAATACGGGTGGTCATCTTAACTTATGGCGTTTGGTTTTACCCGCATGATCCACATTTCGTCATCATACGAGTCATTAAGTTTGGAATAGTATGAGGTGAGCGCATTGGTCCAGGTTTGGTGTTTTTTCAGGTACACGTACCTGTAGTTGTTTTCTGGATTTATAAAATAGCTCGCATTTAGTCCTTTGGCATTCAGCTCTTTTACGAACCTTTTTGCATTTGAAGCTTTTTCAAAAACATTGGCAATGATGTAGAAACCTTCTCCCAATCCGTTGACTTTATAGGTCTTGTAGGATACTTGGGAAGCATTTCCTTTGGAAGGATTGATGTTTTTCTGAAGAATGTTGTCGTCGTACTTCGATTTGCTCGTTTTTTCAACAGCAACAAATCGAGTGTATGGATCAACTCCGTTTACATTCATTACCCATGCATCGCCTTGATAATTACCATCCAATTGGGAATGGTATGCATCCAAGGCATCTTTTTTGTTTCGATAACCCTTTAGGTAGACATAATTGAGACCATTCTTGGGATTCTCAAAATAGCCTCCATCGATGCCCTGGGCTTCCAGTTTCTCCATAAAGGCGTCTACGTTACTTGGGTTTCTAAATACGTTTGCAATCAGATAGTGTCCACTTTCGACATTTGGAATGTCATAGGATTTGAATCGACCTCTTGTTCGTTTGGAATAGCGGGTTGTTTTGTCTCTTCTGATTGAGGTATTGTTCGCAAGCCCGGAGGATTTGGAGTCCGTCAAACGAATAACTTTCTTGGCAGCTGTTGTGTTCGAAAGTCCATGATTGGATAGGGGTTGCATGGGGCGCTTCGAGATAATGTCAATACTGTCGATGTTAGCGAAATAGACCTCTTTGGCCTTTTCTTCCAGTTGAGGCATTTCTCCTTTGGTTTCGCGACGAACCATTTTCATCACGGTTTCAAAGCGCCTTTCAAGGTCACTTCGACGTGCGTTCTCAATGGAATCCTGTCGCATTAACAACTCGTCCAAAATGGCATCGTTTTGAGCCAACTTTTCTTTCAATCTTGCTATTTCAAAATCTTTTTCGGTGAGGGTCAGATTTTCCTGGGGAACGGAATCGTTCTGTACTAAAGCCTCATTTTCCTTTTCTAGCATTACCCTATCCTCTGTTAGGTTTGGTGTAAAGGAGTAGGCCAAAGAAACCTCATGACTTACCCCGAAGTTTTCAAAGTTGCTCGTCAATCCTTTTTCGACCGTGTACCCGATGGAAAGGTTTTTGTTCAAATTGAATCCCAATCCAGCTGAAGCACCATAAAAATCATCATATCCGGCCTGTACCCACCCTAGTTTTGGAAGATCCAAGATGAGGTTACCACCCAGAACCAGATTATCCTCACCGACTTTTCGCACTCGGGCAAGAGGCATTAAACGCCCTTGTTCCAAGATGCCAGCTGCATTTTTAAACTGATGGGTATATTGTAGGTGTCCGGAATAGGTCTTTTCGTTGAAATCCGTAACGGATTCACTGTTTTTAAGATTGTAATCGAATAAGTTTTCTGCAAAGGCACCAAAGTCAAAATTCCCATAGGAGATGTTGAACCCAGGCTGAAAGCTGATCAACGAACTGCTTTCCAATGTATTCAAGAATGGATCATCATCCAGAGCATTGGCTCGGTTTTGATTAAATGCACTTTGGTAGTATGAAAAATTAGCCCCAAAAGTGAAGTTACTTTTTGGGCTTAATCGAATGCCGTAGGCATAATTGGCATGTACACCAAAGTTGTTGAAAAGGCCTTCTCGATTAGTAAACAGACTTAGTCCGACACCGCTGCGGTCACTGACCCTTCCACTATAGCTTAGGAAGTATACCTGGTTATTGTCATCAAAAGATACCGATTGGTTTCTATGAAATAGGTTTACATAGGACTTGTCCTCCCTAACTGTTGAAAATGTTGGGTTGATCAAGAACCTATTGAACTTCAAAAGATTCTGGGAGGGTACGTCATATACCACAAAGGGATTCTCTTCCTGGCCGCGTAATCCAGAAAGAGAAAGCAAAAATATGATTAGTAATAGTTGAAGTTTGTTTGTACGCATTGGCTATCTAATGACCGTTATGGTTCCTTGTTTAAGACTTTCTCCTCCGCGGGTGACCTTGTAGTAGAAAATCATGTTTCGTTTATTGAATATGGTTGTTGATTGTGGCCAGTTGTTTTCGTAATTCGTCTGGCTAAAGATTTGTTTTCCTCTTTCATCAAAAATGGTCACCAATACATCCGCATTTCGTGAATAAGTGTTTGGAAGTATCCATAAATCATTGATGCCGTCACCATTGGCTGTTATTACGTTAGGAATGGCAAAAGTGTCTCTGTAGGTCACTGTAATAACCCTATTTATGGTACAGTTACCGAAATTTGCCACCAATAGATATTCTCCTTCCAATTGGAAATCGAAAGAATCTAAACTACCCAACAAGGTATTGTTTGAGTCAAACCACTGGTATGATTCGGCACCGCTGGCCGTAACGGTTTCCGTTTCACCCTCGATGATGATCAATTCTTCTGGATGATCTAATACCAATAGGGATTCATCAAAGGCACGGACTTCCACCTCATTGGAGGTCACGGGACAGTCATGCGTTCGAATAATCAATTGATAGGTGCCGATTTCAGTTGGCGAGAATTCCTCGGAAGCTGTGTCTACCACTACCCCGTTTCTCAACCACTCAAAGGTTTCATCGCCCAGACTTTCAGAGCTGTTAAAAACAATTGCATCTGCACCTTCACATAATACTGTTCCATTGGCAGAAATGGAAAGTGACAAATTGGTAGGCAAAGTAACAGCGAGGTCATTGGATGTGGCATTGAAACTATCTAGAACTCCTTCCAACATATATTCACCATTATCTTCAAAATCCGATACCGTAATGGTTTTGGAAGTTTCTCCGCTGACAGCGCTTCCATTATGCATCCATTGATAGGCAAAAGACGACTGCAAATCTGCTGTGACATCTGTTCTTGCCCCAGAATTGCTTACGGCATTGATCACTGAAAGATTTAAGGTCGCATCAGAACTCTGGCAAGAGGTGTAAGAACCAACATAGGCAATTACGAATTCAAAGGAATCTGGGGATACTACGGTTGTACTTTCAGAATCAATAGGAGCACCAGAACAACTGCCGCCGCTGGCTGTTACCCTTGCAAAATAGACTCCGGTTTGGTCAATTTCCAACGAGCTGTTGGTCTCACCTACCAATGGAGCACCATCCTTGTACCACTGATATGATGGAGAAGTTGCAGTAGTAGTAACGGAAAGTGTTTTGGTCTGTTCAGGTAAAAGGACAATATCAGCCTCGTTTTGTCGGGTAACAGTAAAATCACCGAGATTACGTACGGTAACGGAAGAAGAACGTTCCAAACAAACGGAAGCACTTTCAACTTCTACTTCATAATTGCCTTCAAATCCGCTAACGCCTGTATTTACATTGAGTGTGTAGCCTTCCAGTGTTGGCCCTGATATCACAGCTCCGTCCTTGTACCAAGTATAGTTGAGTCCCATACCGCTATTACTGGCTTCGAGTGAATGTGTATCTCCAGGGCACAAATCAATATCGCTTGAACCGCTGATGGTTACACCCAAAGTACTACCGTTGCTTATTTCGATAGTATTGGAAAGTGTATTCGCCGAACCGGAACATACAGAACCATAATCAAGCTCTACGTAATACATTCCGGGAGTGGAAGCAGTGAGGGTTTCACTTTTTTCAGAAAGCAGTGTCCCACTTCTATACCAGTTGTATTGGTAGGTATCGGCATTCGGGATGTTATGGGGAGCAAGTGTTACCGAACCTCCGCCACAAAGCTGGATAAGCCCTCCAGGAGGAATGGTTCCATTGCCATCCTCACTAATCAGCAAAGGAGAGCTGTAGTCCACGTAATGCATGGGATATGGATCAGATGGTGGGCTGGTTTTTACTGGATCGGTACTTCGTACTCGCATTCTGTAATTTTCCCCTCGTACATCTGTTGGGACGGCAAATTCGAACTCGAAGTCGAATTCGGTGTTTTTGTCACTGACACGGGCCAATTCCCTTGGTGCACCAAAATTTCCATTGGAATCGGAAAGCTCCAGCACAAATTCGTTGTTCGCTGCATCCACCAATGGTGGGTTCCACGTGAAGTTGACAAAGTATTCGTTAAAACTATCAGAGGCACAGGCTGCGGTCCAAGCAGAATTACCAGGCAGATTCGGATTATCGGCAGGTTCGGGCTTGTTGAGTACCTGTGCAGACAAGGTGTTTGCCAGAAGTAACATAAAAGCCAAAGCAACCACCAGGGCGATATTATATGAACTAGTTTTCTCCATCAGCGTTAGTTTTAAGAGGTTATGGCGATGCCGCCTAAGTTGTGCCCCTTAACTTTTGTTCAGTTCTTCATGGCGCTTTCAGACGCCACTATTTCATATAATATTCCAATAACAAATATGATTTTATTTTCGACCAATGGAAAGATATTGTTGTAGGTGCCGATAAAAGTGTTGTGAAATGGCTTTCTTTGTATACACTATCGATGTATGGATGGTTATAAACACTGGATTTCACTACATTTGCGCTTCAATTTTGGGTTATGGGTGAAGAAGAGCGATCACTGAACTTTATAGAGCATATCATTGAGGACGATTTGGAAAGCGGGTATGGTAGGGAAGACCTCCGTTTCCGTTTTCCTCCAGAACCGAACGGCTATCTGCATATCGGTCATGCCAGTTCTATTTGTTTGAATTTTGGGCTGGGACTCAGATATGATGCCCCTGTAAATCTTCGATTTGACGATACAAATCCCGCAAAAGAGGAAAAAGAGTATGTAGAGGCTATAAAACGGGATGTGGCCTGGCTGGGTTATGAATGGGATACCGAACGTTATGCTTCTGATTATTTTGGACAGCTGTACGATTGGGCAGTGGAATTGATCAAACAAGGAAAGGCTTATGTTGATAGTCAGACTTCGGAAGAAATTGCAGCTCAAAAGGGCACACCCACCGAACCGGGAAGTGCAAGTCCATGCCGAGATCGCTCTGTTGAGGAAAACCTTCGGCTTTTTGAAGGGATGAAAAATGGGGATTTTAAGGAAGGTGAGCACGTATTGCGAGCTAAGATTGATATGGCCTCCGCCAATATGTTGATGCGGGATCCTGTAATGTACCGGGTATTGCACAAAGCGCATCACCGCACAAATACCGATTGGTGTATTTATCCGTTGTACGACTGGACACATGGGGAGAGCGATTACATCGAACAGGTTTCCCATTCTTTGTGCACCCTAGAGTTTCTTCCCCACAGAGAACTTTATGATTGGTTTTTAGACCAATTGGTAGATTCAGCTAAACTTCGTCCAAAACAACGAGAATTTGCAAGGAGAAATCTTAGTCACACCGTGGTGAGTAAACGTAAGTTGCTGCAATTGGTGGAAAGTGGGGTAGTAAATGGGTGGGATGATCCCAGAATGCCAACCATTTCTGGATTGCGCAGAAGAGGATATACGCCAGAGTCCATTCGTAATTTTGCAGAGACGATAGGTATCGCAAAGCGGGATAACGTTGTCGATGTGTCGTTGTTGGAGTTTCATGTAAGGGAGCATTTGAACAAAATTACTCCAAGGGTTATGGCTGTTCTCAATCCGTTGAAGTTGGTGATTGCAAATTACGAGGAAGGAAAAGAAGAATGGTTGGATGCGGAGAACAATCCCGAAGATGAAAGCGCAGGCAGCCGAAAAATCCCTTTTTCCAGGGAACTCTATATTGAACAAGAGGATTTTAGGGAAGAGGCCAACAGGAAGTTTTTCCGACTGAAGTTAGGAGGTGAAGTGCGACTGAAAAATGGATACATCATAAAAGCGGAAAGCTGTACCAAGGATGTCGAAGGAAATGTCATCGAGGTGCAATGCACTTACGACCCAAAGAGCAAAAGTGGAAGTGGCACTGAGGAAAGTTTGCGGAAGGTTAAGGGCACACTGCATTGGGTTTCCATACCGCATGCTATTACGGCCGAGGTACGACTCTATGATCGTTTGTTTACTGATGCGACTCCTGATGCACATAAGGATAAGGATTTCATGGAATTTGTTAATCCGGATTCTTTACACAAGGTGACAGGATATTTGGAACCGAGCTTAAAGGATGCACAAGTGGGTGATAGATTTCAATTTCAGCGGTTGGGCTACTTTAATGTTGACACCGATTCAAAACCCGGAGAACTCGTTTTTAATCGAACTGTCACTTTGAGGGATACTTGGGCCAAATTAGACCAGAAGCCTTAATATAAGCACTGCTTATGCTGTTGCCCGAAACCATTGGTTTTGCCTATATTAATGGGCTTATTCTAGCACTTTTAGAGGCAGATCTTTTCTTATGAACCCAATGGTATATTTTGTCAGAAGATCTTTCAGCAGCAGCCTTTAAATTGAATTTTAAGGATAAGAGCACAAAAAAGCTATCTAAAAAATAAAAAAAGCAAATGTCACATCGAGCGCAGTCGAGATGTATTAGACATTCTGCATTTTATGAAGTTCTCGACTGCGCTCGAACTGACAAGACGGTACTTTTAGTAAGTCTCTTTTGTTTATTCTTGGACTCAATTATGAGTCTTTTTTGGGATTTGCTTTTTTCATTTGTTCCCCAATCATGTTGCTCGCTGTAAACGAGGCAACCATGTCATTTAACATATCACTGCCCGCTTGTGGAGAATTTGGCAATAAGATTAGGTTGGTGTTTGTTTCCTCTCCGATGGATTGCAAAGTATCATAGTGTTGGGTAACCACGATCAATGCAGAAGCCTCCTGTGAGTTTATACCCACTTTGTTCAAAACCTCAACGGATTCCTCCAAGCCTCTTGCAATTTCCCGGCGTTGATCAGCAATGCCCTGACCTTGCAATCGCTTACTTTCCGCTTCGGCCTTTGCTTTTTCCACAATTAGGATTCTGGCGGCATCACCTTCAAATTGCGCAGCAATCTTTTCCCGTTCTGAGGCATTGATACGATTCATCGCTGCTTTCACTTGAGCATCGGGATCGATATCGGTTACAAGCGTCTTAATGATATCATAACCATATTCCGACATGTACTCCTGCAGTTCCCGCTTAACAGCGATAGCGATGTCATCCTTTTTTACGAAGACATCATCCAATTTCATTTTAGGAACTTCGGCACGCACCACATCAAACACGAAAGATGTAATCTGATCATGGGGATATTCTAATTTATAAAAGGCATCATAGACCTTGCTACGTATCACAACGTATTGGACAGAAACCTTGATTTTTACAAAAACATCATCCAAAGTTTTGGTTTCGACGATGACATCCAATTGCTGGATTTTCAGACTTAATCGGCCTGCAATACGATCCACCAACGGGATTTTCATTTGAAGTCCCGAGTTGCGAATGCTCTGGAATCGACCAAAACGCTCAATGACGACGGCGGTTTGTTGTTTTACTACAAAAAAGGAGGAGATGAGGATAATCAGTCCGAAAAAAATGATTGGTATTATAAGAAAATTGCCCATAGTGATACAGTTTATAATTAGAACAGGAAATTACGAAACTCCCTATGATATAAGTAGCCAACCATCAAGTTTTGTTACATATTCATCAACTCGGAAGCTGTTTTAGTGCATTTTGAATTCGTGATATGGATTCTTCCCTCCCAATGGACTCTAAAATGTCGAAGAGATGCGGACCTTTTAAATCGCCAACAATGATTAAGCGCAAGGGCCCCATAACTTTTCCGAAGGAAAGTTCACTTTTAGTTATCCATGATTTAACATCATTCTCAATTGCGGAAGAGGTAAAATCGCCACAGGCCTCAAGTATTTCGGATACCGATTGCATCAATTGGGGCGTACTCTCCTTCCATTGCTTTTTTACTGCCTTTTCGTTATAGGATGAAGGCGCTTGAAAAAAGTAACTGCCCAATTCCCAGAAATCCGACACAAAAGTCGCACGTTCTTTGATGAGTCCAACCACTTTTTCTATGTAATTTTTGGTCAGATGGGACGAATCGATGTTTTTTTCTGAAAGGATAGTTGAAAAGGAATCGGCCAGTTCCTTATTTTCTTTAGATTGAAGCCATTGCTGGTTATACCACCGTGTTTTTTCGGGATTAAAACGCGCGCCGGATTTATTGACACGTTCCAAACTAAAGGCAGATACCAGTTCCTCCAAAGAGAAGAGTTCTTTTTCCGTACCAGGATTCCAGCCCAACAAAGCCAAGAAGTTCACAACGGCTTCTGGAAAATAACCTGCTTCGCGATACCCTATGGATTCATTCCAGGACAATGGAAAAATGGGGAATCCACCTTTTTCGCCATCCCTTTTGCTCAACTTTCCTTTTCCCACTGGCTTCATGATTAAGGGGAGGTGTGCAAATTCTGGAGCCTTCCATCCGAAAGCATTGTAAAGCAATTGGTGCAAAGCCAAAGAAGGCAGCCATTCCTCACCACGGATTACATGGGTAATTTCCATAAGATGATCATCCACAATGTTGGCCAAGTGATATGTGGGCATGCCATCACTTTTAAAAAGAATCTTATCGTCTAAAATATTGGTGTCAATTTTGATTTCTCCTCGAACAATATCTTTTAAAATCAATTCCTCGTCTTGAGGTGACTTAAATCGGATAACATAATCCTCATCCGCATCCAATTTTGCTTGGACTTCCTCTTCCGAAAGCGACAACGAGTTGGTAAGCTTCAGTCGATTATGCCAATTGTAAATGAAAGTTTTTCCTTTGGCTTCATGATCTTTTCTATGGAAATCGAGACGTTCCGTGGTATCAAAAGCGTAATAAGCTTTTCCTTCCTCAATGAGCTTAAGCGCATAATCCTTGTAGAGATGCTTGCGTTCGCTTTGGCGATAAGGCCCAAATCCGCAATCTTTACCCACACCTTCGTCATAGGGAATTCCGCACCAGTTGAGCGCTTCAATAATATAAGCTTCGGCACCTTCCACATACCGGTTTTGATCGGTGTCCTCAATGCGGAGTATAAAATCCCCACCATGTTTTTTGGCAAATAGATAGTTGAAGAGCGCTGTACGGACACCTCCTATATGAAGTGGCCCCGTAGGACTGGGCGCAAAACGAACCCTTACTTTCTGATTCATGTGATACCAAGTTGAGGCGCAAAGATACATTGCCTCAAGTCATCAAAAAAGAGGAGGTTTTAGATTGGCTTCATTTCAGCGGGAATTCTTGGATTCATGATACTGAACCAAAGTGGAGGTAAAAAAGAAAGCACCATGGATGTGGGATAGCCATAAGGCATTTGGGGCGAGGTATTGTGGTAATCCAAAAGCTGATACTTTTTGGCAGATTTATAATGATGATCACTATGACGTGTGAGCTCATAGAGTACAATTCTGCCTATAACATGGTTGCTGTTCCAGGAATGACTTTCCCGAACGCGCTCGTATCTTCCCGAAGGGAGCTTTTTTCGAAGCAGCCCGTAATGCTCAATATAGTTTACGGTTTCAAGCAGCAAGAAGCCTACAATTCCCGCTCCCAGACCGAACCAAAATCCAAGTGGGCCAAAAACAAAAAATATCAAAACCAAATAGGCGATTTGGAAAATAAGATACCAGAACATATCATTTTTAATATTGAAAAAGCCTTTCTGATTCTTTTTTAAAAGCTTGTTTTGAATCTTCCAAGCACTGATGTACTGTCGAATTACCGATGTGAACCAAAAGGAGTACACAGACTGGTTGTATTTGGCCGTAGCGGGATCCTCCTTAGTTGCGGCATGCGCATGGTGCCCAAAATTGTGCTCAATATAAAAGTGCATATATAGCGAAGGAAGCAGTAACAGTTTGCCCAAATGACGCTCAAAAGCGGCTTGCCGATGGCCAAGCTCGTGTCCTACGTTTATTCCGTTGACCCCAAGAATGATTCCAACCGAAAACATGAGCCCAATAAGTTCGTAGAGTTCGTAGGGGTGATTTGAAATATCCCAGAGTGCGTAGCCAAGAAAACCAAAGACAATAGGAATATTTAAATAGAGCATCCAATCAAAAAATTGGCTTTTAGCTTTTGCAGAGTGTTCTTCTTCTGAAAGGTTTGAAGCATCCTGTGGAAGAATCAATTCCAGAATAGGAATGATGAAAAAAGCATAGAAAGGAGTAAAAAAGCTCCAATAGCCTTTGAAGTAAATGCTGATGACCGCAGCAAGTGGGATGGTCATGGAGGCTAGGTACTTTAAATCTTTCATAGCTAAGTTTTTAACAAAAAGTTTTAAGAACTATTGCCTGCTAACAGGTATCTTGGTAATAAATATAGTTGATTTTGGGCAGTTTCGATCGGATTCTCAGCAAGCTGGAGGCGTTTAGCAGAAAGTACTATACCAAGGTACTGATTCGCGGTACATTGCTGTTTTTTGCCATTGGCCTACTGTTTTTTCTCGCCATTATGGGGCTCGAGTATTTGCTTTGGTTGGACCAAACAGGAAGGCTGATACTTTTCTTGGTGTTTCTGGCAGTGGAGCTTTTCCTGCTTTATCGGTTCATTGCAGTGCCGATATTTTATATACTCAAGATTCGTGAGGGTTTGTCAAACAAGCGCGCCGCTTTGCTTATTGGAAAACATTTTCCGAAGGTGAACGATAAGTTGTACAATTTGTTGGAGCTCGCTGAAAATTCAAGAGCATCGGAACTGTTGTTGGCCAGTATCGAACAACGAAGCAAAAAACTTGGCGATGTTCCTTTTACAAAAGCTATTGATTTTAAAGAGAGCTATACCTATGTCAAATATGCACTGATCCCCTTATTAATAATTGGCTTCATTTGGATTTCTGGAAATATTGTTGATTTCTTCAATTCATATAATAGGGTGGTTAATTACGATGTGGCTTTTGAGAAACCAGCTCCATTTTCATTTCAATTGCTTAACGAAAGTCTGGAGGTTTTGGACAATGAGTCGTTGACCATTAGGGTCGAAACCCACGGTGAAGTACAACCCGAGAATGTGTATTTAATGATTGATGGTGAAGAGTTGCTGTTAAAGAATGTGGGTGGCGTCCATAGCTATACGTTCGAACCACCTGTGCAGGAGAGTGACTTCTATTTTACGGCCAATGGATGGGATTCCAGAAGTTATTCAATTCAAAGTTTTAACACCCCTGTTTTGGTCGGGTTTACTATGACCCTGGATTTTCCAAACTATCTAAGGCGACAATCTGAGACGATTTCAGGCACGGGGAATGCCGTTGTTCCGGAGGGGACTCGAATCGTTTGGGAGATTGTTGGAAATCATGTGGATGAAATCAAAATGGTCAAGAAGGATACAACGATTAAGTTTAATAGGAAGGCAAAGACTTTTGATCATGCTGAAAGCATACGTGCAGATTTGGATTATGAATTAAGTACGTCCAATGCATATGCAAATGATTTTGAACGACTGGGGTATCGTCTTGAAGTTGTTAAGGATGCATATCCGACAGTGAAAGTTGAGCAGGTTTTGGACTCACTCAATCCGAACCAATCCTTTTACATCGGACAAGCAGCGGATGACCATATGGTGAATCAAGTAAGGGCGGTATGTTATCCATTGGATGATAATCAAGACGTACAAAGGATTGTTCTGGAGTCTCCGCGAAGCAATGTGCATCAATTCTACTATACCTTTCCTTCTGGTTTTTCCTTGGAGGAAGGTAGGGGCTATAAGCTGTATTTTGAAATTGTGGATAATGATGGACTCCGAGGAGGTAAGATTGTACGCAGTAGGGTGTTCGATACTCAAATTTTAGACGATAAACAGCTGAAAAACAAGGAGTTAGATTTTCAGAATTCATTATTAAACAGATTGGACAAGACGGTTGAGCTGTATAAGGAGCAAAAGGAAAGACTTTCTAAAATCAACACCAAACAGCGGGAGGAAAAGGGGATGGATTTTGAGGATAAGAGTGAAATAAGGGATTTCATTAATAAGCAGGAACAGCAGGAAGAGTTGATGCAAAAGTTCAGTAGGGAGCTGAAGGAAAGTCTGGAGAAGAATGCTTCTTCTGATGAAATGAAAAAGTTGTTGCAAGAGCGATTGGAACGGCAGGAGTTGGAAGCGAAGAAAAATGAAAAATTGCTCGAGGAACTTAAGAAACTGGCGGACAAAATTGATAAGGTAGAACTTAAAGAAAAATTGGAGGAACTTGCCAAAAAACAGAGCTCCGGCGCCCGAAACTTGGAGCAGTTGTTGGAGTTGACAAAGCGATATTATGTAAATGAAAAGATGGCCCAACTTTCACGGGATTTGGAAGAGCTGTCAAGTAAACAAAAGGAGCTGTCGGAAAAGGAGAATGAGGAAAACAATGCTGAGGAACAAAATCAGTTGAATGATGAGTTCAAGGAGTTGTCCGAGCAACTGGATGAACTTCGAAAGGATAATGCAGATTTAAAAAAACCTCTTGAGATGAATGTTCAGCCGAATGAACAGGATGGTGTAAGGCAAGATCAACAAGATGCGTTGGAGGAATTAAATGAAAAGCAAGAAGGGAATGAGTCAAATGATCAAGACTCGGAACAGTCCAAAAAGAAGGCACAGGCGAAGCAGAAGTCGGCAGCTCAGAAAATGGAGGAGATGAGCAAAAAATTACAACAGGCCACTATGGGAGGAGGAGGCTCATCCATTACAGAAGATGCTGAAATGCTCAGACAGATTCTTGACAATTTGGTTACATTTTCGTTTAGGCAAGAGGCACTTTTCGAGGATGTGGAGAATTTGAACGAAGACGTTTTGCAATTTTCAAAAACGGTTCGAACCCAGAAAGAATTAAGACGACTGTTTGAACATGTTGATGATAGTTTGTTTGCGTTGTCGTTGCGAAGGGCAGAGTTGTCTGAATTCGTCAATGAGCAGATTACGGAGGTGTACTATAACATTGATAAATCGTTGGAGAGCATAGCGGAAAACCAAATATTTCAGGGAGCCTCATATCAACAGTATGTGGTGAATGCCACGAATGCGTTGGCAGATTTTCTAGCGGATATTTTGGATAACATGCAACAAAATATGCAAGCCGGTCAAGGTCAGGGTCAGGGCAGTTCCGACTTTCAATTGCCGGACATCATAAAGGGTCAACAGGGCATACAGGACAAAATGCAAGGTGATGGAAAGCAAGGAGAAAAACAGGGTGAGCAACAATCAGATGGACAGGGTGAAGGCAAGGATGGCGAAAGGTCTGGTGCTCAGAAGGAGGGTAAGGGCAGGAATGGTGAAGGCAAGGAGAGAGGCAAAGGGCAAGAAGAAGTGGGCAGCGAAGGAGGAAGTGGAAACGACGAAATGGAGTTGAGTGAGATATATGAAATCTATAAGGAACAACAACAGATCCGTCAACAACTGGAGAAGCAATTAGAGGATTTTATTGAGAACTCTGATAAGAACTTGGCAAAAAAACTTGTGAGGCAGATGGAAGATTTTGAGAACGATCTGTTGGAAAACGGTATTACGAAGCGAACCATGAACAAGGTGAATACGATTCAACATCAACTACTGAAACTTAAGAACGCTACGTTAAAGCAAGGTCGCAAAAAGGAGCGGGAAAGTAAAACTGATGAAACCAAGTTTGTAAACCCTATTACTACCAGACCAGAACTTCTTAAGGAGTATCAGAACGACATTGAAATATTAAATAGACAAGCATTACCTTTGCGGCAAAATTATGAGAATAAGGTAAAGGTCTATTTTAAGAATGATTGATTTCCACTTCAAGTCGGACTATGAAATTAAGAGCACAACTAAGTTTTCCGATTGGATAAGTAGAATAATAGAATCTGAGGGCTATACCAAAGGTCAGATTGACTATATATTTTGCACGGACGATTACTTGTTGAATCTCAATCAGGAGTATTTAAATCACGATACCTATACCGACATTATCACATTCGATTACACCGTGGGCAAGAAGGTCTCCGGTGATGTTTTTATCTCTACGGAAAGAGTAAGGGACAACGCAAAGGAGTATGTGGTAGACTTTAATGAGGAGCTGTTGAGGGTTATGAGCCATGGACTTCTACACCTAATGGGATATGGAGATAAAACTGAGAAGGAACGTGTGCTTATGAGAAAAAAGGAAGAAGAAAAGATTAAATTGTTCCACGTGGAACATTAGCTATGTTTGAAAAGGAATATGATGTAATTGTTGTGGGTGGAGGCCATGCAGGAGCGGAGGCAACGGCTGCTGCCGCGAACATGGGTTCAAAGACCCTATTGGTTACCATGAACCTACAGACGATTGGGCAGATGTCCTGTAACCCGGCAATGGGAGGAATTGCGAAGGGACAGATAGTTCGAGAAATCGATGCGCTAGGAGGCTACAGTGGAGTTATAACCGACAAATCTGCCATCCAATTTAAGATGTTGAATAAGTCAAAAGGGCCTGCAATGTGGAGCCCTAGGGCACAAAATGATCGGATGCGTTTTGCTGAGGAGTGGAGATTGGCTTTAGAGAACACTCCGAACGTGGATTTCTATCAAGAGATGGTGTCTGGATTGTTGGTGGAGGGAAACCAAGTTGTGGGCGTTAGAACATCGCTCGGGATTGATATCAGATCGAAGGCCGTGGTCCTTACCAATGGAACTTTTTTGAATGGACTTATCCATATTGGCGAAAAGCAATTTGGAGGGGGTAGAGCTGGGGAAAAAGCAGCTACTGGAATTACCGAACAATTGGTGGATTTTGGTTTTGATAGCGGCAGGATGAAAACAGGAACACCTCCTAGGGTGGATGGAAGATCTTTGGATTATGAAAAAATGATTCCCCAACCCGGGGATGTTGTGCCTGAGAAATTCTCCTATTTGAATACTCTGGTTTTGGCAGAACAAAGGGACTGTCATATGACACATACGAGTGCACTGGTTCATGATTTGTTGCGTGAAGGGTTTGATCGCTCACCTATGTTCAATGGAAGAATCAAAAGTATAGGCCCTAGGTATTGTCCTTCCATTGAGGACAAAATCAATCGATTTGCGGATAAGGATTCCCATCAAATTTTTGTGGAACCGGAAGGATGGCACACTGTAGAGGTTTACGTAAATGGGTTTTCCACATCCCTTCCTGAGGATATCCAATACAAAGCACTTCGTTCGGTAAAGGGTTTTGAAAATGTAAAATTTTTTAGACCCGGTTATGCTATCGAGTACGACTATTTTCCACCAACACAATTGAAGCATACGTTGGAAACAAAACTGGTGGACAACCTGTATTTTGCAGGTCAAATCAATGGAACTACCGGTTACGAAGAAGCTGCTTCGCAGGGATTGATGGCAGGGATAAATGCACACCTTAAAATCAATGAAGAGGAACCCTTTTTACTGAAAAGGGATGAAGCCTATATCGGTGTTTTGATTGATGATTTGATTACAAAGGGAACGGAGGAACCGTATCGCATGTTTACATCAAGGGCGGAGTATAGAACATTATTGCGACAGGATAATGCCGATTTGAGACTTACACCTAAAAGCTTTGAGATTGGTTTGGCTAAAGAGGAACGAATGAAGAAAATGGAGGAAAAACAGAGCAAATCAGCATCCTTTATAAACTTTTTTCGAAAAACCAGCTTTAGCCCAGATGAAATAAACCCAATTTTAGAAACGCTTGAGTCGGCTCCAGTAAAACAGTCTGACAAGCTTTTTAAAGTGTTTTCCCGACCCAAAGTGAAAATGGAACATATGCTTCAGTTGGATTCGGTTTCTAATTTCGTTGAGGAGCATCAATTGAATTCTGAGGTTTTGGAGCAAGCAGAAATCCAAGTAAAGTATTCTGGATATATCGAAAAGGAAAAGAACAATGCGGACAAATTACATCGCTTGGAAAATGTAAAGATTCCAGAGAACTTTGATTATTCAAAATTGAAATCACTTTCTTATGAGGCTAGGGAGAAGTTGGAGTCTATTCGTCCGACAACAATTTCCCAGGCATCTCGAATTAGCGGTGTTTCTCCTTCAGACGTAAGCGTGCTATTGGTTTTTTTAGGGCGTTAATGGAATTTTGTTCCACGTGGAACAAAGAATGGTTTTTATGGCTTGGTTTTTGATTTCGTAAAGGAAATCAAACCAAAAACATGAAGAAACTACTCAGCCTTTCCATTTTGCTAGTGCTATTCAACGCGTGCATACCTCTTCGAATTGCCCCCAAAATTGATGATTATAAAGTGACCAAAGGAAAAAGATTTAAACGGTCACTTCCCAAAAAGACCGTTTTCGTTTTTCCAGACCCAAAAGATGAAGACCACTTTTACAACTATGTCAACACCAAGTTTCAATTGAACGACTATTATGTAGATGTCGAGGTACCGTTTGCAATCGATGGTGATGAGTTTTTCTTTTCATTTTACGAGGTCGAAATCCCAACGAAAACCATCAATTTGATACCATTGGTTGTCGATGGAATCTTAAGTCAAGCAGCCGACATGGATCCGATACTTGAAGAAGTACATACTTCAAGAATTGGAAATTGGTATATTGCCATAGAAGTTTTTAGTAAAACTGAAAAGGACTGTCTACACGAAAATTCGGTTTCCAGGGATTCGGTTTTAACGTATCTTCGAGAAATGAAAACCGAGTACCTATCCACTCATAATTACAATGAGGTTGTATTTAAAGACTAAAGATTTTTCAGTCACAGGCGAGTCTTTCGAGCTACATTTGGATGCTGCGTTGGACATGTTGGTTACACATCCGCAGCCGCAAAATTTGGAGCGTTATTATGAGAGTGAAGCTTATATTTCCCATACCGATTCCAGAAGCTCCTTCACAGATAAACTTTATCAATACATAAAGCGGTACAGTCTTAGAAAAAAAACTCAACTAATTGAAAATCAGATAGATAAGAGCAAAAATCTTCTGGATATTGGAGCGGGAACAGGTGATTTTTTGATCCAAGCGAAATCAGACGGATTTGAGGTAGCTGGTATTGAGCCCAATGAAAGGGCAAGAACGAATGCAGCTAGAAAAGGAATCCAATTGCAAAGTGATTATGCTGGGGTAGCCAATCAAAAATTTGATGTAATCACGCTCTTGCATGTTTTGGAACACTTGCCCAATTTGAACGAGCAGTTAAATCAAATAAACAACTTACTAAAGGAAAACGGAATTGTGGTTGTGGCAGTGCCCAACTTTAAATCCTACGACGCAAAACACTACGGATCTTTTTGGGCGGGCTATGATGCACCGAGACATTTATGGCATTTTTCAAAAACTGCAATAAAAAAGATTTTTGATCGACATGAAATGGAGGTTGTTTCCATTCGTCCCATGATTTTCGATTCCTTCTACGTAGCGATGCTTTCGGAAAAATACAAGGGCAATCGTCTGCAGCTGATCAACGCTTTTCTTGTAGGGCTTTGGTCGAATATCCGTGCGTGGTCTTCCAAAGAGTATTCATCACTCATTTATATCATCAAAAAGAAGAATTAGCTGTTTTTAGCCGTTTTCCCGAACTTTCTTAAGTAACTACTCTGGCTAGCCTTTAGAAATGGAAAAACCTTGTTTGGGTTCAAATTAGAAAGCCGATAAAATAAAACAATGTAATAGCGCGGAAGTTTTTCATAAGGAATTCCTATAGCCGCAATTTTACCATCGGCCACGAATTCACAAAGCCTTAATAAGGTCATTCAAAAAGCTTTTCTATTTTTGCGCATCCTTAAACACGAAACATGAAAAGATTTATAGTAGGTATTATCGTATTGACCACAATGGCATGTCAGCAAAATAAGATCGGTTATGTGGACAATGTAAAGCTGATGGATGGATACCAGGAGAAAATTGATGTAGAGGCCAAATTCAAAATAAAGGTGGACGCCTTGACCAAAAAAAGGGACAGCATGTCACAAGCTTTTCAACTGGAGCTACAGGAATTCCAAGCTAAGGCACAGAAGATGTCACAGAAAAGTGCTCAAGAAGAATATGCGTTACTGCAACAACGCGGTCAATTTGTGGGGCAGCAGTTACAGCAGGAAGAGCAACAACTGCAACAGACAAGCCAAACCGAAATGGACTCTTTGGTAAGCAAGGTAAAAAAGGAAATCAAGGCGTATGGAAAGGCCAATGGATTCACATACATCTTAGGTGGCGGTGATGGTGGTGCCGTGCTTTATGGCGAGGATGCCCAAAACCTAACTGACGCCGTATTGAAAATCTTAAACGACAAGTACAAGAAATAATTCCTACTCAATAGGTATATTGAAAGAGCCCATTCATTAGAATGGGTTTTTTTATGACTTGTTGTAAATGGTAAAATCTAGGCAGCCTTAGTATGCAATAGCCTAGTAAGTTTTATGGAAAGATCAGTAAAGATCAACTTTGAATTGCCGTTCCGTTCCACGTGAAAAATGGCCTTTTCCAGTTCGGCCACGATATCCAAGATGTTGTTTTCATGCACGAAGGGAGCAAACTTGTTCAGGTCGAAACCTTCCACATGGATTTTTAAAAATACGAGCTCGTCCGCTTTATAATTCAGGAGCAAAGCTTGTCGCATAGTGGTAAGGCAATAGTTTAAAAATTGCTTTTGAACCTCCCTCCCGGTTTTGGCGATTTCATCGCTCCAAAGAATAAGTTCCTGTATGGCACCCTTGTTTCCCTTTGCTTTAAAAGCGCTCCGCACCCATTGCACAAACCATCGCTCAAAAACCAAGTCCTCCGAATCCTTATTGACCAGATCAAGGGCCTTGTTGAAATTGCCATTGGCTTCGTGGGCAATTGCATTGGCTTCACTTTCGGAAACACTCCGATCCTGAAGCGCTTTTGCGATTTCTTCTTCGGGCAGCGGAGGAAAATGTAGGATCTGGCATCGAGATCGAATGGTATTGATAATTTGTTCCTCGTCTTCCGCAATTAAGAGCAAAACTGTTTTTTCGGGAGGTTCCTCAATCAACTTCAATAACTTGTTGGCAGCAGAAATGTTCATTTTTTCGGCCATCCAAACAACCAGGATTTTGTATCCGCCCTCATACGATTTCAACGAAAGCTTTTTCACAATATCCTGGGCCTCATCGACTCCGATATGTCCTTGTTTCTTTTCAATTCCGATCAAGCGATACCAGTCAAAAAGGTTTCCGTAAGGCTGCTCTTTTACAAATTGCCGCCACTCCTCAAGGTAATTGTTACTTACAGCATGGGATTTTACCTTATCGGAATTGGAAACTGGAAAAGCAAAATGTAGATCAGGGTGGGTGAGTGAATTACATTTGGAATTACAGACCACATTGTCCCCCACGTTCTCACCGTTGGAGTTGTTACACAACAAATACTGTGCATAAGCTATGGCCATGGACAAGGTGCCACAACCTTCTGGCCCAACAAACAATTGGGCATGGGCCACCCTCCCGGAATCCGCTGTGGAAACCAAATGATTTTTGATGTGATGTAACCCCAAAACATCTCGGAACAGCATGTGCCAAAGATACATTTTTTAGGTTCTGGAACGGGAACCACTTTTTTTGTTGAAAATCTAAAAAATATGAGGATTGTCACCGATGGGGAAGGCAGGAAATCTTTACATTTGGACTCGCCATAAACCGAAAGCAATGAAGACCATAGACGATTTTAATTTTGAAGATAAAAAAGCATTGATCCGTGTTGATTTCAATGTGCCATTGGACGGAGAATTCAACGTCACGGATACCAGCCGAATTGATGCTGCAACCCCTACAATCCTCAAAGTTTTGGAGGACGGAGGTTCGGCCATCTTGATGAGTCACCTTGGAAGGCCAAAGGGAAAGGTGAATCCAGATATGTCGCTTTCCCATATTTGTGATAAGGTCTCTGAAATCATCGGAGTACAGATTAAATTTGTGGACAACTGTGTTGGTGAGGAAGCGGATGCGGCGGTTGCCAATCTTCAAAGCGGGGAGGTATTGTTGCTGGAAAACCTTCGGTTTCATGCTGAAGAGGAAATGGGGGACGAAGCCTTTGCTCAGGCACTTTCCAAACATGGCGACATTTATGTGAACGATGCTTTTGGAACGGCGCATAGGGCACATGCCTCTACAACGATTGTTGCACAGTTCTTTTCTGAAAACAAATGCTTTGGGTATTTATTGGCAAAGGAAATCAAGGCAATTGAAAAGGTAATGCAAACCGGCGAAAAACCTGTTACTGCAATTTTGGGAGGTGCCAAGGTTTCCTCCAAAATCACCATTATTGAGAACATTTTGGATAAGGTCGACAACCTTATCATTGGTGGTGGAATGACCTACACTTTTGTAAAGGCACAAGGAGGTCAGGTTGGGGATTCCATTTGCGAGGATGACAAGATGGATTTGGCGTTGGACATTCTCAAGCAAGCCGATGCAAAGGGGGTAAAGGTTCATTTACCGGTAGATGTTTTGGCAGCAGATGCTTTTGAAAATGATGCCAGCACCCAATTTGTGGATGTGAATGAAATTCCAGACGGATGGCAAGGACTCGATGCCGGACCTCAGACCTTGGAAAACTTCAAAAAAGTGATTCTAGAATCCAAAACAATTTTATGGAACGGGCCTGTTGGTGTTTTTGAAATGGAAAGTTTTGCAAAGGGCACCATTGCGGTTGGAAACTTTATTGATGAGGCAACACAAAACGGAGCATTTTCGTTGGTCGGCGGAGGGGATTCCGTGGCCGCTGTGAAACAATTCGGGTTCGAGGATAAGGTCAGTTATGTGTCTACCGGAGGGGGTGCAATGCTTGAAAGCTTAGAGGGAAAAACATTACCCGGAATTGCAGCAATATTGGGGTAACCTTCACGTTATGAATTCATAGGCGAAGTCCCAAACATAGATGTTTTTGGCCGAACACTTTATTTTTTCGGAAAAAAACACCATTTTCGTTTGCCCCAAAAACCAAACCTCGTCCAAATGAACCAAAAATGTAAGACAGCTGTCTGGGCAGCACTGCTATTTTCGACCTTCTTGTTTGCACAGGAAAAGGACTCTATTACTTCCAAACAGGCAAACTCAACTGAAGTTTTGATTCCCTCTGAAGAGAACGACTCTTCCGCCACAAATCAAGTGCAGCCACTGAACCTAAAGGCTGAACAAAACTCCATCGATGGCCAAGTTGCTGGGGAGGTTTTGAGTTTATCCGATAAAGTTCATTTACAGGATTTGGAGGAAGCTCGGAAATATGACAGCCTTTGGCTACGGGAACTTCACGAAAGCGCACAACTATTTAGTGAAATGTTGCTTGAGGTCCAGAATCCTGCAGCGGAGAATTTAGAAGTTGTAGACCTTCCAACGGATACTTTAAAGGCTCGATTGGCCCTTTTGGATGAAAAAACCCCCTTCAACATTTCATATAATTCATCTTTGGAAAGTGTCATCAAATCTTTCTTGGTGCGCAAAAAGGATTTGATGCAGCGAATGTTGACGGCAAGCCAATTTTATTTTCCGCTGTTTGAACAGGAATTGGACAATCATGACATTCCACTCGAAATAAAATATTTGGCGATTGTTGAATCAGCCTTAAATCCAAGGGCGAGATCTAGGGTAGGCGCAAAAGGGTTATGGCAATTTATGTACGGTACCGGAAAAATGTACGGACTCGATGTAAGCAGTTATGTCGACGAACGCAATGACCCCATTTATGCCACCAAGGCGGCCTGTAAATACTTGTCCAAGCTGTATGAGATTTTCAATGACTGGGATCTGGCACTCGCGGCCTATAATTCAGGACCGGGGAACGTAAACAAAGCCATTCGAAGATCGGGCGGCTATAAAAACTATTGGAACATCAGAAGAAATCTTCCACGTGAAACTGCGGGATACCTACCTGCTTTTTTGGCGACGATGTACATTTTTGAGTATGCTGAAGAGCATGGCTTGCAATATAAAAAAGCGGAACGGCCCTACTTTGAAACGGATACCATCCATGTAAAGAATATGATCACGTTCGATCAAATTGCCAAACTAGTGGATATTAGTAAGGAAGAGTTGGAGATGCTGAACCCGGCCTATAAACTCAACATCATACCTAAAATCAAAGGAAAGACTTATGTTCTGCGGTTGCCTATTACCAAAATTGGCAAGTTTGTGAACAATGAGGAGGCCATTTATGCCTACGCCAAAAAGGAACTGGATTCTTTGGAAAAACCCCTGCCCCGATATGTGGAGACCAAAAACCAAATCCGATACAAAGTAAGAAGTGGAGATTATTTAGGAAAGATTGCAGAACGATATGGTGTTGGAGTTAGCCAAATCAAAAGATGGAATGGATTGCGAAGCAACAATCTTCGCATAGGGCAGCGATTGACCATTTTTCCAAGAAAACCGTATATCCCAAAAACGGCAACTACTTCAAAGCCTTCAAAAAAGTCGCCTTCCGGAGCTTTAGCGGGTGATGCAAAAATTCATACGGTGCAAGAAGGAGATTCACTTTGGACGATTTCCAGAAAATATCCAGGGGTAACCATAGAAGATTTACGAAAATGGAACGGTCTTAGCGGTAATAATTTAAAACCGGGCACAAAACTCAAATTGTGCGATTGTTCTTCGTAAATTTAAAGCAAGATGAAAAAAATAGGAACACTATGCCTCACCATACTTTTTGTGGTGCTGCTCTCATGTAATTCAGGACCTAAGAAAAGATTTCTTCCCCCCTCCACTGGAGGTATAAATTCATTAATGGTGGTGATGGACACCGAACTCTGGAAAGGAGCGGTCGGGGACAAAATAAGAGAACATTTTGCCGCTCCGGTATTGGGACTTCCACAAGGCGAACCCAAGTTTTCCATTACACAGATTCCACCACAGGTTTTTAAGGGAGCAACGGCGTATTCAAGATCTGTGCTTTTCGTGGAAGAGGATACCATCTCGCGGGCCTACATAAAAACGAATGTGTATGCCGCTCCACAGAAAGTTGCCGTAGTAAAGGGGGAAACCTATAACGACTTTGCAGCAAACTTGGATTCCCTGTCTGGAATGGCGATAGCCGCATTTAAAAAAGTGGAAATGGAAGAGGCACAAAAACGCTTTCAGCGTTCCTTGACCAAGGACAAAGCCTTTGAGGAAGAGTTTGGTATCAGCTTGAACGTACCATCACTATATAAGGTTGGAAAACGGGAAAAGAATTTTGTTTGGATGGACATACAGATTCCCAAAGGCAATATGAACATCATAGCCTATGAAATGCCGTGGGATAGTTTTACTAACGATTCAACCTTTGTGAATGACATTGTAAGGATGCGAGATTCGATTGGGAAAAAATATGTGCCAGGTCCTTATGATGGCACTTTTATGATGACGGAAAAAGCCTTTGCACCACATGTATTTCCGGCGCAGATTGGAGGAAAAAAAGCAGCCGAGGCCAGGGGAATATGGGAAATTAATGGATACCCTATGGCGGGGCCATTTTTAACCTACATCATCAACGATCAAGAAAATAAAAGAAAATTGGTGCTAGAGGGATTCACCTTTGCACCGTCGCAAGAAAAAAGGGATTATATGTTCGAACTTGAGGCTATACTGAAAACCGTGAAGTTCAATCAGGGTTCTTGAGAGCAAATAAAGATTAGAGCAGAAAAGCCCAGTGTCTCCCAACATACTGGGCTTTTTTGTTCTCTAAATGCTTAAAAAAAGGAATTCTTAATCAAAGGCGAATCCTGTTGCAATTCGATAAACAAATGCGTAAAGCACTATGAAAAACATGATGAAACTAAACCAGGCAAACACCTTAAAATATTTTTGGATAAGAAAATGACCCAAGTTTCTGAATCCTTCCAAGTAAATTTCTTTAATGAGTACTAATTTTTTCATAAGTCAGATTTTTAAGATTTAAAGACAAAGCAAAGATTCGGTTTTATGGGCGGGTCGGAAAAACTAACGGATGAAAGACCAAAAATGAATGATGAAAAACCCTACAAAAACGAATCTCCTATAAACTGTATTTTTTTGCCGATAAAACACTGTGTAGGGATAGCAGAATATCGAATGAAATGTCGATGTACTGCATACTCGAAAGTTTAGTCAAGAAAAAAGCCCCAAAATCGGGGCTTTTTGTATTACATATTGACGATGATAAATTCGGATCGCCGGTTTTGTGCATGATTTGCTCGGGAGCACCGGACTCCATCGGAACAATCGTTGAGCAGCTTTTCTTCACCGTACCCGATAGCACTTTGGATTCTGGAGGCATCTATGCCCTTGGAAACAATATAGTCCCTAGTGGACTTTGCCCGTTTATCCGACAGGTATTTGTTGTAGGCACTATCACCAATAGCATCCGTATGGGATTCAATTTTGATGACCATTTCTGGATATTCGTTCATTACCTCAACGAGTTTATCCAGCTCCTCTGAAGCTCGCTTTTTAATATTGAATCGGTCAAAATCAAAATAAATGGCCTCAGTCTCCAGTTTTAGCACGCCTTTTTCTTCTGTAATAATCTCCTCTAATTGTCTCAGGGAATGGTCAACATTAATATTGATGTTGTTTTTAGTGGAGATGGGAATTTCCTTTTCAAAGTAACCTTTCTTTTCCGTCTTTAAAGTGTAGTCGGACATTGGTTTTAGGTCTTTAAAGACAAAGCTACCATCAGGAGCTGTTTTTAAGTCTGCCACCCTAACATTGTCCTTATCAAATAAAGTGATGGAGGCATCGGCAATAGCTTCTCCTGAAACTTCATCAGAAATAACCCCGGAAATGGCATTTAGATTTTCAATATAGGTAAAGGAATAAATATCGTCATCCCCTTTCCCGCCTTTTCTATTGGAAGCGAAATATCCTTTTTCCCCATTTTGATCAATAATATAGGAGAAGTCATCCCTTCGGCTATTGATGGGCTCGCCCAAATTCACGGCCACGCTGAAGACACCTTCCGCATAATCGGATTTATAGATATCCAATCCGCCAACACCCATAGTCCTGTCAGAGGATAAATAGAGCGCATTTTCCGTAATGTACGGGAACATTTCCTTTTTATCGGTGTTGATGGTTCTCCCAAGATTTTTGGGTTCGGAAAACCGTCCGTTTTTAAGAATGTCAACTACATATACATCGGTCTGCCCGAAACCGCCGGGCCGATCGGAGACAAAATACATTTTTTTGCCATCGGGACTGATGGAAGGGTGTCCGTTGGAGAAATTCTCACTATTAAAAGGCAACTCCACCGCCTTGGTCCACTCACCATCTACCATTCTAGATCGATAAATCTTCAAGTGATTTATGCCATTTTTTCCACGCTTTAGTCGTTTTCCGAAATTGTTACGGGTAAAATAGATGGTTTGTTGATCGGGAGAAAATGCCACTGAGGCTTCGTGGTATTTTGTATTTATTTTTTTGGAGAACTTTTTCGGACTGGTCAAATCTTCACCGCCCACATTTTTTTTGGCCACATATAGATCTAGGTAAGGCTGGTTGTTCCATCTGTACCTTCGGGTTGTCAAAAACGAAGAATCCAATGAAGAGGCAAAAACAACTTCAGTATCGTTGTGGAACATGGGTGAAAAATCGGAATATTTTGAATTTATGGCCATGTTCTTAATCTTCACCATGGAAGTTTTGGTCCATATAATGCTTTCCCTAGGGAGATCTTTTAAAGGTTGTTCCCTTTTTTGCCGGAACAATTGGGTAAGTTTTGCTGCCCTACGATAACGACCGGTTCCTTTTAGCGAGTGGGCGTATTTAAAAAAACGCTCCTCTGTAATTTGGTCCTTAAAGGTCTCGTAGAGTTCGTGATACCATTTGTATGATTTCTCAAGATTTCCACTATAATAGTGGGAGTCTCCGGCTTTAGAAAGTAAATCGAACGAGTGTTCCGCCTCGCTTTTTTCGAGTACCATATCGTAGATACGTGCAGCCTCAGCGTACCACATTTTGCCAAAGTATTGGTCTGCCTTTTTAATAAGCTTAGTGGTAATGCCCTTTTTGCGGATGAAACGAGTAAGTTCACGGTTGTTGAGATCATCTAACTGGGCCATGAATTCAGTCTTCGAGAAGGAAGCGGCAGTAGTTTCGCTTGGAGCTTGGAGCATGTTCCCATCCTCGAACTGCAATAGGGAGACTTCCTGGGATTGTAGCCCAAGTACGCTAAATAAGAATGCCGTTATAATAAGTCTTCTCATAATCACTCCGTTAGCACAAAATTACTATCCGGTGATGAGTAAACGCAAGCATCAAGCACTTGACGTTAGTTTCAAACGCTAAAATAGAATAAGGTAGTAGCGTTTGTAATTTTTTGTTGTGAAAGGGGTAATTTATGGCGTGTACGCAGCAAATGTGTGGTTCTTTATCGAGAAACCCTTTAAATACGGGACTTTGTTGCGTAGGAAAATACAGTATAAAAATCTAGAATTAGGAATCAGATTCCTTGCCTTCTTCCAATTTTTCCTCGTCCTTGGAAGCATCTTTGAATTCTTTGATACCACTACCCAAACCTCTCATTAGTTCAGGAATCTTTTTGCCTCCAAAAAGCAAAAGAACGACCAGTACAATAAGTACTATCTGCCATGGACCTAGCATACCAAGAAATATAGTTTGAGCAATCATAATAACAATGCCTTAAAATGAAAAGTAAAAGTACTAAAAAGAACCGTAAGGCTCTAGGCCATTAACGAAAATTAGGAATACAAATTGCTTAAAGGATAAAATAGCTGCTATTCAGCATTTTAAAAAGCTTAACAGCTTAAATTAAAATCTAAGGTTATCTTTGTCCATTATGGCACGGGACAAGAAAAAAAGGAAAGAGATAAAGCGAAAGCTGCTGCATAAGTATCGGCTGGTTATTTTGAATGAAAATACCTTCGAGGAAAAGATTTCCTTTAAGCTCAACAGACTCAATGTTTTTGTGACAGGAACACTTTTTATTATAGTATTGATTGGGTTGACCACCCTTATTATTGCGTTCACTCCTTTAAGAGAATACATCCCCGGATATTCTTCAACACGTCTAAAAAGACAGGCCACGGAGCTTACCTATAGGACGGATTCCCTAGTTACAGTGTTAAATTATACCAATAGGTATTTGGACAATGTACGTTTAGTTCTTCGTGGAGATATTAAAAATAATGAGGTCAATCGCGATTCACTATTTGAAAAGTATAAATTGGATCCATCAACTGTAGACCTTACACCTATACGGGAGGACTTGCTGCTCCGGGAAGAAGTAGAGCTCGAGGACAAATACAATCTTTTTGAAAGGAACATAGAAAACGTGGGCTCCTTGCTGTTTTCCCCCATCAATGGAACTTTATCGCAAGGGTATGATCCTGAGAACAAACACTATGCTGTTGACGTGGTTGCACCAAAGGATACTCCAGTGAAGTCGATTGCGGATGGTACAGTCCTCTTTTCGGAATGGACTTCCGAAACCGGATACGTAATCATCATAGAGCATCAGGATAATAATCTTACCTCAGTTTATAAGCACAATGGTTCCTTGAGCAAATCACAGGGCGATTTGGTAAAGGCTGGAGAGGTCATCGCCTCAATTGGGAATACCGGTGAGCTCACCACAGGCCCCCATCTGCATTTTGAACTTTGGAAAAAGGGAAAACCTGTGAATCCTTTGAATTATATTGATTTCAATTAAATGTCGTTAAAAACATTTGGTGCAAAGCTCTTTGCCAATCGTATAGCGCGAAAAACGGCTAAATGGGTCAAAAACCCCGTGGAGACCCAACAAAAGGTTTTCCGGCATCTTATTTCGTCGGCCAAAAACACCAAGTTTGGCAAGGATCATGACTTCTCGACGATTACTTCCCACAAGGATTTCGTTAAGAAAGTACCAGTGAGGGATTACGAGCAGTTGAAAGACTATGTAAAAAACATATTTGATGGGCAGAAAGATGTACTTTGGCCCGAAAAGCCTATTTATTTCGCAAAAACTTCTGGTACGACTTCCGGTGTCAAGTATATACCAATCACTAAACAGTCCATAAAGCATCAGGTAGAGGCATCACGCAATGCCATCCTAAACTACATTTATGAAACAGGAAACACTGACTTTGTGGATGGCCGAATGATTTTTTTACAGGGGAGTCCTGTGCTTGAGGAAAAGGGAGGTATAAAATTAGGCCGTCTTTCAGGAATTTCTGCCCATTATGTTCCCAACTATCTGCAAAAGAACCGACTTCCCAGTTGGGAGACCAATTGTATTGAGGATTGGGAAACAAAGGTGGATAAAATTATAGAGGAGACTGAACATGAGAACATGACAGTTATTGCCGGAATACCGTCATGGGTGCAGATGTATTTTGAAAAGCTCCGTTCTAAGTCGGGCAAAAAGGTGGGTGATTTGTTCAAAAACTTCCAACTGTTTATTTATGGAGGGGTCAATTATGAACCTTACCGAGCCAAGTTTGAAAACCTAATTGGTCGAAATGTGGATAGTATTGAACTTTTTCCGGCCAGCGAGGGTTTTTTTGCCTATCAAGATTCTCAAAAAGAAACAGGCATGCTCTTGTTATTGAATTCAGGAATCTTCTATGAATTTATAAAGGTAGACGACTTTTTTGATGAAAACCCAAAGCGCCTTACCATTGCCGATGTTGAGATTGGAGTGGATTATGCCATGATTATTTCCACAGATGCAGGACTTTGGGCGTATAACCTGGGAGATACCGTTCGGTTTGTTTCCTTGAGTCCCTATAAAGTGGTAGTATCCGGGAGAATCAAACATTTTATTTCCGCTTTTGGAGAGCATGTAATTGCCAAAGAGGTGGAAGAAGCCATCAAAACTGCAATCGAAAGCACAGATGCTTTGGTGAATGAGTTTACCGTTGCACCTCAAATTACACCTACTCAAGATGAACTCCCTTATCACGAATGGTTTATCGAATTTGAAAAGCCTCCATCCGATATCGCTAAATTCTCGCACCACATTGATGAAAGCATGCAAAAACAAAATACTTATTACTATGACCTTATAGTGGGTAACATTTTGCAGCCGTTGAAAATCACCCCTATACGGACGGGCGGCTTTCAGGAGTATATGAAAACCATTGGCAAGTTAGGGGGCCAAAACAAGGTA
>JANQRD010000003.1 GCA_028284725.1 Allomuricauda sp. | reverse complement strand
TGGAATACTAGGGGATAATTCCTTGAGCACGGCACAGTCCAGATATGCTGGTCTGAAGTCGTTGCCCCATTGAGAGATGCAGTGCGCTTCGTCAATGGCGATCAAATTGACATTCATTTCGCGGATTCGTTCCTGAACAAGGGATTGTTGGAGCCGTTCAGGTGATAGGTACAGAAATTTATAATTCCCGTAGATACAATTGTCCAGCAAATTGTTTACCTCTTCGAAAGAGATGCCACCAACCAGTGCAATCGCTTTAATGCCTTTGGATTTTAGTTGGCTTACCTGATCTTGGATAAGCGCCACCAGGGGGGAGACCACGATACAAATACCCTCTTGGGCCATCGCTGGGACTTGGTAGCAGATGGACTTGCCACCTCCTGTGGGCATTAATGCGAGTACATCTTTACCTTCGGTAACAGCATCAATGATTGCTTTTTGGGATCCCCTAAAATCTTCATGACCCCAGAATTCCTGTAAAACAGCTTTGGTATTGTTTTGCACTAAGTTGTATTAAGCGTTTCCAAGATGAAAGCTATTCGTTCAGCAATTGGGGTCTTGGGAACGATAATGGGCTCATAGCCAAATCGGGTATAGGTCTGTATTAGCGCATCGTGGATTTTTTGGGCTTCATCAAAGGTTTCCAACCGCTCATTGTCCGAAATATAGATTTCTTTCCACGGGGGCGCTATATATATGGTATCATATTTATGGTCATGCACCGCGTTGATGAACTCTGCTCCATAGTCTTGTCCGAAAAAATCCATATACGCCAGAACATCGGGCATCCCCCGATCAAAAAAGCTGATTGGTGCCTCTGAATCCAGGGATTGCTTAAAATGAGCTGCCCTTCCATACAACAAATCTTTGTTGAATTGCAACGCATCATCAACAAAAACCAAAGGATTGGAAACGAATTCTGTATCTCCGCCATCCTCCTTGGCCTTGGAGGTCATATCGCGAATAATCTCATGGTAGCAATCGAAACCTTTGTCCTCCAAGCCGTATATTATGGAAGTCTTCCCGGTTCCTGGAGCACCTGTTATAACTACTTTTTTGCTGCTCAAACACAAATTTTTATCAACACAAAGTAATGAAATCAGAAGAAGGAAAAAAAATTGTTGACTAACCCATATATTTGTAAAAAATAGGTGCATGGAGAAGGAGAATTCCGATGAGTTTTATGCCCGGCTTCGGGAGCAACTGTTAGAGAACACAACTTGGCCCTCAGATTATTTGTACAAATTTATCGTTCCCACGGACGAAAAGCGGATTGCGCAGATCAACAACATCTTCGACAATACGGGTGCGGTGATTGAATCCAAGAAATCGAAAAAGGGTACCTACACAAGTATTTCGATTACGGTACATTTAAACGATCCGGATGAGGTGATTGCCAAATACAAGGAAGCTGCGCTTGTGGAAGGGGTAATTTCCCTCTAAAACGCCCGATTGGCATAATTTTATTATTTTGCGGACGTTATCGGATAGACTTCCCAATTATTTAATTTCATTAAAGATTTTAGTTTGAATCTAGTAGAGAATTTAGAGTACAATACGGAGCGTCCAAAGCTCCACATACCCGAATATGGTCGTCACTTTCAGAAAATGGTAGATCATGCGGTCTCCATTGCCGATCGTGAAGAGCGGAATAAGGTGGCTAAGGCCATCATCAGTGTTATGGGCAATCTGCAGCCCCATTTGCGTGATGTTCCTGATTTTCAGCACAAATTGTGGGATCAATTGTTCATTATGTCCGATTTTAAATTGGATGTGGACTCACCGTTCCCTATCACATCGAAAGAGACGTTGCAACAACGTCCAGAACCCTTGGAGTACCCACAAAACCACCCGAAATATCGATTTTATGGGAACAACATCAAACGGATGATCGATGTGGCCATAAAGTGGGAAAAGGGCGATATGCGATCAGGTCTGGAGTATGCCATCGCCAACCACATGAAAAAGTGTTATTTGAATTGGAACAAGGACAGTGTGGAGGATCAGGTGATTTTTGCACACTTGAAGGAGTTGAGTGATGGACAAATCGACCTTGCCCCGCATGGGGAGAACCTAACCGACAGTGGACAATTCCTTAGAAATCGCTCCGCCAAATCGAACCGAAATGGTGGAGGTAAAAAAGGGCAGCGCGGCAATCGCAACAAAAAAAGGTATTAAATTCCAACCAGTTCCATGGGTACATTTCGAATAGAGGGCGGACACCAACTTCATGGTGAAATTACGCCCCAGGGGGCAAAGAACGAAGCATTGCAAATTCTTTGTGCGGTATTGCTTTCCGAAGAAAAAATTACCATCAATAATATTCCTGACATCATCGATGTCAATAAATTGATAGCCCTTTTGGAGGATTTGGGGGTGAAAATCCAGAAAAAGGAAAAGGGTACCTACACTTTCAAGGCAGATGACATCAACTTGGAATATCTACAATCCGATAAATTCAAACAAGATGGCCGCGGACTTCGCGGATCTATCATGCTCGTAGGCCCTTTATTGGCACGCTTTGGAAAAGGCTACATCCCAAAACCCGGAGGGGATAAGATAGGGCGAAGACGTTTGGATACCCACTTTGAAGGTTTTATCAAATTGGGCGCGAAATTCCGATACAACAGGGAGGAATATTTCTATGGGGTAGAGGCCGAAAAACTAAAAGGCACCTATATGCTTTTGGATGAAGCTTCGGTAACTGGAACAGCCAATATTGTAATGGCAGCGGTCTTGGCGGAAGGTACAACCACTATTTACAACGCAGCTTGTGAACCCTATCTGCAGCAGTTGTGTAAGATGCTGAATCGTATGGGAGCCAAAATATCCGGTATCGGTTCCAATCTACTGACTATAGAGGGTGTTACGTCGTTGGGAGGGACGGAACATACCATGCTACCGGATATGATTGAGATAGGTAGCTGGATTGGATTGGCCGCCATGACCCGCAGTGAACTCACCATAAAAAATGTAAGCTGGGATGATTTGGGGCAAATACCTAATGCCTTTCAGAAATTGGGGATTCAATTGGAACGGAAAGGTGACGATATCTTCATTCCCAGGCATGAAAATGGATATGAAGTGCAAAATTATATCGATGGATCCATTTTGACCATTGCCGATGCTCCTTGGCCAGGTTTGACACCTGATCTGTTAAGCATTCTTCTGGTTGTGGCGATTCAAGCAAAAGGGGAGGTGGTCATCCATCAAAAAATGTTTGAGAGCCGTCTGTTTTTTGTTGATAAATTGATTGATATGGGGGCAAAGATCATATTGTGCGATCCACACAGAGCAACCGTTATCGGCCATAATTTTAAATCAACATTGAAATCCACCACCATGGTATCCCCGGATATTCGGGCAGGGGTATCGCTTTTGATTGCAGCACTTTCAGCCAAGGGTACTTCGACCATTCATAACATTGAGCAGATTGATCGTGGTTACGAGAAGATCGATGAGCGGCTGCGGGCGATTGGAGCGAACATTGTGAGAGTGTAAAGTGGGTATTTACCTCATGTGAAAAGATAAGCAGAATATTCTTCCCCTATTTTGCAAACAAAATTTCTCTTACATTGGTAAAGAAAGGGAGAACTACCATTGTAGGGTTCACATAAGCGCTGGATTTCTCAAAAAAATCATCAATTTGTTTCAATTTCAACTTGGCAGAGCTTCCGTTCAATCCGTAGTCATGAAAAGCCATGCTCCATTCGGAAAACACCCTGTTTGTAGCAGTGTCCTCGCAAATGGTCATTACACCATGATGTCGGGAATCCGATTTTATTTTTTCATACAAAACATTGACTTCTTCCTCCTCACCTTCTAGCAGTTGCAAAAATTGGTCATTGTGGTAGAGCAAGCACCCAGTAATGTTGTGCTCTGCATTGTAATCCCTTGCGATGCTAAGCATTTTATATATTTCCGGTAGGCTAAAAAGCGTGTTAGCCTCTGATCGGTAAACCAGCGAATACATGGTTGTTCATAGGTTAAGGTTTCCTAGTAAATATATGGCCTTGACTCCCTTTTTCCAAGAGAAGTAATTCAAATTATACCACTTGCTGGATGCTATTTTTCGATTATAGAACCATTAGGGTATAAAGCTAAACGCCCTTTGGAAAAGAGTTATGGACGCTGCCTGAAGAGAGCCAGGGTTTGCTTTGTTAGGTCATTGTGAAGGATTGGAGTGATTCCAAAGCCCGCTATGATTTTGACTTTCTTGGAAAAGATTTTTTGTACGACCCTTTAAATTCTGCTTCAAGTTGGTTCTCTATGGCAAGTTTTATTTATTGATCTTTTGGTATTAGAATTGTGACCTTTGTACCTGTATTCTCGCCATTGTTCAGGTTTTCTACCTTTAGCAATTCCTCATTTGAAAATTTCTTCAAGGCATCGATTCTCTTGGAGGTAATTGACATCCCTCTCGATGGGCTTTTGGATTTCCAATGGTTGACTTTGGGGCTAAACCCAACACCGTTGTCTTCGACGACACATCCTATGTAACCCTTTTTGTCCATAAATGAAATGGATAATTTTTTTGGCCCTTTTTTTGGCATTAGTCCATGAAGGATGGCATTTTCAATGTAGGGCTGCACAAGCAACATGGGCACTTCATGTTGGTAAACGTCCAAATTTTCGTCCACATGGATGGTATGGCAAAAAGAGTCATCAAATCGTAAGCTTTCCAATTCTATATAGATTTTAAGTAGCTCGATTTCCTCGTGAAGTGTCAAAACAATGTTTATGGAACTTTCCAGAACATTACGCAACAGTTTCGAAAATTTGGAAAGATACTTCAACGCATTTATCCGGTCATTGGAATTTATAAGATGTTGGATGGAGTTTAACGAATTGAAAATGAAATGTGGATTCATTTGGGCGCGCAACATTTGCTTTTCCAGTTTAAGATTCATCTCCTCAATTACCTGATTTTGTTCCGATATCAATTCATTTTTATGCTGCAATTGGGCATTTGCCCTTTTTTTTGCCCTGAATCTAAAGTAAAGCAATCCAGCTGAAAACAAGAACAGGAAGGCGATGATGGATAGATAGATCATCCTCTTGCTGTTGAGGGCCACTCGCGTGTTGAGCAGTGCCAGTTGAAGCTCATTCTCTTTTAGTTCCCGGTCCTTCAGATAGACATCGTGCTGTACTTGAAGATTTTGGATTTCCCGTACCTTGGTCTCATTGAGGAGACTGTCTTTATAGGCCATTACTAGGTTCAGGTGGTGAACGGCAGATTGTAGCTGTCCACTTTCTTCATAGATTTGGAAGGCTATTTCATGCGCCTCCTTTCTTTGTTCAAAAGAACCCGCCATTGCATCCAAGGTTTTTAAATTTTTATCAGAGTAGTCAATGGCCTCTGCATATCTTTTCTGGTGTAGTCTCAGATCCGCCAGATTCTGCCATGCAACCGCCGCTTCCTGCTGTAAAGAAAGTTTTTCAGCAAGTTGTAAGGACTTTTTTAGATATTCTTCGGCTTGCTTCCACTGATTCAATTCCAAATAACACATTCCAACATTGCTATATAGATTCGACAGACTGATTTCGTCATTTTGGTTTTCTTCGTAAGCAACACCTTTCAAAAACTTATCCAATGCAGCTTCATAGTCTCTATTTTCAAAGTCCATGACAGCAAGGTTGACCAATACAATTTGTTCTTTTTCAGGTCGATTCTCTGGGGGTGCTACTTCCAGTGCCTTTTCATAACTCGCTATTGCTTTTTCTTGCTGTCCCATTAAATCGTACAAAACCCCCAAATTGAGGTAAGTATTGGACATTCCGTTATGGAGTTGAAGTGAATCCGCAAGTTTTAAATTTTTTAGATAATAGTCTTGACTTGTGGAATAATCCCCAATACGTTTGTAAACAACACCCAAGACACTATAATTAAGGCTAATATCTTCAAATTCCTTGTGGGTGGTGGCCAAAGCGAGGGACTGTCTCAAATAACTAAGGGCTTCGGGATAATTGCCTGCCATTCCATAGGTCCTCCCAATTTGGAAGAGCCCCATGATTTCACCCTTCGCAAATTCAAGCTCCTTTGATTTTTCAACGCTCCGTTGATACAGTTCGAGAGCCTTTTGGATATTATTTGGTCTTGTAAAGTGTCCTTGCTGCCTTATCAGGGTTACCAAAGCGGTATCAGTGGCGGTCTTCATAAGGTTTTTTATACTGTCCAGTTCTTGTGTCTGCGCGGCACAGAAACTCATGGTCAGGAAAAAAGCAAGAAAAGCCTTCGTTAAAGCGATGGGCAACTTCATTTGCATAAGATTGGCATTTAATCAAGTTAAACTTAGACAAATTCCATAATAATCTCGGGTATTGACGCAAAAAATGGTTAAAACCATGTCTCGAAAAAAGACAGTGGGGTACTTTCCTCGTATCTTCCTTTTTAGAAGTTGTAGGGCAAAAAATGAACAACTAAAATAACAAATCTACCCTTTCTCATCCAAGTTGCCATCGGGATAAAGTGCAAACCTCCCTCGGTCTTTATCATGCACGTTGTCGGAGTAGGGCCAAGGCCATCCCCCAAATTGTGTAAGGCGATATTCCTCCATTGCCTGTTGAATCTCAACTTCGGTATTCATGACAAAAGGGCCGTATTTTGCCACGGGTTCAGCAATTGGTCTCCCCTGTAGGATTAAAAAATGTGCTTTTTCAGCACCTATTTTTAGGGTAAAGTCAGCTGAAGGATCCAAATCAATACCGAAATTCGGATTTATTTTTCTTTCCCCGAAATAGACTTCGGAACCTTCGTAAAAATACAGGGTTCTGTTCACCGCGGTATTGGCCTTGGGCAATACATATTCAGTTTGTGCGTCCACATGGATGTTCCAAATGGCAACTTCATTTTCGGTTTGTGCAGCCCATGAGTTAGGTGCAGGATCATTGGCCTGAGTGCCCCTATAGTTTCCGGCGACTACTTTTATTTGTGCATTTCCCTCATCAACTGTTGGAATGTCCTCATGCCACAACATCTTAAAATGGGGTTCCACAAACTTATTCGCCTTTGGGAGGTTCAACCAAATCTGAAAAAGTTCCAGGGGATTATCACCTTCCGTATTCAGCAAGGGAAACATTTCAGAATGTTGTACACCTCTGCCTGCCGTCATCCATTGTACATCACCCATACCAAACCTACCAGCTGCACCAAGTGAATCTGAATGATCGCAGTACCCTTTATTCACGATGGTAATAGTCTCAAATCCTCGATGGGGGTGGTAGGGGAATCCCGGTATGGTCTGTCCATGGTACATACGCCATCCGTCTTTTATCACAAAATCGTTTCCAAGATTGCGTCCTTCCAACAGTTTTGGATCAGGTCCCATCTCTCCGTTACCCTTAGGGTAATGATCTAAATGGTATACACAAAAGAGGAAAGGGTCTTGGGTTTGCCAAGGAAAGCCCAATGGATAGGTTTGTAGAATGGTATCACTCATGGTCAGTGTATTGCTGTGTTGATTTCAATCCAGTACCCTTCGGGATCCTGGATGTAGATTTGCTTTACTCCATCGGCCCTGTCGGTTACAGATCCCTTGTTGCCGGGCCAATCGTAAAAATCGATGTTTTTGGTAATCAATCGTTCGATGAATCCTTCCAAATCCTTGACTGCTAGGCACAGATGGATGCTTTTATCCTTTTTGAATTCTACTACATCCTTTTTGATCAAATGCAATTGCGAATTCCCATACATAGTGAACCAACGAAATCCGGGTTTGTTTTCGGGATGTGGAATTTCCTTGAAATCAAAAACATCAAGATAAAAATCCCCGGTTTCCATCAAATTGGTCACCACCAGCGACTGATGGTCAAAATTGAAGGCTATTCCAGGTTTCTTCTCAGATGTAAAGGTTGTACTCAGATATTTTTGTTTCCATTGACCATTTTCATAGGAACCCACGGTGAAATTGTAGGTGTTGGCATCCACGTACTCCCAGTAGTCTGTTACCATCGTGCCACCGTAATCATAGGTGTAAAAGATGTCATTTCCCATACCTTGAACCGTACCTTCCGTAACTCCTCCGAAGACATCAAATTCCCAAAATTTAATGCTTTTCGTTTGGGTATCATACTTTCGAATCCCATGATTTCTAGGACCAAAAATAGTTTGCTCCCTATTTGTGAATCCTTTGGACTCTGCAATAATCAGGGTACTGTCCAAGCTGTAGTTGAACTCAATTTCCTGTTTGAATTTTGAACCATCGCCCCAGGCACCTTCAGCCTTCCAAGTTTTTCCAATCAGTGGGTCAAAAATTGCCAATTGTTTTTTTTGTGCTTGGGACTGGACAATAATCCCCAAAAGCAGTAGTACTGTAAAACTTCTTACCATTTCATTTTGTTTTAGTTGTTTTTACAGTTTTGTTCTTCGTTTGGTCATAAGTGAATCAGCTATTTTTAATTTCCACCAATAGGTGGAGGGCCATCGATCATGGCCTTATATTTTTCGTCTCCTTTTCGGGCATTGAATTCTTCCTTAACTTTTTCAACCAACTTTGGGCTTTCAAAAAGATCGACCATGGTCATCGCCATTGCTTTTGAGGCATAGATCATGCCTTTATGCCCAATACTCATTCCTCCACAGGCCACAACGGCCCAGGAATGCCAGGGAGTATCTTTGGGAGCCACAGTGACCCTAAGGTTGATGTTGGGTACATTCCAGCTTACATCACCCACATCCGTAGACCCACCACCAGGATTCTCTTCAGTTTCCCGCATAGGTACAATTTTACTGTCCATCCCAATTTCCGGTTTTCCAGTGGCTTTTTGAATGGCTTTACCGTATTCAATTTCCTCATGGGTGTATGAGATGGAACCCAAAAGTTCCAGATTCTTCTGCATGATTTCTCCTCCAGTACGGTTTACCAACGTCTCATAAATTCCAGACACCAAGGATATTTTGTAATCAACATTTGCCATGATAGCAGCGCCTTCGGCCATTTTTTTTACATGTTCGTAGGTGGGAAGCATAATTTTGCGTTTGGGATCTCGCACCCTTACCCAAATTTTGGAGTAATCAGGAACCACATTGACCACCTGTCCACCATCTTGAATGTGGTAATGGATGCGTGAAGTGGGTTTTATATGTTCCCTATAATAATTGATTCCCGTTGTGTAGAGTTCCAACGCGTCGGAGGCACTGCGACCATTCCAGGGATCTGAGGAGGCGTGGGCTGCCTGACCGTAAAACTCAACAATAAAGTCAATCAGGGACAGACCGCTCTGCACATCGGCCTCAATTCTTGAACTGGGATGCCAGCTGATATTCACATCGACATCATCCCAAAGACCCGCTTCCACCATCCATACTTTGGCAAAGTATTTTTCTTCCGCAGGGGTTCCCAGGAACTTGACGGTGCCTTTTAATTTACCAGTCTCAATTTGTTCTTTAATGGCTATTGCTGCTCCCAGGCTAGCCGCTCCGAACATGTTATGTCCGCATCCATGGCCGGGTGCCCCTTCCACTACAGGATTTTTGGCGGGAACTGTTTTCTGGGAAAGTCCAGGCAGTGCATCAAATTCACCCAAAATACTGATAACGGGTTTTCCAGAACCGTAAGTTGCTGTAAATGCTGTGGGAATATCCGCAACACCACGAGTTACTTGTAATCCATTTTCTTCTGCATAGGTTGCCAATACTTCTGCTGATTTGGATTCGTTGAATGCCGTTTCAGCCAATGCCCAAATGGAATCGCTAATTTTGATGAGGTTTTGCTTGTGTGCTTCAACAGATGCGATGACTGCCTTTTTATTGGAATTTAATTTTTGTGCCGACAGATGAAACGAAAACAAACTGAGCAACACCAAGAAAATTAACTTTTTCATTATGTGGTATTTGAATTAGTCGGGATATTCGCTGCGTTGCCTTCAACCAGCTCATTATATATTCATTCTACATCTGAAAAGGCAAAACCAAGTACTAAAAATACTGAAAAAGCATTAATCGAGCGCTTCTTTGTAGACTTTTAAACAACGCTCACGGGCCATCTTATGGTCGACCATTTTGGTGGGGTAGGTAAGTTCTTGAAGTTCTGGAACCCATTTGTTGATATACTCCCTTTTTTTGTCGAATTTATCGATTTGTGTGATCGGATTAAAAATCCTGAAATAGGGTGCTGCATCCACACCACTTCCGGAAGCCCATTGCCAATTGCCCACATTGCTCGCTAAATCATAGTCCAACAATTTTTCGGCAAAATAAGCTTCACCCCAACGCCAATCGATCAATAAGTGCTTACAGAGAAAACTGGCTACGACCATACGTACCCTGTTGTGCATGTACCCCGTAGTATTCAATTCCCGCATTCCAGCATCGACGAAGGCGTAGCCCGTGTTTCCCGCTTTCCAGCGTTCAAATTCTTCCTCGTTGTTTCTCCAAACAATACAATCATATTTCGGTTTGAAGGCCTTGCTTATTGTGTGGGGGAAATGCCAAAGAATCTGCATAAAGAACTCCCTCCAAATGAGTTCGCTCCAGAACACTTCGTTTTCCTCCGCAATGGCCTTTTTGACCATTTTTCGGATAGAAACCGTACCGAAACGCAGATGTGGCCCTAATCGGGATGTACCTATTTCAATGGCTGGAAAGTTACGGGTATCTTCGTACTTCTGGATCAAATCGGGGGTTACGCGATAGGGTGGCACCTTTATTTCTGAAAGTTCGAAACCAATATCATCCAGTTGAAGCTTGGGTAGGTCTACGTTTTTCAATAGTTTGTTAAAATGGGAACGGGTATCGTATTTTACAAGATGGACGGATGGGCTGAAAATTTCCTTCCACTTGCGTTTAAAAGGAGTGTATACCACGTAGGGATTCCCATCATCCTTTACCACCTCATTTTTTTCAAAAATGACCTGGTCTTTGAATGTTCGAAATGGAGTTCCATTTTTGGTTAAAAATGCTTCTATTGTCCCGTCACGCTCTGCGGCATAGGGTTCGTAATCATGGTTGGTGTAGACACCTGCAATCTCGTATTCTTGCAATAGTTGTTCGAAAACAACCTGGGGCTTACCATAATAATGGGCAATTCCACTTTGATGATTGTCATGCAGTTCTTGGTTCATTTTGGTAAGCTGATCATGAATAAAGGAAACACGGGCATCGTTTTTTGGAAGCTTTTCAAGAATCTCAGTATCAAAAATAAATATGGGCAAAACGGGAAAATCATCTTGGAGCGCATGGTGGAGCCCCACATTATCATCCAATCGTAAGTCCCTTCGAAACCAGAATATGGATATTTTTTCCGCCATCAATTCACATTTAGGGATGACATTCCTCCATCAATACCAAACACCTGACCGGATATCCAAGTGTTTTCTGGATTCAACAAGAAAACGGCCATATTGGCGATATCCTTAACGTTGCCCACGCGTTTTAAGGGATGTCTTTGCGCCATTAATTCCTTCTTCTTGTCATTGTTCAAAAGCCTTCCCGCCAATGGAGTGTCCACCAAGGATGGTGCAATGGTGTTGACCCGTATTTTTGGGGCATATTCCGCGGCCAGGGACTTGGCAAAACCTTCAACAGCACCTTTTGCAGCAGAAATACTGGTATGGAAAGGCATACCCATGCTTGCTGCCACCGTACTAAAAAACACCATACTGGAGCCGTTCGCCATGTTTCCGACGATGGATTTTGTGACACGAATCATGGAGAAAAAATTCACCTCCATATCCTTCTTAAAGGCATCCATATCCAACATCTTAAAAGGTTTTAGGTTGATACTCCCCGGACAAAATACAAAACCATGCAATTCGTTGGGCAGGTTTTGGATTGGGAAATCATCCACTGCGGCATCAAAAGGAATGTGGTTCACATTAATCTGACCTAGTTCTTCTTTGGTTCTTGAGGCTATGTAAACAACATGCTTTTCCGCTAACTGTTTGGTAATCTCCAATCCTATACCGTAAGAACCCCCAATGAGTAAAATATTTTTCTTCATTTTAAATTGATTTCATTACAAGCGTGTTTGGGTGCCCCTCAACCTTTCCAAAAAGTTCGATGAGCTTTTCTTCCCGGTATTTGAAAATACGCTCCAATTGCTTTTTTACAAGGATGGGGTGCATCAGCTGGCCCAAAATTCCCAAAGGAATTTTGTAATCAATAATGTCTTCCATTTCTACACCACCATCCACTTCTTTTAGAAAATGTTTATGGTGCCATAGGGCATAGGGGCCAAAGCGCTGTTCATCCACAAAATATTCCCCATCCACAACGTGGGTGATTTCAGTGACCCATTTTGTGCTTAAAAAAGGAAAGGGTTTGACAATATATTGTATAATCTGACCTGGAAACATAGGTTTATCGGCACCAGAAAGAATATGGAACCCCATATGGTTTGGGGTGATGACCTTCAGGTTTTTGGGACTGGAAAGAAAATCCCATGCTTCTTTCTTGGATATGGGTAACAATTGTTTGGAGTGAAGCTGGTACAGTCTCATGCATAAATTTTTTACAAATATACTTTCAATTTGTTTAACAAAAAACAAAAAAGTCTAAACAAAAATTTACAAGACTTTAACCCTCCTGTAACCTGTGTTCAAATTCCCATGAAGCTCATCTGTTTTAAGTGTTTATTAACAAAGCGCACCTCCCATTATGGTTAGCTTTGTTGCACTAACAAATCTAAAAACACTTTCAAATGAAAAAACTAGCATTATTGATGTTTGCTGGCCTTTTGGCTGTCTCTGTGGAAGCACAGTTGCAGACCCCACAGCCCAGTCCTGCTGCCAAGCTGAAACAAACCGTAGGTCTAACCGAAGTTGTTGTGGAATACGCACGACCCTCTATGCGTGGAAGAACTATTTTCGGGGATTTGGTTCCTTACGGCAAGTTATGGAGAACAGGGGCGAACAAGAATACCACTATTAAATTTGCTGATGATGTTACCATTGATGGACAAGAAGTAAAAGCGGGATCCTATGCCATCTACACCAAGCCAGGAGAAACTTCTTGGGAAGTAATTTTTTATGCTGATACCAACAATTGGGGAACCCCAAGGGAGTGGGACGATAGTAAAGTGGCTGCCAAGACCATTGTTCAGGTATATCCTATGCCCATGCCTATTGAAACCTTTACGATGACTTTTGACGACTTGCACAACAATGGAGCAACTTTGGGAATGCTTTGGGAAAAAGCTTATGTAGGCGTAAAATTTGAAGTCCCTACAGCCAAAAAGGCAGATAAAAGTATTGAGGCCGTAATGTCTGGTCCTGGAGCCAATGAATATTATGCAGCTGCTTCCTATTATTTAGATGAAGGCAAGGACTTGGAAAAAGCAAAGGAATGGATCGACAAGGCCGTTTCCATGAACGAAAATGGTTTCTGGATCATGCGCAAACAATCCTTGATCTATGCCAAGCTTGGAGATAAAAAAGGAGCCATCGAAGCTGCTAAGAAGTCCCTAGAAGTTGCAGAGAAAGCGGGTAACGCAGATTACGTAAAGCTTAATAAGGATTCTTTAAAAGAGTGGGGAGCACTTTAACCCCCAATTCTTTTCAAAAAATATAGGCCCACAAAGTTGTGGGCTTTTTTTATGTCTTGATTGGAGGTTTTCTCAATAACCCATCAAACCCTTCGATGACTATGGCCAATAAGATTACCAGGAGGCATCCAAACGCGTTGAGCCATAGGTAAGACATCCAATCCAGGTACCAACCAATAATTACTATAGCCTGTGTTACAAGAGCAGCAACAAAAACGGCATTCCCTTTTACGAACTTGAAAAAGAAGGCCAATAGAAAAATACCCAAAACGTTGCCGTAAAAGATAGAACCAATAATATTGACCAATTGAATAAGATTATCAAAAAGATTGGCAACACAAGCAATAATAATGGCCATTACGCCCCAGAGTAAAGTGAAACCTTTGGCGGCAATTACATAATGCTTTTCGTCTTTTTCTTCAGGTTTGTTTCTTTTATAAAGGTCCAAAGCCGTAATCGTGCCCAGCGCATTCAATTCGGAAGCAGTGGAGGACATTGCAGCGGATAGGATCACTGCCAAGAGCAATCCAATAAGTCCAGCGGGTAAATTATCCAGAATGAAATGGATAAAGACATAGTCCTTGTCATTGGTTTCTACCGATTCATCAGCCTTTGCGATAAGTGTTTTTGCAGCATCCCTGCTGGCCCGTTCGCGACGATTTATTTTTAAAATGTCCTCTTCAGCCTGAAGAACGGCATTGTATTCCTTTAATTCCAATGCTGCCGAAAACGCTTCCTGTGCTATCTTCTTTTCCATTTCAAGCTCTAAGTGACCCTCTTCCAGAATTTTATAATCTTCCACATATTCTGATTCCATGACAGCTTGCGTGGCCGCAGGATTGAAATTCAAGGGTGAAGGATTGTATTGATAGAAAACAAACACCATGGCACCCACCAAAAGGATGAAAAATTGCATCGGAATCTTGAACACTCCGTTAAAAATGAGTCCCAACTGACTTTCACGAACGGATTTCCCGGATAAATAGCGCTGTACCTGGCTTTGATCTGTTCCAAAATAGGCCAATGCCAAAAAGAACCCTCCCGTGATTCCACTCCAAAATGTGTAACGGTTGTCGGTGTCAAAACTAAAATCCAGAATTTGGAGTTTGTTATTGGCACCTGCAATTTTCAGAGCTTCGCCGAACGATACTCCCGTAGGAAGGGAGCCTAGAATAAAAAAGAAGGCGAAGAACATTCCCACCATAATGATGAACATCTGCTGCTTTTGGGTAACACTAACAGCTTTTGTCCCTCCCGATACCGTATAAATAATCACTAGAATCCCGATAATGATATTCAATGTGCGTAGATCCCAACCCAATACGGCGGAAAGAATTATGGAAGGTGCGAATATGGTGATTCCTGCTGCCAATCCACGTTGGATTAAGAACAAAATCGCTGTAAGCGTTCTGGTTTTAAGATCGAACCGACCTTCGAGCATTTCATAGGCTGTAAAAACATTAAGTTTTCGGTAAATGGGAATAAATACCAAACAGATGAAGATCATCGCCAAAGGCAGTCCAAAATAAAATTGCACAAAGCCCATTCCATCGTGAAAGGCCTGACCAGGTGTCGACAAAAAGGTTATAGCACTGGCTTGGGTTGCCATTACCGAAAGCCCTATGGTCCACCATTTGGCATCATGCCCCCCAAGAACATAGTCATCGACATTTTTACTCCCGCGGGTTTTCCATACCCCGTATCCAACAATAAACAGCAGCGTACTGCCGAGAACGATCCAATCTAATAAGCCCATTAAGGTTTAGTTGTTTAGTATCATGATGAAGTAGAAAATCAGAATGTAAAGGATGTTGAGAAGAATCACAATACTGTATTCCTTTTTCCAACTGGTTCTGTCGTCGGTGCTATCCTTTAACATTGCTTTCTTTTTTGACTTCACTCTTCCCTATGGAAAGCATATTGGCAAAAAGTTTATAGGCCCCAGAAACTCCTGCCGGCAGCTCCCTAAAAAAGCTCAAGCCCGTATAGATGTAATGCCCTTCGCCGTAGGGTGCCACCAAAAGGCTTCCTTCGGTTGGAGCTTCACCTTCATCACCCATGGAGAGGATAGGGGTGAATTCCGAACTCCATTCTTTAGGAAAGTACAGCCCTCTTTCTTGCACCCATCCATCGAAATCACTTTCTTTAATCATATTAGGGAAATTGACCAAGGCATGATCCGATGCAACAATGCTCACTTTGGCCGTTTCATCGGTGACCCTATCACGGGAAAGAGTTAGGCTATAAGGCGCGATATCTTTATACGGTTTGCTCCACCTACCAGCGGTGTTGTACTGAACAATGAGGTTTCCACCTTTTTCTACATAATCGAAGAGTAACGGTTGTTTGAATTTCAATGCGTCCACAACGTTATAGGCACGTATACCCACTACAACGGCGTCGTACTTGTCTAATGTGCCTGCTTGAATATCATTTGGATCAATGGTGTGGACTTGATAGCCGATTTGCTTCAAACTTTCAGGAACCTTATCGCCAGCTCCCATAATATAACCAATATGTTCTCCCGTTTTCTCAATGTTCATACGAACAACCTTGGCTTCAGAGGGCAATAAAACAGACTGTTTAGGGATATGATAATAAGCGATTTCAACCAGTTCCTTATCATAAACTTTATCACCTATTTTAACGATGGGCATAATTTTTCCCTCGCTATCATTTTCTGGCGGAGTCACTTTAAAAATAATCGGCTGTTCCTGTCCTTTTTTCGCTATGGAGAAGGAGATGCTTTTGGGTAGCACTGTCCACCCAGAGGAATGTTTTAGAGAAACCGCTCCTGAAACATTATCCTTTCCCGCTTTGACACTCACCAAAACTTCTTTGGATGCTGAATCGGAAAAAATCAAAACTTTCTCTGCGATTGAGGAGGTGGCTTCGGGTAATACTACAAATGGTTCGTACAGTTCTCCCGTATCTGGTTTGGAATATCTGCGGATTACAGGTTTGTCAAACCCAATTTCCACGCCATCAAAATCCAAGATGAATTGGACCGAAAATGCACTGGGCGTCTCAGGTTTGCCGATCATCTTTTCATTTTCTACCACATACATGCCCAAGCTCCAAGGTTTGTTCAACCAGTAGGGGCCTGAAGTATTTGCAGTTTCGGAAACGGTGAACTCTAAAGAAAGATTTTCTTTTTTGTTGTTTTCCAAAAGGATATTTGGATTAAGACTTGTTTCAGAATCAATCAATTGAACTGATTTGAGTAGTATGGATTGAGGACTTCGGTTCACAGCCTCGATGTTGATTTTTGCAGTGCCTCCAGGCGTGGTCGAGGCTGATGCTGCATTTGCTTCCAAATACAATCCAGCGCAATCCATAATGAGTTCCTGAAGCTCTTGGGATTTTAACGTTCTCCAATGCGCATCCTTTACATTTTGTAATAGTTGATACGCTTTTACCAATTCTGGAATATGCTTCGAGGGATTGGTGAAATCAAAGTTTTCCTCAACCTTGTACAAGATATCGCCGACCGCTTTCCCACCTTCAACGCGGGACCAGGTGGTATTGATTCCGTCAAAAAGATTGTCCGAGGCCGGTAGATCACCTTTTAATAGTTCCACATATTCATCCTGTGACCCCCTTGTGGTAAGGCGACCGAACCCTTGACATAAATGCTGGCTACTGGCCACAGAGGCGATTTCATTATTGGAAACCCCCAATGCCGGATAGTATACGCCTGTATCCAATTTCAACATGTTGGATTTATCAGCTTTCTCAAAGTTTTCGCGACTACCATAAAACCACCACGATGTATTGAAAAAAGCCCTTTTGGGTTGCCAGGTGGATGTTTGTTCGAGCTGCTCTGGGTAAGCGTTGGGGTCATTGGCTAAATCAAACGCTTCCAGACTCAACATGGCCGATGCCGTATGATGGCCATGCGTGGTGCCCGGTGTTCGATGGTCAAACCGATTGATGATAACATCGGGCTTGAGGTTTCGTATGGCCCATATCATATCGCCCAAAACCTGCTCTTTGTCCCATATTTTTAAAGTCTCATTCGGATGCTTGGAAAACCCAAAATCATTGGCCCGCGTAAACCACTGCTTACCTCCATCCACACGGCGGGCGGCCAATAGCTCCTGCGTACGAAGCACTCCGAGAAGTTCCCTAAGCTCAGACCCTATCAAATTCTGACCTCCATCACCTCTGGTGATGGACAAATAGGCGGTTCGGGCCTTATCGTGATTCGACAAATAGGAAATGAGTCGTGTATTTTCATCGTCGGGATGCGCAGCTACATATAGTGCTGTCCCTAGAAAATTCAATTTTTGTAAGTTATGATGGATTTTGGTGGACGAAGGTTTGCTCGGCCTTTGGGCAATAGAGCTTGAAACGACAAAGGTAACAGTCAGAACGCTGACCCAAAAGTATCGCATACAAAGGTTTTTAGTGGTTGTTCCAAATATAGAAAGATTACCTCCAGCCCGGATGTTATTTAGAACATCTTTAACAAGGGGTATTTTTGCAAAAGTTGGCAATTATAGCCCTAAACTGTCACGTAAAATCAAGTGTTCATTTCCATTTTGACCCCAATAGGGAGTGTTGAGTGATTTCATTTTAGAGGCCTTAGTGGTCAAGGTTTTTGCACCAGGTCCAAAACCACTTTTAAAATCCTCACTCCAACTTTCAATGGTATAGGGAAAATCTGAAGTGAAATTTATGCTGAGGGTTCGTTCTAATTCTGGATAAGTCAATTCGTATGTACTTATTCCATTTTGAGCGGTCAACTTAGCCGTCGCATCATAGGCCTTGAGTTTTTTATGCCGTAGGCGGACATATTCCAATGATGGAATTACTTTCAAATTTCCAGTGGGCAAATCGCTTGGATTAATTCTGATTTTGTTCCAAATTTCATTTTCCAATAAATTTTTTTCCAGGGTAATCTCCTGATCGGCCTCTGTCTCAAAATACGAATGGGAAGTGAACTCAAACTGTTCCCGATTGTTGATTTGGGAGTATACATGACCACACCATTCCTGCATGGACAAACTTGTCTTAATTGCATGTTGGTTGTCATAAACCGGATAAAAGGTGCTGCTCATTACGGAGTAGGGGTAAATCCCGGTCAAATATTTTTTGGTGGCATTCAATTTCAATACTGAAACATTACCAGGGTTGTCACGATCTGCCTTTACTTGTTTTTCCGGAAGGAAAGGTTCGGTAACATAGATCAAAACGGCATGCCCATCACGTATTTGTCCATAACGTGCCTGTTCCAATTTATATGAAGTAATTTCGGCTTTACCAGCATACCAATATGCTTTGAAATCTTCCGAAAGTTCTTTTTTGGGAGTTGGGGCTTTCACCTCCTCTAAGGCAATTTCTTTATTGGAGGCATTGGTTCTATCGACGCAAGAAAGTAAAACACTTGATGAAATCAGTGAAAGAAGGGCAATCAGCCCAAGGTTGGATGTAGCTTTCATAATAGGTAAGGATTTTCCCTAAAGTTACGCATACCCTTTTAAGCAACCATGTCCATTAACGTTTTGTAAACTAAATGGGTAGGCAGACCGACCACATTGGTATAGGGGCCTTTTATTTCTGAAATTCCAATCATTCCAATCCATTCCTGTATGCCGTAAGCACCTGCTTTGTCGAAGGGCTGGCATAGTTCGATATAATGTTTGAGTTCCTCATCGGAAAAGTCCATAAATTTTACCCACGTAGTGGCGCTCACAGTCCTTTGATCATTTGGTGTGATGAAACAGACAGAGGTAATCACTTCATGCCAATCCCCAGAGAGCGTACGGAGCATGTTAAGAGCCTCATCTTTGTTGGCCGCTTTCGCCAGCGATTCATTTTTATACCACACCACGGTATCTGAAGTGAGCACGATTTCATGCTCTTTGAGTTCCTGTTTAAAGGGAGCAGCCTTCAGTTCGGCCAAATAGCTGGAAATCTCCGCTCCTTTCAGCCCTTCCGGATAAATTTCATCCACAGGCTTGGGACGTACCTCAAAATCAAGACCCATATCCGTAAGGAACTGCTTTCTCCTGGGAGAACCTGAGCCTAAAATCAATGTGTAATCTCTGAGTTTTTCTTTGAGCGGATTTGGGCTAGTCATTCTTTGCACTGAAATTATCGTTCCAATCCCCTCGAACCTTCAACACTTGCTCAATGATATCCCGGACACATCCATCACCTCCATTTTTATGGGAAACGTAATCCGAAATAGCCTTGACCTCCGCAACTGCATTTTGCGGTGAAGCGGCAAGGGCTACCATTTTCATCGGTGGAATGTCTGGAAGATCATCACCCATATAAAGCACTGTGTTGGGGTCAATATTGTATACATCCAAGTATTCTTCCAAAGGTTCTTGTTTGTGGTGCGCCCCCAAGTAAATATCCGTTACTCCCAATCCTTTTAAACGTTCCTTTACCCCTTCGTTCGTCCCCCCCGAGATTATGCAGATCTTGTAACCCTTTTGTAAGGCCGTTTTAAGCGCATACCCATCTTTTACGTTCATTTTTCGGAGCATTTCCCCTTTTGTGGTGATTAGTACCGAGCCATCTGTTAGTACTCCATCAACATCGAAGATGAAGGTGGTGATCTTGTTCAATAATTCCTTATAATTTTTCTTCATAAGTGCTTTTTATGGCCTCACTTAACAAGGTGTAAAGTTCGATTTGTTTTTTGTTTTTGAGCAAATTTAAATGGTTTTCCATGCTTTTTGCATCCCCCCTTCGTGCCGGCCCCGTCTGTGCATCCCTCGGCGATAAGGTCTGCACCTTTTCCGCTGTTTCCAGAATCAAGGGCCGTAACAGATCAAAAGACACTCCAATCTCTTGGCAAATTGCCTCGCCAATTCCATACAAATGATTAGTGAAATTGTTTGCAAAAACCGCAGCAAGGTGCAATTTTTTTCGTTTTTGTGAATCAATTTCGTGGACTTTTTTTGAAATCAAACTTGCAAGATTGTGAAGTAGTTTCAAGGAGGAATCGTGTTGTGCCTCTATACAAATTGGGATGGAATCAAAATTGACAGGTTTACCCTCGGTAAAGGTCTGCAATGGATAAAAAACACCCCGGTTTTCATTTTGAATTGTATTCATATTAGTACTTCCAGAAGTGTGTACTACCAGTCCGTTTTTTTGGGAAAGGAATTGGGCAATTTCGGCAATCGCATCATCAGCAACCGCAATGATATAGATATCTGCATCTCCTATTTGGGTAAAATCATCAGTGGTAGCTTCTGAGGAAAATTTGGTAAAACGGCCTTTGTTTCTGCCCACAACCTGTACAACGCGTACTTTTTGGGGCTGAAGGAATGCATTGAACAAATGCTCTGCAACATTCCCCGTACCTATTATTGCGATGGATAGCATGCCTCAAAGCTACAAATTTGAAAAGAGAATAATTTCGAAACAATTAACATTTGAGTTTCATTTTTTGCAGGAAAAGTGACGAGGGGAAATGCCAAAAAGGCCGTATTTTTGCAAGCTGAAATCACATCTGCATTTAGATGATAAAAATTCTCAAGAAAACCCTTCTTTCCACAAGACTTATGGCGGTTCTGTTTTTGGTCTTTGCCGCTGCAATGGCCATTGGCACCTTTGTGGAGAGCAGGTACAGCACCGAAACAGCCCGAATATACATTTACAATGCCACTTGGTTTGAGGTCATTATGGTATTTTTTGTGATCAATTTCATCGGAAACATTTTCCGCTATCGATTGTTGCGTTGGAAAAAATGGCCTGTTTTAGTACTGCATTTATCTTGGATTTTGATTATCGTTGGAGCTTTTGTGACCCGATACATCAGTTACGAGGGAATGATGCCTATTCGAGAGGGGAAAGCAGAGAATCAATTTTATTCGGACAAGACCTACCTCACTGCCTTTGTAGATGGCGAAATTGATGGAAGCACCAAAAGAAGGGTGTTGGAAGATGACCTTATTGTCACTCGAGAGGGAATGCGATCGAGCCTGCCCTGGAAATCCGATTTTAATGGTCAACCCTTTTCGATTTCCTATGTTGATTTCATTTCCGGTGCCGAGGAAGGATTGATTTTGGACGAGAATGGACAGGAATACCTTAAAATTGTGGAAGCCGGTGATGGGCAACGCCATGAGCACTACTTGGAAAATGGAAAAGTAGCCAGCATTCACAATGTCCTATTTGCGCTGAACAATGAGACCAACGGAGCCATCAATATTTTTACCCAGGATGGGGAGTACCAAATCAAATCACCTTTTGAGGGGGCATTTATGCGGATGGCCGATCAGTTTCAGGGATCGGTGGCAAACGACAGCTTGCAAACCCTTCAGCTAAGGTCCTTGTATACCATGGCAGGAATGCAGTTTGTGATACCTGAACCTATGGTTAAGGGAAGCTACGGTGTGGTCAAGGTGCCGGAAGAGGAGGTGACAGACGCCACTTTGGACGCTTTGGTGGTTAAAATCACCGCGAATGGAGAGAGCGTGGAACAAAAATTATTGGGCGGACAAGGAACTTCCAATTTCTCGGATAAAGTCCGTGTTGGTGGGTTGGATTTCTCGTTGAGTTATGGATCGAAGGTATACCAATTGCCTTTTTCTATCCAATTGAACGACTTTATTGCTGAGAAATATCCAGGTACGGAGACAGGTTACGCCTCGTTTATGAGCAAAATCACAGTAGAAGATCAGCGTCCTTTCGATTATGACATTTATATGAACCATGTGCTTGATCATAGGGGATATCGATTTTTCCAATCCAGTTTCCATCCAGATGAAAAAGGGACTATTCTGTCCGTGAATCATGATGTTTGGGGCACTTGGATTACCTACATAGGCTACTTTTTATTATATCTGGGCTTAATGGGAATTATGTTTTTCGGGAAGACACGTTTCAAGGACTTGGCAAAGGCTCTCGAAAAGGTGAAGGCCAAAAAAGCCGCTTTATCGGCCATTGCCCTTTTCTTTTCTCTAGGGACAATTTTTGGTCAGGAACAAACCACGGACGATCATGCGCATTCCAATTTGCCTACCCAGGCACAGATCGACTCCATTTTAAAATCCACCATTGTATCCGAAGATCATGCCGAAAGATTTGGCGCCCTAGTGATTCAGGATGAGGGTGGTCGGATGAAACCTATACACACTTTTGCCTCAGAAGTTTTACGAAAGTTAAGTGGCAAAAACACCTATGAAGACATGTCAGCCAATCAGGTTTTCCTGTCCATGATGATGAATCCCGCTGTTTGGTACAATACAGAGTTCATTGTTTTGGCTAAAAAAGAAAATGATAGCATCCGCAAGATTATAGGTGTTCCCGAAGGGACAAAGTACGTAAAGGCCACTGATTTTTTTGATTCCAAAGGCGTTTACAAGTTGCAACCCTATTTGGAAAAAGCAACATCAACCAACAATCCCTCAAACTTTGAAAAGGACTTCAAGAAAGTAGGGGAGCGCTTGAGTTTGCTCAACATTGCTTTGAGTGGACAGATTGTTAAAATCTTTCCATTGTTGAACGATGAAAACAACAAATGGATATCGGCCGTGGAATACCGTTCGGGCCAATACCAAGTTACCGATTCGCTGTATTCCAATTTCATCAGAAATGCCATGCCCTTTTATTTGGGTTCCCTGAGAAATTCGATTGTCTCTGGAGATTATACCGAAGCAGATAGGTTATTGGCGGCCTTTAAACAGAATCAAAAAAATCATGGGTCCGAAGTTTTGCCACAGGAGCAGAAAGTAAAAACGGAAATTCTGTACAACAAATTGGATATTTTCAACCGTCTATACAAATATTATGCGTTGGTCGGTTCCCTGTTGTTCCTTGTGTTGATCTTTAAGATTTTTAAAGACCGTGAAATCTGGAAAGCCGGAGCCTATCTGTTGAAAGGCACAATTATTTTGTTCTTTATATGGCATACGGCAGGGTTGATTTTACGTTGGTACATTTCGGGACATGCCCCCTGGAGTGATGCTTATGAAAGTATCCTGTATGTTTCGTGGGCCACCATGGGAATGGGTCTTGCCTTTGGGAGAAAAAGTGAACTTACCATTGCGGCGAGCGCTTTTGTAACCTCGATGCTATTGTGGATTGCTCATCAAAGTTGGGTAGATCCTGCTATTGCCAACTTGCAGCCCGTACTGGACAGTTATTGGCTTATGATTCACGTGGCGGTAATTGTGGGTAGTTATGGCCCATTAACGGTCGGAATGATTTTGGGAGTGGTCTCCTTGTTAGTTATCATACTTACCACCAAAAAGA
>JANQRD010000224.1 GCA_028284725.1 Allomuricauda sp. | reverse complement strand
ACCTCCAAAAATTGAACGAGTTTGAGGATTGGTTGGAGGAACAACCCGAAGTAGTTCATGTTAACGCCTTTAGCGAGGTAGCTCGAAGGGTGAACCGGTCTATGCATGGCGATGACCAGAGTTTTTATCGTGTGCCAACTAATAGGGAAGAGGCCGCACAATACCTATTGTTGTATGAACTTTCGCTCCCATTTGGTTTGGATTTGAACAATCAGATTAATGTTGACAAATCAGAGACAAGGGTTACGGTTACCTTGGAAAACAATTCGAGCGCCGAGATGATTGCCTTTTCGGAACGGTCGGAACAATGGTTGAAAGACAATGCTCCAGAGTCCATGCATGCGTTGGGTGTAAGTCCGACCTTGATGTTCTCCAAACTGGGCTTCCGCCAGGCGGAGAGCATGTTCAAAGGGAACATTATCGCTTTGATCCTAATTTCCCTGGTCTTGATGATAGCCCTTCGGAATTTTAAATTGGGATTACTGAGCATCATCCCCAATGTAACCCCGGTACTGGTCGGTTTTGGCCTTTGGTACCTCCTGAAAGGTACTATCAATACCGGAATGGTCATCGTTTTTGGTATGACACTTGGAATCATTGTGGACGATACGGTGCACTTTATGAGCAAATTTTTAAGGGCACGTAGAGAATTGGGCTATGATGCCAAAGCAGCGATTGTCTACGCTTTTGAAACGGTTGGAAAAGCCTTGGTCACCACCACATTGGTATTGCTGGCCGGTTTTATCGTACTGTCCACATCTTCCTTCGCCCTAAACAGCTATATGGCGCGAATTACCGTAATCATTATTGTGGCTGCATTGATTATCGATTTCATATTGTTGCCATCACTACTAATTCTGGTAAGCAAAAAAGAGGAAAAGACAGCACCCGCCGCTGCCAAATTGCAAATGCAATTGGACAAATAAAAAATACAAACACAAAAAATCATACAAAATGAAAAAAATGAAATTGTTTACATCAATCATTACTACGATGCTGGCCGTTGTTGTCATCAATGCACAATCGGCTGAGGATCGAGGCTTACAGATAGCGAAGGCCGCTGAAAAAGCGGATGAGGGATTCGGGAGTTCAATCGTGGAATTAAAAATGACCTTGAAGAACAAGAATGGTCAGACCAGCGAACGTTTTTTGACCACCCGCACACTGGAGCTTACAGAAGATGGTGATAAATCGCTCATCGTTTTTGAAAGTCCAAAAGACGTTAAAGGGACAGCAACATTGACCTTTACCCATAAAGTTGGATCAGATGATCAATGGCTGTATTTGCCGTCCATTAAAAGGGTAAAACGGATTTCTTCGAATAACAAATCAGGTCCCTTCGTAGGGAGTGAGTTTGCTTATGAGGATCTCTCTTCCCAAGAAGTGGAAAAATATGGATACAAGTTTTTAAAAGAGGAAGCAGGGGGACTTTTGGTTGTGGAACAAGATCCTGTGGATCCCAAGTCGGGCTATACACGCCGCGTGGTGACATATAACAAGGACAAGGGCTATCGACTGGAGAAAATTGAGTTCTATGATCGAAAAAATGCGTTGTTGAAGACGTTGACCTATAGCGATTACAAATTGTACAAGAACAAATTTTGGAGGGCATTGACCTTTAATATGGTCAACCATCAAAGCAATAAAGAGACCTTGCTAAAATTTGGGGAATACAATTTCGGGGCCGAATTGGCCGATGAGGACTTTACCGAAGTTGCCCTAAAAAGAGCGGGCAGTTAATAGCTAACTCAGATTTTCAGATGGATTTCAAAGCTAGGGTATTGCGCTTTATAGTGTGTTGAAGGTGTGTTAGTGTTTGGTTTGCAAATACCCTGGCCTTGATTCCATAAATCATTTTACAATTACATGATCATCATACGAAAACAACCATCCATATCGATATTGATGGTGTTGTTTGGAACGATTTTGACCTTTGGTCAGGAAAAGGAAAAAAGCAATCTGACCCATGAGTTCGAGCTGGAACTCGAGGCGGAGTATCGCTATTTTTGGGATGACCCGCAGTTTTCCGAACAGCTCGACCATTACCCTTCAATTGCCATACGCCCGGATTATTCCCTGGAATGGAACAAGGGCTATGAAAGCCTGAATTTTACCGGCTTTTTGCGGGTGGACCGCGATGATGAACGTACGCATTGGGACATTCGGGAGTTGTATTACCAAAAAGCAAAAGGGAGTTGGGAACTGAGTGTCGGGCTGAAGAAAATCTATTGGGGAGTGGCCGAGAGCAATCATTTGGTGGATATCATCAACCAGACCGATGCCGTGGAAACCTTTGATGGTGAAGAGAAATTGGGGCAACCCATGGTGCAGTTCAGCTATATCACCAATAAGATCGGAACATTCGATTTTTTCTATCTGCCATACCACAGAAAGCGTACGTTTCCAGGAGAAAAGGGAAGATTGCGTTTCGGTACGGTAATAAATCAAGATGACATTGGCTACGAAAGCGGGGCAGAGGAATGGCGACAGGATTTAGCCATACGCTGGAAGCATTATTTTGGAGCTTTCGATGTGGGACTGTCCCATTTTTACGGTACAGGCCGAGAACCTCTTTTTATTTTTGATGCATTGGGGAACATTAATTCGTTTTACCCTGTGATCCATCAAACAGGATTGGATCTTCAGATCACCCATGATGCATTTTTGTGGAAATTCGAATCAATTTACCGTGATGCCGATGCCCAGGATTTCTATGCTCTGGTTGCTGGTTTGGAATACACGTTTAGCAATATTGATGGTAATGGTCTGGATATTGGTCTTTTGGGAGAGTATCTCTATGATGACAGGGACGAACTTTCGTTGAATGCATTGCAAAACGATGTCTTTTTCGGAAGTCGGTTGGCATTCAATGATGTGCAGGATACTTCCATTTTGATTGGGGGAATTTCGGATTTGGAAACCAGCAGTAAAATATTCAGTTTGGAAGCTTCAAGACGTTTTGGATCCAATTGGAGGGCGGAAGTGGAAACACGAATCTTCACTTCCATTGCTGAGGAAGAATTGATTCTGGGAAACTTTAGGGAGGATAGTTTTTTACGGATAACCATTTCCAGATTCTTTTAGGTCGAAAGTAGTTTCAGACCAAAGGGTTAACTTGTTATATACCAGTGGCGTGGATGTTTTTTTAGTATTGAAAAGCAACCTATGGGAAGTATTGCATCTGATTTTAGTCGGGGGCGATACTTCTTTTTTTTTGCCACCAACGGAGTTTAAACCATCAATCAATAAACAAATGAAATCAAAGAGAAAAACAAATCGGATTCAAGTCAAGTTAGAAAAAGGAACTAATCCAGGACTTCTGGTGTTATGCCTATTGACTTTACTCTCCTGCAAACAAAAGGGCACGGATACCGAACATGCCACTCCATCCGAAGTGGTTGCAAAGGTTCGCAAAGCTGCTCAATTATTGGAAACTAACGGACTCTCGGGCTTATCGCAGTTGCGTGATGCTACTTCCGAGTACAGTTGGAAGGATACCTATGTATTCTCCTTTAATTGTGATGAAGATAGGGTACTGGCGAATCCAGCTTTCCCTGATAAGGTGGGAGGGGATATCAAACAACATACCGATTACAATGGGTTTCAGTATGGACAGGAAATGTGTGCGGGAAAGAACAATCCCAATGGAATTTGGGTGGAATATGTGTGGCCACGACCAGGCAGCGAGGAACCCTTGCGTAAGATTAGCTATGTGATGACCGTAAAAGGTTTGGGAATCCAAGTGGGTGCCGGGATTTATGATGATTCGGTTACGATGGCCGAACTCAATGCGCTTATTGAATAACTGGAAGTAGGACCTCATGAAATAAACCTCTTTTTTACAATTTTAAATAGACCCTTTGTTTTTTCAAAGGGTCTATTTAAATATAATCCGATGTAGATAGACAGCAATTTGCTTTACTTTTGGTTTCTTTGAGTAAAGAACATATAAATCTCTAAAAATGAATAAGATACTTCTTGCCACGATGATTGTTGTCTTTTTTGCGAACAATAGGAAAGGATCTTCCCAGGCATCATTTGCTAATAGGCCATTTGAGAATAACTTGAGCGAGAACGTGTTCGACTTTTGGGTAGGCGAATGGGAGGCCATCTGGGATGAGGGGGGAGGAAAATTGGGAAAAGGAATCAATCATATCACCAAAATTTTGGATCAGAAAGTAATCTATGAAAATTTTGAGGTGCTTGAAGGGCAAAACAAAGGGTTTAAAGGGACAAGTATCTCCGTTTTTCAGCCCGGACTGAAAAAATGGAAACAAGCATGGGCCGATAATCAAGGAGGGTATTATGACTTTGTCGGGGAATTCGAAGGAGAGAAACGAATTTTTAAAACGGAAGTCGTAGAAAGAAATGGTGAGTCCATTGTGGCAAGAATGGTGTTTAGGGATATTGAAGAGGATTCATTTATCTGGGATTGGGAGTCCTCCAAAAATGGTGGGGCTTCTTGGAATCTTTTATGGCGGATTCAATATAACAGGATTCAACCTGCAAAAGGAACTCCTTAAATTAACCTTCAGGGCCCCAATTGGGTGGAACTTATGCTGTAAGAGGTCGTTGGTATAAAAAACAGTGCCCCATTTTCAGAATTAACTATTTTAGAACATGGGTCGCTATGGTAAACACGCACTTTTTTTTCTTCTCCGAAGTGGACTGCTTCCAAAAATAAGTGCCCATTTGCCTCTAGTGGTAGCACTCCTTTTTTGTACCCCCATAATAATTTCGCAAAATCAAATCACGGAAAGAGAACATTATCTATGGTTTGATCAAATGGTTGGTGTTGAGAACTCTGCCCTGTATAATGGTATTGGGTATAGCGAAAAGTTTAGGGTAATCAACCAGTATCATAAATTCTTTAAAACCACTGAATTTTTACCAGGCTCCATAGTCTTCGATGGAAACCTGTATCCCGGCCTACAGATGAAGTATGATTTGGATTCGGATCAGGTTTTGGTAAATCTAAAGAATGGCAGTGGCATTGTGTTTTTACAGCCAATCAAGAAAAAGATCCAGAGCTTTACTATCGAAGGACATCAATTTATCCATGTAAATGATAGTCTTGCAAAAGCAAACAACATTTCCGGTTTTTATGAGGTGCTTTGGCAAAATTCCCAAATGAAGCTTTTGGAAAAACACTTTAAAAAAAGGTTCAAAAGGGAAGGAAAAAACTCCATTTACTATGAGTTTAAAAGTAGGAATGCCGTGTTCCTTTTTTATGACAAAAACTATTATCCCGTCAAAAGAAGAAAGGATTTTATTAAGATTTTCCCTGGGTTAAAGGAAGAAATTCAAGCATTCTCCAACAAAAGTTTCCCCAAATCGGATTCAAGGAGACATATGATTGCATTGACCAGCAGCATACATACGCTGTTGTTAAATGGTGAAACATCATTGCAATGAAGCAGGTACCGATAATACTACTCTTGCTCGCGGGAATTGGTTTGATGCAAGCTCAGGATGACTCCATTCGGGTATCGCTTTCATTCGAAAATACTCCCATAGAAGAGGCAATTATTGAAATCGAGGCGAAATCCGGATATCGCTTTTTTTATGCCAAGGACTGGCTGGTGAACAAAACCATTTCTGGAGAATATGATAATGTGACGATACCAGAGCTCCTACAGGGGATTTTTGACCAGACGGTAATCAACTTTTATATACTTCCTGATGATAAGGTAGCACTGAACCAAAACAGCATCATATACGATCAATTGCCAAAGGGCTTTTTCGGACATTTTGAAACGTCGGCTACGGTAGAAATTCAAGAGCGTACAGTAGTAAACAACCCCATATTTCTAACCAAAGACGATGCTTCACGAACAAATCAGATTAAGACCGTTCGAATAGGGAAGGAGAATAGCTCCCCAAGAACACAATTCAAGTTGAGCGGTTATGCGTATCATAAAAAGACTGGAAATCCTATTTCCAACCTTTCAATATTGGTAAAGAACACCAGCGTTGGAACGGTTACAAATAATGCGGGATTTTATGAAATCGAATTGCTGCCCGGATTAAATGTGGTTGAAACCAGATCGCTTGGTATTGAAACAACGCTCACAAACATCGTAATATACAATGATGGGCAGTTCAATTTTCAGTTGAATGAGAGCTTGGAGCTATTGGACGAAGTGGTGGTCAGTGCGGAAGCGGACAAAAATGTGGAAGAAGCGATAATGGGAACTACTGAAATTTCTTCCGAGGAAACCAAGAACGTGCCCGTTGTGCTCGGTGAACGAAACATCTTAAAAGTTGCCACGACCTTACCGGGAATTAGCTCGGTTGGTGAAGGCGCTACGGGGCTTAATGTCAGGGGGGGCACAGCGGATCAAAACTTGGTCCTTATGGACAATGCTGTAATTTACAACCCAACACATTTTTTTGGGATTTTCCAAGCGATAAATCCCTTTACCGCGGAGGATCTTACGATATATAAAGGAAGTATTCCTGCAGAGTTTGGCGGACGACTGTCCTCGGTCTTTGAAATTACCAATAAGGACGCCAACACCGAAGAATTTGCTGGGGAAGCTTCCATAGGGCCAGTGACCAATAATCTGGCGTTGGAGATTCCGATGTCAAAGGGGAAATCCGGGTTATTGATCGGGGGTAGAAGTTCCTACTCCGATTGGATTCTGAGGTCGCTGGATGAAGAGTCGTTGCGAAATAGCAAAGCTTCATTTTATGACCTTATTGCCAAGTACAGCCATACCATCAACGAAAAAAACGAGGTAAGGGGCACTGCTTATTATAGTCGGGACGCATTCAGTATCACCTCAGATTCCTTGTACAATTATAGCAATAGACTGTTTTCCCTAAGATGGGGCCATAAAATCAACGATAAGAACATGGGAGACCTCATACTCGCAAATAGTGAATATCGGTTCAATATTGATTTTGATGGGGAATCCAATACAGATTTTCGGTTTGGCTATAAAGTCAATGAGACCCTGCTGAAATTAAGAATGCGGTATTTGCACAGCGATGCACATAAGTTTACCTATGGTCTTTCATCAAAATTGTATGGTATAAACCCAGGCGATATACGACCGGGCGGGGATGGATCCATTATTGGGGCATTGAGTATCCCTAAAGAGCAGGCTCTTGAATCCGCATTCTTTCTTTCGGACGCATTTAGATTGAACGAAAAGCTTCTGTTGGATTTGGGTTTTAGGTATTCCCTGTTTTTTGCATTGGGGCCGTCTGAGCAAAGCGTGTATCAGGAAGGATTGCCAAGGGAGGAGGGAACCTTGGTGGAACGTATCCAGTATGGAAACAATGAAGTTTTTCAAACATATTCGGGCCCCGAGGTCAGGCTTTCCGGCAGGTATTTTCTGGGAAAGGATTTCTCGGTAAAAGCGAGCTTCAACAGTACGTACCAGTATATTCATACCCTATCCAACAACACTACCGTATCCCCAATAGACACTTGGAAACTCTCAGACCTCAATATTGAACCCCAGCGATCAAATCAATATGCTTTAGGGTTCTACAAGAATTTTGATGATAATAATTTTGAACTCAGTCTGGAGAGCTATTATAAAAGATCTAAAAACAATCTGGATTTTAAGGTCGGTGCCGATCTTTTGCTCAACGAGAACATTGAAACGGAGGTATTGCAGGGAGAGGGCAAGGCGTATGGGGTTGAGTTTTTACTTAGAAAAAACAGGGGAAGGCTCAATGGCTGGTTGGGTTATACCTATTCTCGATCTTTCCTGAAACTGGATAGTGAATTTGCCGAAGAACTGGTGAACAATGGGGAGTATTTTCCGTCTAACTTTGATAAACCGCATGATGTCAGTCTTGTTGCAAATTACAAGTTTACAAGGCGTTTTAGCCTCTCCACAAATTTTGTGTATCAGACTGGGAGGCCGGTGACCTACCCGATTGGAAATTATACATTTAGGGGAGCCAATTATGCCCTTTACAGCGACAGAAACAAGTTTAGAATCCCGGACTTTTATAGATTGGACCTAAGTTTTAATGTGGAAGGAAACCACAAATTGAAAAAACTGGCACACAGCTTTTGGAACATTTCAATTTATAACATACTCGGAAGAAACAATCCATATTCCGTGTTTTTTGTGACGGAGAGTGGAGAAATTAAGGCTTATAAAAGTTCAATTTTTGCCATTCCCATACCTACGATTACCTATAATTTTAAATTTTGAAGACCACTTGAAACGAGTTGATGCTTAGACGTTTGATCCATTTCTGCTACACTATTGTGCTCAGTTGTATGCTTTATAATTGTGTGGAACCTTTCGATGCTACCACAGGGGACTTTGAAAGTGCTTTGGTCATAGATGCCCTAATAACAGATGAGATGAAGCATCAGGAAATAAACCTAAGTCGTGCATTTCGTCTTGAAGAGGAAACGGCGGGAGCCGAGAGCAATGCCACGGTCAGGGTTGTTGATGGGATGCAAAACGAATATGTATTTGAAGAAATTGGCCCTGGACAATATGTGTCGGTGAACATGTTTGCCGCCCAACCCAACATTACATATCAATTGTCCGTTACCACTAGTGAGGGTAGTGTTTACGAATCCGACCAGGTGGTACTTCCAAAGAAAACCCCCATGGATGATCTTTATGCAGCTGCGGAAACCAATGATCAAAATGTGGAAGGCGTCGCTATTTTGGTGGACACATTTGACCCTGATGGAGAATCACAGTACTACAGGTTTGACTATGAAGAGACATTTAAGATAATTCCACCTTTTTGGAATCCCATGGAATTTGTTATCATATCGGAAGACCCTGTATTTATTGTGCCCCAGCCAAGGACTCAGGAAGAGCGGGTATGCTTTAAAACAGTAAGGTCGGTTAGTTTGATACTGGGTGATACCAGCGGCTTTAGCGAAGATAGATTGACCCGATTTCCCGTTCGTTTTTTAGCAAGGGATGATTACATCATTGCCCATAGGTACAGTATTTTGGTAAAACAATACGTGATATCAAGGGAGGCTTATGTTTTCTATGAAACACTCAATGAATTCTCAGGGCTGGAAAGTATATTCTCGGAAAATCAGCCTGGCTTTTTTAATGGGAATATTACTCCGCAGAGCAATCCAAGGGAGAAAGTGGTGGGCTTTTTCGATGTGTCTTCTGTGGATGAAAGAAGAATATTCTTCAATCACGAAGATTTTTTCCCGGAAGATTTAATTCCTGCATTTGCTGTGGACTGTCCGATAACTACCCCGGTGGACAGTGACTTTATTACCGGGGTAAGATTTAGGCGGATAGAATTCTGGGCACAACATACCCCAGAAGACGCCACTGAAGGAGATTATAAAGTGGTACCCATGATTTGTGGGGATTGTACCGTATTGGGCAGTAATATAGTCCCTGATTTTTGGGTAGAATGAGTTTGGAAGCAATGAAAAATAGTTGGTTCAAATGGATGTTGTTACTAGTAGTTGGAAGTAATTTTTCCTTTGGGCAATCTGTGCAGTTTGATGATGTGAACACAACGGACTATCCCAATATTCCACAGGAACAGATTTTCGTCCATTACAACACCACCTTATTGTTTGCCGGAGAATACCTGTATTATAAAGTATATAATCTGAATCCAGATTCGAACAGGCCAAGTCCCTACAGCAAAATTGCGTATGTGGAGCTGATCAATGAGGACCTGCAATTGATTTTCAAGCATAAACTCCGTTTGGAAAAAGGCGTAGGCCAAGGGGATTTTTTCATCCCAACAACGGTTCCTTCTGGCAACTATAAGCTTCTGGGTTACACACAATGGATGAAAAATAGTGATATGGGGCATTTTTTTCAAGGGGATATAGCGATTATCAATCCTTATCAAAGTGACCAGCAAAAAATACTGATAGCGAAAGATAGCACCTCCCATGAAAATGCATTGTTGAAACAAGTAAGGGCAAAACAACTATCGCTACGTCCAATACGCGACAAAAGTATTGATTTGGATATGGACACGACTGTTTTTAAAAGTAGATCAAAGGTTACCCTGGATCTTCAAGGGCTACAACAAGAACATTTCGGAGGCGAGTATTCGCTTTCCATCAGAAAAATTGATACCATAGGAAAGCCAGATAGATGGACACCAAAGACATTTCGAGCCTCAAACATAAATAACGATATTATTGGGACTCCTAAAGAGAGTCATTTTTATCCGCCCGAGCTTAGGGGTGAGCTTATTTCAGGCAGAGTTGTGCCACTAGATTCAGCTTATCCTGTCGATAACATCGAAGTTGCGGTTTCCATCCCTGAAAAACAGGGATATGTACTTAAGGTGGTGACCACCAATGCACAAGGGGCCTTTTTCGTGAATCTGGAAAAGAAATACAATGGCAATACCGCCATTGTCCAAGTAATGGGCAGTGCTAGGAAAAACTATAAAATTACTTTGGACAATGCACGCCTTATGGATTACGTTGGTTTGTCCTTCAATAGTTTTCAGATAATTCCGGAAATGAAGGGGATGATCATTGAAAGGAGCGTTCAAAACCAAATTGAAAATGGATATTTTTCCATAAAACCTGACTCCCTAAAACCCGTACCCGCATCAATCCCTTTGGACCAAGGCAGGATGATTACCTATATGCTGGACGACTACAAGCGTTTTCAAACCGTACGGGAAACCATAGTTGAGGTAATTGATCTTGTTTGGTCCAAACGGTTGGACAAAGACGAATATGTTTTTCAGGTCCAACCGTACCGGGATGACTATTATGTGGATTCCGAGAGTCTTCCATTGGTCCTTGTTGATGGAACCCCAGTTCAGAACCAAACCCATCTTTTGGATTATAATGCCGGGAATGTGAGGAGTATCGGTTTTATTAGGGACAAATATGTGGTGGGTCCCAAAATTTTTCAAGGGGTTCTAAGCATTGAAACGTTTAATGGCGACTATGTCCCTCCATTTGAAGGTGATCATTATACAACGGTGGATTTGTTCAAGCCCCAGGATACCAAAAGATACTATCAGCAAAAGTATGGGGAAAAGGCGGGCTCCGAAATGGATAGAATTTTGGACTTTAGATATCAGCTCCTCTGGGAACCAAATTTGGAACTGCAAGAAGATCGAAAGACGATTGAGTTCTTTACTTCGGATATAAAAGGACATTTTGAGATTTGCCTTGAGGGATTTACAAAACAAGGCGAACCGATTGCTTTAAAACAGCTAATCGAGGTGGAATGAACAAGGTGTTCCTAACAATGAATGGGTTGAGGGCCCAGAAATCAGCCATTTAGTATAAATTAAACTTTGTTTTGACTATATGCCGCAATGAATTATGGCCATTATTGGCAATAGTAATTTTTTTAAATAAAGTATGCCTTTACTGATAGAAATGCTCCAAGAAACAGTATGAACAATAAAAAAATGTTGGTAGCTGCATTTTTCTTAAGCTGTGGGGTTTTAGGAAAGAACATTCGAATTGAACCAGACAATATTAACAACCAACCGACTATGGTAATTGTTAATTCCCAATTCAAGATCCATAAATTATGGATTCGGACGACAATTATTCCCAAAGTCAGCAGTAAAAGTCCATTTAAATAGACCACAGTTGGATGTACATCTTTCCAAATTTTAAAATTCAGATATTCGGATATGGCCAAGATTATTAGAATTGGTCCGATTATCCCAGCTATCGTTAAAGAGAGTTCCATTTAGTCGTTTTAAATTCTTGTCTCCGATGACCCTGAGCTTGCCAAAGGGTAGTCGAATCCGCCGTAATTGCTGTGATATCTTGTTGGAAACAGCTTTATTGTTTTTCAATTTCTTTTAGAAACGATAGAACAACTGTCCATGTATCTTTAACATCACTTCCAACCCTTTCTTCAACAAGCATGGATGAGCCATGTACACCATTTTCGGGCACATAAGTTTTATGATTATGTTTTTCTGCCAAATCGAATTGCAATTTTGAATTTTCACTCTCCATCTCATTAGGGGGCCTTAATAGTATCAAAGGTCTTTTTAATGTTTCAAAATATTGATCAGGAAGACAATCTTTCATGGACCCACCAGATGCGGGCGAAAATGCCAATACTCCATTGACATCATCTTGTCTATTGTTCGCCAGTTGTATGGCAAGAGAAGCACTATAGCTACTTCCCCAAATAATTTTGTCTCCCGAAAACCCGGAATCCATTATAAAGTTTAAAGCACTTTCGAGATTATTATAGGCATCGCAATAGCCATAACCATCACCATAACGATTCGTGGGAATGTTGGCAAGCGTACGGTTATAATTTCCGTAATATTGTCCACCCACTCTTTGGTCAATCGCTAAAATGTTGTAGCCCTGCTCAATTAATTTAAGAATGATAGGGGCATATTCTCCTCTAGCATTTGACCCCCCTTGGTGAAAGAGCAATATTGTCTTTTCTTTTTTGTCCAGTTCGTATAAATCTCCAAAAATCTTAATGCTATCAGGAGTGTAAAAGCTTATTTCTTTGACATTGGTAATTTGATTTGAAGTTTCCTTTTTTATTTCCTTTTTGCACGTGCCTAAAATAAATAAGAATCCGATAAAAGTTATAGATAGTATTCTCATGATTGCCTTTTGTTTTAATCGTTGCCAACGGTCTTAATAAGCGGTCGTTTTTAATGCCGCTTATTTTTTATCACCATCTGTTTCAATTTTCTTAAAGTCTAAATTATCAAAATGAAAATCATCTGTTGGTATCTCTAACTTAAAACTATCTACAATCCCCTCATCACTAATTTTGAAAACGATTTCACCAATAGGTAAAAATTCATCACGAAATTTAACCTTAAACCTTTCTTCATTTATAAAATAAAGAGGACTTGAAAAGAGTTTTTTGCTTGGTAATAATTCTAGAGTAGGTGTACCATCTTGAATACTTATAGTTGCTTTTCCATATGCTTTATCCTCATACAGTCCGGCATATTTTGAAAACCCTTTAATATTAGTTTCAAGGTCTATTTTTTCTGGATTGTCCCAAGAATATCCCATATATGTAAAGTATTTTCTGTTTTGAGACCAATCCGCCAAACTAGGGTGCATGATATATGTAGAAATCATGTTGACAAGTCCTTCATTTATCATTGATATTTTATTGGTAAGTACTACAATTCCGATTTTGCTTTCTGGATAAAAAGCAATCATGGATTTGTACCCCGGCATGCCCCCTCCATGAAACAGAACCTTTTGTTTATCTTCATAATCAATGTACCATCCAAATCCATAACTTCTCAAATATTGTTCACTCAACATTATTTTAGGGCTAGTTATTGTTTCAAATGTTTTCTGGGATATTATCTTCTTTTCATGCAACTCTCCTTTATTAAGATGCATTTGGAGCCATAGTAGCATATCATCTATAGAGGAATTTATACCTCCGGCCGGAGCAGCATTGTCTAGACTTACTGGTTCGATGGGCTTGCCTGCAATGTGTGGACGAGGATAATTGGGAATATCAATTAAATCCAGTAACGTAGTTGAGCTGTTGGTCATTCCGAGAACGTCAAAAACCCTAGTTTTTATGAACTCGTTCCAGGTCAAGCCACTAACTTTATCTATTATTTTGCCCGCAACCAAATACATCACATTGTTATAATTAAAATCCAATCTGAATGAACCTTTAATAGGGTAGTATTGTATTTTATCAATTATTTCATCAATTGAATAATTACTCCCATACCACAGCAGGTCTCCATCAAATGACCTTAAGCCAGATCTGTGGCTCATGAGATCACTTATCGTTAATTCCTTGGTTATCCATGGGTCAGACAGTTTAAAGTCTGGTAAATACTTTATGACTTTGTCATTCCAGTTTAATTTTCCTTCGTCAACCAACATTCCTAAGCAGGTAGCAGTAAAAGCCTTCGAACATGATAAAATTGGAAATACCGTTTGAGCACTAATTGGTGAGCCGTTTTCTACACTTGTTACGCCATATCCTTTTCTAAAAATCACTTCGTTATTATGAATCACACCAATGGCAAGGCCAGGCATTTTATATTCAATAATTAACCTGGAAATATAGTTATCAAGTGAATCAACATGTATGGATTGACTCCATAATGATAGAGGAAATAAGAATAAAGCCAAAAAGAATAATCTCATGGTGTTTTCTTTATTGATGGCAACGGTCCTGGCTATGATTACGACCCGGCAGGGATGAAATCAAGCCGTTTTGTTTTCTATGAATGTAATGTAGGAAAATTATTATTGCGCTCTAAAGGTAGTGATGAATTATAGCCGTTGTTATGTGCTTTTAACCGTTTGCTTGGTTTCCTTTACTGTACCAATGCTACCTTCTCTTCCAGCTTTGCTATTATAAAGTGGACTAGTAGCTATTACCTGACCATTAGATGCCTTTAAATTGTAGTAATGTTTGCCATCTTTAGAGCTTTTTCGAACAATACGTGAATTATTCTTTACATTACGAATAACCGAAGCAATTCCTTTTTCAGCACTTGCTTTAGAAGAATAGGCTTGACTGGCAAGAATAATTTGTCCATTACTCGCTTTAAGAGTGAAACGGAATTTCCCTGATTTGTCTCTTGTAATTTCGAACTTACTCATTGTGAATTTGAATTATCAAATATTCTGCCAAACTATCTATTGTTCTAATCCAAGATTTAACGTCTCTCAAATTTAAGGATTTATATTTATGATGCCCACTTCCTACTTGATCATTTCTGTCTGCCTGGTGTACAATATGGTGTCTTCTATTCATTAATGATTCGATTACAGGAAATAGTTCTTTAATTGGATTGGTAACTTCCAATCCACATGATTCTATTGCTGAAGCAAGATCATTAGGATTATTATAGCTTTGGTGATTCAAATAACTTCTGACGGATTTTTCTAATAGGGTCTGAACTTTAAGTGACCTGTGCTTATATATCTCTTGAAATGAGAATTTCGTTTTCCTAGGATTATCGATTAGCCATACGTTGTTTAATTTTTCAGTATCTGTTAATGGCATTTTCCATGACTGTAGACTTCGAATAAAGTCCTCTAGAGTTGAATGGGCTAAAACAACTGTCGCCCTTAAAAGTTCCAAGTGTGACGTACTACTGCGACCCTGATTGGCAGTTTTAAGGCCTTCATATAATGACATAAGGCTAGTTAGTCTTTTGTAATTCGAATCAAAAGTATTGGTAATTTCTAAAATCACTTAAATTCAAATTTTGCTCAGTTAAATTGCACATAACGGTCTCGGCTATGATTTCGGCGTGGAAAATCCATTGGGATTTTTCAGGCTGGGAAATCGAGCCATTTAAAAGTAGCAAATTTTAAGGTTGGGAGGGAGGCCTAGCTGAATTAAAGCTATTTATGAATTATAACTATTGTGTATGTTATTTTAGGAAAAGGGAAGGGGATGGCACAAAAAAAGCCAAGTAGTTAACTTGGCTTAGTGTACTCGAGGCGGGACTTGAACCCGCACGGGCAAAATGCCCACAGGATTTTAAGTCCGGCGTGTCTACCAATTCCACCACTCGAGCAGGACTTAACAAAAAAACGCTGACGAGCAGCGTTTTCGAGCGAAAAACGGGATTCGAACCCGCGACCTCCACCTTGGCAAGGTGATGCTCTACCAACTGAGCTATTTTCGCATTTTAAAGAACATCAGTTTTTGCCGACGCGGATGCAAATTTAATACATTTCTCCAAAATAGAAAGAAATTTTTAGGAGGAAGCCCTTTTCTTTTTGCTCAACAAACGTTTGATCTCATTGAGTTTCATCAATGCCTCAACGGGAGTAAGGGTGTCAATGTCCAAATGCAAGATCTCGTCCTTGATTTCCTCCAAAAGTGGGTCATCCAAATTAAAGAAACTCAGTTGCATCTCGTTTTGTGAAGCGTGCAGTTTATCGCTGATCTCTTCACTGGAATGGGATTTTTCAAGCTTCTTCAAGATTTTATTGGCCTTTTGTATGACCTGTTGTGGCATCCCGGCCATTTTGGCCACATGGATACCAAAACTGTGCTCACTACCTCCAGCCACCAATTTCCGAAGGAAAAGCACATTGTCCTTCAACTCCTTTACCGAAACATTGTAGTTTTTGATGCGCTCAAAAAGGTTCGTCATCTCATTGAGCTCATGGTAATGCGTGGCAAACAATGTTTTGGCACGGGAGGGGTGTTCATGCAGGTATTCGGAGATGGCCCACGCGATGGAAATGCCATCGTAGGTGCTCGTTCCACGACCGATCTCGTCCAAAAGCACTAAGCTGCGTTCCGATAGGTTATTGAGAATGGACGCTGTTTCATTCATCTCCACCATAAAGGTGGATTCACCCATGGAAATATTATCACTGGCCCCGACCCGGGTGAAAATTTTGTCAACCACCCCAATGGTCGCTTCGTTAGCTGGGACAAAACTTCCCATCTGTGCCAGCAGAACAATCAGTGCCGTTTGCCGTAAAATAGCCGATTTACCACTCATGTTGGGGCCGGTAATCATAATGATCTGTTGTTCCTCCCGATTGAGCAGGGTATCGTTGGTGATATAGCTTTCACCCAATGGCAATTGTTTTTCAATCACCGGATGCCTACCCTCCTTGATGTCAAGTTGGGTGGAATCATTCACTAAGGGTAAGTGGTAGTTATTTTCACAAGCTAACTGTGCAAACCCACAGAGGCAATCCAACTGGGCAATTAACTTTGCATTTTGTTGCACTGGGGCAATGTACTCCTGTAGCCACACCAATAATTGCTCGAACAATTGTTGCTCCAGTTGTAAAATGCGCTCCTCTGCACCTAAAATCTTGGCTTCGTACTCCTTAAGTTCTTCTGTGATATACCGTTCCGCATTGACCAGGGTCTGTTTACGGATCCAGCTTTCAGGTACCTTATCCTTATGGGTGTTCCGGACTTCAATGTAGTAGCCAAATACATTGTTTGAAGCGATTTTTAGGGATGTTATGCCTGTAAGTTCTGTTTCGCGTTCCAGCATTTTGTCCAAATAGTCTTTGCTGGAGAAGGCCAAGTCTCTCAGTTCATCAAGCTCTTCCGAATAACCCGGAGCAATAGTGTTGCCCTTGGCCAACTGAATCGGGGCATCTTCGTTAAGTACTTCCTTGACCTTGGTACGAAGTGCTTCACAGGCATCCAGTTGTTCACCAATACTTTTGAGGGAGGTGTTGGGACTTTCCAGTGCCAGTTGTTTTATCGGAGCTACGGCTTCGAGGGAATTTTTGAGCTGGACAACCTCTTTTGGATTGATTTTACCTGTTGCCAATTTGGAGATCAAGCGCTCCAAATCGCCCATTTGTTTGATCCAATGCTGTAATTTTTCGAGTTGGCTCTCTTCCTCCTTTAAATAAGAAACCACCTGATGCCGTTGCTGGATCTTTTCAATGGATTTTAGGGGAAGGGCAAGCCATCGTTTCAACAATCTACCTCCCATTGGGGAAATGGTTTTGTCAATAACATCCAACAAGGTGACCGCATTGGGGTTATGGGAATGGTACAGTTCAAGGTTCCGAATGGTAAACCGATCCATCCAAACATATTCCTCTTCGGCTATGCGTTGAATTTTAGTGATGTGTTGTAAGCGTTGGTGCTGTGTTTCCGATAGGTAATGGAGTGCGGCACCTGCGGCAACGATACCGTTACTTAAATAGTCGATGCCAAAACCTTTCAGGTTTTTGGTTTTAAAATGATGGTTGAGACTTTCTTGGGCATAATCTTCCTGAAAAACCCAATCTTCCAAAAAGAAACTATGAAATTGAGGGCCAAAAAGCTCCAAAAACTCATTTTTGTGGGCTTTGGACACTAAAACCTCGTTCGGTGAAAAATTCTGTAAGAGCTTGTCCACCTGCTCCGCAGCACCTTCCGAGGTCAAAAATTCTCCGGTGGAAATATCCAAAAAGGAAACCCCTAGCTTTTTTCGACCAAAATGTACGGCGCACAAAAAATTATTGCTTTTTGCGGAAAGAATATCATCGTTCAACGCCACCCCGGGGGTAACAAGTTCGGTAACCCCGCGCTTCACGATACTCTTTGTGAGTTTGGGGTCTTCCAATTGATCGCAAATGGCCACGCGTTGACCCGCTCGCACCAATTTTGGCAGGTAGGTGTTCAA
>JANQRD010000222.1 GCA_028284725.1 Allomuricauda sp. | reverse complement strand
ACTCTTCCGAACGTTTTCAAAATATTTTAAAAAATGCCGGTGAAGGATTCGAATTGGAAATTCGAAACCTGCCAATGGACATCAATTACATTATGAAATGTACCGTAGTATTGAATTTTTACTACGGTTTCAAAATGGATTTTAAACGTCCATTGTTTTATGATATTCCTGATGCCAATGGGGTAATGCGTCACTATAGAATTCTCTACAATGCAGATTTTATGGAAATCATCCCCACGGAAAAATCAAAGGAGCTTACACAGGCAGATGTTGACGAACTTTTGGAAAACTTCGACAATTTAGAGCTTTGGAAGGAGAAGATTCCACCCAATAGTTTTATCTCGAAAGGGTTTGTGATTTCCAATATGTTCGATGTGACCGCAGAGCACTCTATTTCCGAGATCAAGTCCACATTGATAGGAAGCAACAAAAGAGGGAAAGAGGATTTCATGGACAGTTTCGAGGATACTTTCCGATCACTGTTCAACATCAAGACAATCAGGGTTGGTTTTGCAGGGTACGACCCTGGAACCAATAGATTCCTAAAAATATATGGAAAGGGCATTGAGAGTTATATGCTCAAAGGTGTGGAAGGGGAATCGTGCGACGCCATGCTCTGTGATTACTCCTATAGCAAACTCCTAAATGAAAATACCTATTTTGCTATTTCCAACGTAGAGAAATACTTCAAAAAATCGAAGGGAGGTCAACCCTATAAAAATCTGCACGAGCAGGGCATTAAAAGTGCCATTCTTGCACCCATTGCCGATAATGGCAACTTGCTAGGAGTTTTGGAATTGGTATCGACCAAAGTGAATGAACTCAACAGTGTCAATGCCAATAAATTGCAAGATGTAATGCCGTTTATTGTTTCCGCGGTACTCCGATCGATCGAGGAGGAGGAAAATTTAGTGGATGCTATCATCCAGCATGAGTGTACAACGGTACATTCCTCCGTATATTGGAAATTCCAGGAGGAGGCAAAACGGTTTATGGCCGATGAATTGGTGGGGAATCAGCCAGTATTTAAGGAAATCGTATTCAAGGATGTATATCCCCTTTACGGTCAAGTGGACATTAAGGACTCCTCCAGGGAGCGTAATCTATCCATCCAACGGGATTTGATGATTCAGCTTTCCGAAATCAATAGTGTGCTTACTGCCGCTTTCAACAAATTCAAACTTCCTATTTATGAGGAGTTGATGTTCCGTGTAAATACGTATTTGGAAGAGGTACGGGAAGCACTTTATACGCATACGGAACAGGCGATTTTCGATTTCGTAAAAGAGGAAGTTACTCCAATTTTCAAACATTTAAAGCGGGAGGATAAAGAGCTAAAGGGCATCGTAGAAAACTATGAGGCCCAAATTGACACGGAAACCGAATCGTACTACGACCATCGTAGAAATTACGACGAGAGCGTAATGGAAGCCAATATGGAATTGGCTGCGCTGTTGGACAGAAAGCAGGTAGAGGCCCAAGAGATGTTCCCGCATTATTTTGAGCGCTATAAAACTGATGGCGTGGAGCATAATATGTATATTGGAAGCTCCATTGCCAGCGACCGTAATTTTGATGAGCTCTATTTGAGCAATCTTCGGTTGTGGCAGCTGCAGGTAATGTGCGATATGGAGAACAAATACTATGAGCTCAAGCCTTCGTTGCCGGTCAAACTGGATGTTGCTTCATTGGTATTGGTCTACAGTACTTCCTTGGCCATACGGTTTAGGATGGATGAAAAACGCTTTGATGTTGACGGTACTTATAATGCTCGGTATGAAATCATCAAAAAGCGCATCGATAAATCCTATATCAAAGGTACCAATGAACGTCTGACCCAAAAAGGAAAGCTTTCCATCGTGTATAGCCAACGCAAGGATGAGAAGGAGTACATGCGCTACATCAAATTCCTAAAGGCAAAGGGCTATTTCACCAATAACATTGAGGTTTTGGAGCTCGAGGGATTACAGGGCGTAACCGGACTCAAAGCCATAAGGGCTGAAATCCTGTATAGAAAGGACAAAAAATCAGAGCGAACGTATACTTATGAGGATTTAATGGAAGAGTTAAAATCCTAATAGTTTACGATATCCGATCCGTTCCACCCAAAAAGTGAAAGGACAACCCGAAGGCGATTACCGATATCACGATCCCCACGATAAAAATGGTGTAGGTCAGCCGTAGAATCTTGTATTTTCTGTCCAGCACCAATCCTAAAAAGTACAGATCCTTGGTAAGTGACGAATAAATGTATTCCTTGTCCTTTACCAGTTCCTGGATGGCCCATTCGTAATCGCTCAAGCTCATTTTATGGAAGTTGCCAAAGAAGAGCAGGTTCACTTTCTTATCCTCAACATCTTTCTTGGTAAACTGACCGCTGGTCACATTTGGGCGTGTAGCCAATACTGCCAGAATCATAGACACTACACTAAAAATGATGAAGATTGCCGTTGGATAGATCAAATAGGAATTTGAAGGATTATCAAGCTTGGGAATCAGGTTGGATAATGCTACCGAAATTATAATGGCGTTGACTGAAAGCAAAATATTCGCCTTGGTATCGGCAATATCGCTAAGGGTCAAATGGTTCTTCAACGTAACCCTGAAAAGTGTCTGTATGCCCCTGTCTGGACTTTCGCTTTTGTATTTGGCCTTAAGGGCCTCCTTTTTGGCAATTTGCTTTTCGGTCTTTTTCTCCTTGACCAGTTGTTTTAAGTTTCTTTCCTTGCCTTCTTCCCAATTTTCTTTAGCATAGTCCGTATAAAAACGATGTTCATTTCGGAACATTTTAATGTTTTCATCGCGCCATTCCTTGCTGGAGTAGGTTGCAATTCCCAATCCCTCTAACTCTTCCTTCAAAAAATCGGTGGTCTCCCAATAGCTTTTTTGGGCAAAATGCGAAGCGTCTGCATCGCGGATGATTTCTTCATGCAGATTTTCTGGTTCATGGTATCGTTTGGTAGCCATAATACAGGCGCATATTTCTTCAATGCTTTTGGGATCATAATCATTTTCCCCAAGAAATGTCTTTGCAATTTCGCAACTGGCCTTTTCATGATTGTCAGTACCTTTTGTATAGCCAGTGTCATGGAACCAAGCACTCAGTAGAAGCTTTTCTTCCTCTGAATCTCCCAGATTATAGAAGTTGAGCAATTCTTTAGTACTTTTAACTACACGCTGGGTATGTCGCAAGTTGTGGTATAGAAACTTTGGATTTAATTTGTTTTCCAAGATTTCGGATACAAAATGTTCAGCTTTTTCAACGATTTCCGACATATCAGTACTTTGAATTCCCCAAAATACGAAATTTTGGAATCAACCTCTGCTCTATGAAAAAACATTACTTAGTTCTTCTTTTAGTGGTTTTAATAACGGGTTGCGCCACCTACGAAGCCAAGTACGCCACACCCTTTGGTGGTGAAATGGCTTCTGGTGAAAAGGAAGTTGAACACACCTTCTATTTAATTGGTGATGCAGGAAAATCCCCTCGTGGAGATTTGAATCCAACCCTAAAGCAATTCAAACAGCGATTATCCCGGGCAGACAAAAACAGTACGGCCATATTTTTGGGTGATAACATTTATCCTGCGGGCTTTCCGGATAAGAAGGACGATCCAGAGGGTCACGAATTGGCCAAGAACCATCTGGATGCACAGTTGAAAGCATTGGAGAATTTCAAAGGAGCTCCGCTTTTTATCCCTGGCAACCATGATTGGTATGCGAATGGGCCAAAAGGACTCGAGCGTCAGGAAAAGTACATCCAAAAAGCATTGGACAGTAAGGAGGTATTTCAGCCTGATAATGGATGTCCGATAGAAAAAATTGAGATAGGCGACAATATTCTTGTGATTGCCATCGATACAGAATGGTACCTGACCAATTGGGACCGTCATCCCAATATGAACGATGAATGTGAGATTAAGAGTCGAGTGCGTTTTTTTGAGGAATTGGAAAGCTTGATCAAAAAAAATGTGGACAAGACTACCATTATTGCCTTGCACAATCCGATGTTTACCTACGGTTCCCATGGAGGATATTACTCTTTCAGGCAGCATATTTATCCAACGAACGGAAAAGTCCCACTTCCAGTGTTGGGTTCAGTGGCCAATCTGCTCCGCAAAACCACGGGCGCTTCCATTGCAGATCAGCAGAACAAGATGTATACTTTTTTAAAAAATAGAATCGTTACGCTTGCGCAATTTTCCGAGAAGGTGGTTTTTGTATCAGGTCACGAACATACATTACAGTACATTGTCGAAAGGAATATTCCTCAGATCGTTAGTGGTTCAGGAGCCAAGACAGGTGCTACCCGCCTTTTGAACGGGAGCCAATTCTCTACAGGCCAAATGGGCTATGCCATTTTAGAGGTCTATACCGATGGCTCTTCGCAGGTACGTTTTTATAGCGCGGATGCCACCGAAGAGCTGTTGTATCAGTCTGAAGTACTTCCACCCAACAAAGCAGGGAAGAAAGGGAATTACAAAGAAGATTTCCCAGCCTTTAAGGAGGCCTCTATTTATACCTCTGAAGAAATAGACAAGAGCGGATTTCATAAATGGCTTTGGGGAGAGCGGTACCGAAAATATTATGGTACCAAGGTCAAAGCTCCCACTGTGCGGTTGGATACGCTTCACGGAGGGCTTACCGTAGTGCGAAAAGGAGGGGGTAATCAGTCCAGTTCTCTAAGGCTTATGGACAAAGATGGGAAGCAATATGTGATGCGTGCACTTCGGAAAAGCGCGGAGCGCTATTTACAGGCGATAGCTTTTCAGGAACGGTACATTATAGGCAAATTCGAAGATACTTCCATAGAAAGACTGCTCTTGGACCTTTATACGGGGGCACATCCATACGCTCCGTTCACAACGGGCACTCTTTCCGATGCCGTGGGACTGTACCATACGAATCCAAAATTGTTCTACATACCAAAACAAGCTACTTTGGGGGATTTCAATGATGAGTTCGGGGACGAATTGTATATGATTGAGGAACACGTTTCTGATGGCCATTCCAATCTGGAAAGTTTTGGCAGGACCAAGAAGATCGTAAGCACTTATGATTTGATCAATAAGCTCCGCAAAGACGAAGAATACGAATTGGATGGAACTACATATGCGAGGGCCAGACTTTTTGATATGCTTATCGGGGATTGGGATCGCCATGTAGATCAATGGCGTTGGGCCGAATTCGATGGTGAAAACGGCAAAAAGATTTACAAGCCTATCCCACGGGATAGAGATCAGGCCTATTCCCAATGGGGTGATGGATTTGTTTTGGGCTTTGGTTCGAAAGCAGTGCCAGCACTCAGGATTTTTGAAGGTTTTGGTGATGAAATTAGAAGTGTAAAAGGGTTTACCTCTTCCCCTCGAACCTTTGCTTTGGATATGGCCTTATTGTCTGGGACAGACAGGGAAACATGGGTAGAGCAGGCCAAGTTTATTCAAGAAAATGTGACGGAGAAAGTAATTGACGAGGCACTTTTAGGGTTCCCGGAAGAAGTGAGGGACGAAACCGTAGACAAGATTAAGAAAACCTTGCTTTCCAGAAAAAGAAACCTTGTCGAAACCGCTAAGGAATACTATGGCGTGATCAATAAGTACAGTGTGGTAACGGGAACCGATAAAGATGATTATTTCAACATAACAGCTCTAAAAGACGGCAGTCTGGAGGTTCGGGCATATCGGATTAAAGGTGGGGAAAAGAAGGACTTGTTTTTTGAGAAGACTTTTCATCCTGAATTCACAAAGGAAGTTTGGGTATATGGTCTGGATGATGACGATGTTTTTGATGTCAATACGAAAACTTCAAAAATAAAAGTCAGAATTGTTGGAGGTCAGAACAATGACATTTACAAAATTGATGAAAAGGCCAAAAAGGTGCACACCTATGACTTCAAGGCCAAAAACAACACTTATGATGAGGCCTTCGGCGGTACGGTGCATCGTCTGAACGATTACGATACCAACACCTATGATTTTCTGAAGATAAAAGCCAGTAACAACACATTTTTACCCCTATTGGGCTTTAATCCCGATGATGGTTTTAGCATTGGGGTGACGGATACCTACACCTTTAATGGGTTTCGACAAAATCCATTTACCCAGCAGCATACGTTCAATGCAGGATTCTATTTTGCCACCAGTGGTTTCGATTTTGGGTACAACGGAGAGTTTGCCCATATTTTTGAAAATGTCAATCTCGAACTTAATGCGAGGTTCACAAGTCCAAATTTCGCAATTAACTTTTTTGGATTTGGAAACGAGACTGAAAACAATGATGACGAGGAGGAATTGGAATTCGATTTTAACCGGGTAAAGATCAGAACCATAAAGTTTGCACCTTCTTTGGTTTGGAGAGGACGATTGGGGTCGAAAGTGCGATTGGGTGTTTCCTATGAAAATCTGGAAGTGGAAGAGACTGAAGGGCGTTTTATCGAGGGCTTTTTTACGGATGCTGGGCGCGACACCCAACAAGATTTTTTTGGTGTTGACGCGGAATATGGATACTCCAATGCAGATAGTGAAGCCTTTCCAACCATAGGAATGAGCTTTTCATTGCATGGGGGTTACAAGACCAATTTAAGTGATTCCGGTAGGGCTTTTGGATTCATTATACCCAGCTTGTCCATTGATCATAAATTGTGCTCCAATGGCCGATTGGTATTGGCAACCAAAGTAAAAGGACATTTTAATATCGGGGATGATTTCGAGTTCTACCAAGGAGCCAGTATCGGGGCCAACAATGGCTTGCGCGGATTTCGATTTCAACGGTTTACTGGGAAAACAGCCTTTTACCAAAATACAGATCTTCGGTTTAGTTTTAGGAGCAGGCAAGCAGGATTTTTGCCGGTTACCCCCGGTGTTTTTGGTGGCTTCGATTATGGAAGGGTATGGTTTCCGGGAGATTCGTCGGATAAGTGGCACAACTCTATTGGAGGCGGATTTTTCGTGAATGGTGCCGATATTCTGTCGGCCAATATTGGACTCTTCAACAGTTCGGATGGGTTACGGTTCGCTTTTGGGCTAGGATTTGGATTCTAGTCAATTTTATACGAGTACAGGTTGCGGCCTTTGGTCTTGGATTGCTCATCTACGATCAAGACCGTGTTGTTATCCAAAAAACAAATTGATTCCTGTTGGGTTCTGTGTTTTACATCAATGGCCCTAACAGTACCATCAGTAAAATCATCAGAAGAAAAATCTGTAAACAACCAGATATATCCTGATCCCAGCAAAGCGATTTTGGTTCTGTCTGGGGAAATATCGGCTGCGGTAATGGAACAAAACTGTGGGTCGGTGCAGGAGGTAAAGGTTCCCACCAACTCTGCCGAATAGGAGCCCTTTTGGGCGGGAATCTTGTAAATGAACGCTTTTCCATCGTAAGGCCATGCCCGATTTTTAGTGATGAGGTACAGGAAACCATTTCTGTAAAAAAAGGCCTCGCAATCAAACATCAGTTTTGATTTCTTTGGAGGGAACTTGGTTTGCTCAGGGTAGTGAAAACTTATTTTTTCAGCTTCTATTTTGGAGCCTTTTTCTTTTTCAGGATTTGGCAATTTATAGATGGAAAGGTCTTTTCTTTCATTGGCATTGTTCCCAAAGTTCCCGATATAGAGATTCCCTTCATCGTCTATGGTTAAATCTTCCCAATCATCATTTTTTGCATTTTTCACCTTGAATGATTTGGTGAGTCGACCGTCAAGATTTATAGAGTAGATATGATCCTTGTTTCCGTTGTCCTCGATTACCCAGGCCGTGGTGCTGTCCAAAGAAGCAATTCCAGAAACTTCACTGAGCTTTGAGGGCAGTTTCCCTAAATAGGTCAAATCTCCATGATAGGGTTTTTGGGCGCATCCCTGCATTAATATGAACAACGATAAAAGGATGAGCTTATTCATCTCTTTCTTTTAAGGGCATATAGATTTCAGCAACCCACTCCAACTCATTCCCTCCCAAGCTAGGATTGTTCCGAAAGACTTCGATTGGGTTATTCTCCAGTTCAAGACCATTTGCTTTGGCATGATCCAATAATTTGTACCAGGCCCGGTCGGATGTCATATAATTTCCATTATAAATGGCTTTTAACCCTTTCACTCCTTTGAAATCCCTATATTTTATTTCATCGTTTTGGGGCAGGGAATCCGATTGTACTATGGGATAACAAAAGTTGTAAACGATGCTATCGTTCTCCATGTTCCAATCAACAACTTCCACGAACGGATTTCCATTTGTTTGAAGGTCGTGCTGTTTTACAAAACCACTTAAAAAAGGAAAATCACGAATCATGCTATAGGCCTTTTCAGATTGTACGCTTCTTATGGTAAGGTATGCACAAAATGTCGATTTCAGTTCGTCCTCACCCGCTATATTGACCTTAAACTTTTGAATATGATCATTCAAGAGTTTATTGAAGTTGATCAGATTTCTTTTTGATCTTCTTTCAAGGACTGTATTTGTAAAAGGAATCATGATTTTGTTTTGGAAACTGTGCTTCAAATCCTTAATACGTACTTTAACCTTTGATGTTGAATCGGTCAAGGGAATAATCTCCCAATCATACCGCACAATGGTGTCATTGAATTGTAATTGCTGCTTCAGATGGAGCAGCCCATTCTGCTCCAACGATAAACTGGAAGCTCCCATCCGTTTGTTCCAAGATTTTACAATTTGATTAATGGCCCCAGGAAAGGTATTTGCCTTGAAAGTGATTAAATAATCATTGGGTTTCATAAAAAGATACCACCCTAATAAAATTAAAAGCACAGCGAGAAGTACCAAGGAAAATTTTCGTTTCATCAGTAGTCAAATATTCGTTTGAAATCTGGGATTATTTTGTCATTTTGAGGTTGTCCACTACAAATTTGCCCAAGCTACGTCCCTGGCCAACACCGATTTCCACAGCAGCCCTATAATGGATTCCACCATACATTCGACTGATAGCCGCCTCGTCCGCAGCCTGTCTAAATGATGTAAAGGAACGCACTGGTAAGCCATAAGGAACCTCCGTATCATCATCAAAAGCAAAATTGTCACCAAAAATATCGGTAAGGGTTACCGCGGCAGCACCAGATACTACACTATGCCCACTGGTATATTCCGGAAAAGGTGGGGTTTGCAAGATAGGTACCCAGTTTTCGTCAATATGCTCATTGATTAACGTTTCGGGCCGTATAAGACTGCTTCGATATTTTTCATCCCAGCAGCTAATAAAGGCATCTGCCATGGCAATGGATGCCTTTGTATAGGCATAAACAGTTTTATTGACATCCGCATTGGATTTTCTGCAGGCTATTTTGGTGATGCCTATCCAGTGAGCACCTGGAGTGATTTTTTTGGTGGCAAACATTAAATGTCCTCTTGTGACGGAAACATAGGGATTACAATCCCAAAATTGGGCGATTTCAATTTCCTCTGATTCATCCCCTTTGGACGTAATTTCATTGCTGATGTCGTAGACCTCCCTCACCTCTTTGAAAAAATCCGAACCTTCTTCCATTGAAAATGGAGGAGGGGGAGTGGGCCTAAACTGGCTTGCAGAATCAATCACAAAAGGCCTGATCTTATTCCAATGGGGCTCTATCCCTGCCATATAGGCTGGCGGGGTGGGTTGCCATCGTGAGGGGTCGTCCGTATCCACAGTAAATTTCGGCATGGTACGGGTTTGATTATAGTTGTCCCCTTTCATCCATTTGGAGATATGATCGGCAACCTCAAGACCGTAGGTCTTGGACGCATTGAATTCCTCTGAATTTTTGTCCTCCCAAATGGTATATAGACTGTCGCGATAAGCTTCGATTCTATCCTCGGAAAAAATAAGCTGTTTGCTGAGTTCCATGTGGGCTATTAAAGCTGCCAACTCATGGTTTATGGTTTCACCTTCTTTCGGAACGGGAATAGGTTCCAAATCCCTGACCTGATTGGCAAGTGATAGGTATTCATTTTCCTGTTGGGCTAGAATCTCGTATGCGGCAATGTTTGGATATGCAAAGATTCTACTGGCCACCGGTGGAGAAAAAATGTCATGGATCATCACCTCAGTGACCTTGTCCACCGAGCTATGAAAATCTTCGGGAGTGATGGCAATAGGATCACTTTTCTTGCCACATGAAAAAAGAAAGAGTGTCGTAAGGGACAAAAGGCCAATTTGCTTTTTCATCATCATTGTTTTTAGTTGAGTACCCGGTATACCTGGGCTTTATCGTCATTAAGCGTTATTAAAAGATAAGTTTTGTCTTGCACCTTTAGTGCATTTAGATGTCTAACGGATTTTTGGGTGAGCTCCAAACCGAGATCATCCCCCAAAATTATATCATTTTCGTTAGTAATCAAGGCTCCAGGAAAAGAATCAAACCTTCCATGAAAGGGGGTTACACCGAAATAGTTCCCTGCCACCAAGATTTCTTCAGATCCATCCCCATCAAAATCGAAGGATAAAAACGAAGTTAGGGGCGATACCTGAAGTGTCGTCTGGAAGGGAACAAAGGAGAAACGACCATTTTCATTTTTCAAATAGCCAGATCGTAGTTCGTGCACTTCCAACACCGCCGCTTCCTGTAATGTCGTTTTCTCTAAAATTTCTTCCACAGTTTTTCCGGCGAAATC
>JANQRD010000205.1 GCA_028284725.1 Allomuricauda sp. | reverse complement strand
CCTATATAGGAAACCACTAAAATGGCATTTCCATCAGCAACTTCAAGATTGAAATTTCCGTCAAAATCGGTTTGTGTTCCGTTTGTTGTTCCTTTTTCAACTATGCTGGCCCCCGGCAATGGATTTCCGTCGGCATCTGATACCGTACCCGACACCTGGAACTGAACTATTTTTGAATTGTTATTTTGACCTATTTTACCCCCAACAGCTCCGGGCTTTTTTTTGACCAAGATAGTTTTGTTCTCAGTAAACTCATACGTAAAATCAATAGGTGCTAAAAACTTATCAAGTAACGCTCGCACCTTGATAGTGCCTTTTTCTATAAAAAGCTTTGGTGCATTCTTGAGCAAGTCACTTCTATAACCAAACTTATAATCAGTTTGCTTGTTTATTAACTTGAGTGCCTGCTTAACATTCATAGTCTTGTCTTTTTCTATCAGTATGTCCGCATTCTGCGACAGTCCTTTATCGGGGCTTAGCGCAAAACAAATCGAGCAAAATAGAAATACAAAAGTTCTCATGGTTAGTTGAAGGAAACTATGTCCAGAATTGGACGGTTTCTCCCTAGAGGTAATTTTCATAAATTTGCATTTTGGTTTAGTTAGAAATTGTTTTAATTAAATCTGTTGGAGAAAGGCTGTTACTGTCCAAGGTGCCGGCCTTTTCCTTTTTTACTTCACTATCAACACATTATTTTTTAATTCAAATTTTACGTCGCCATTACTGATGATCTCAATAACTTTAAGAAGGTCGTTCAATGATTTGGTTCTTTCCAAAACACCTGTGAAAGGAATTTCCTTAAGCTCTTGGGTCCTAAAAAAGACTTCTACGTCATACCATCTTGAAAAGTCTTCCAATATTTCGTCAAGTGATTCTTCTTCAAAAATGAACAGGCCTCTAACCCATGCGGTCATGAGTGAGGCATCTGCCTCCTTGATATCGATGTGATCTGAATTATCATTAACAAGAGCTTGCTGGTTAGGTCTTAGGGATTTTTTAATGTCTCCCTTTTCCACAACCACCATTCCTCCAGCCAGGGTCGTGACTACTTCATTGTCAATTTTATAAGCCCGGATGTTAAATTCAGTGCCCAAAACGTTTATCTTTTGCTCCCTAGTAAGTACTTCAAAGGATGCACCATCATTCTCTGAACTTGGGGAAACTTCAAAATAAGCCTCTCCATAAACGAGCTCCACTTGCCTTGTTCTTCCCTTAAGAAAATCTGTTGGATATTTTAACCGACTGTTGGAGTTCACCCAAACCTTGGTTCCATCGGAAAGTTTCAAAAAAAACTGCCCTCCCCTGGGGATGGTCAAATAATTGAATGTTGATTTTTCCAAAACATCTTTGTTGCCCTGGGAATTATATACCAACATTTCACCATTGCTGCTAACCCTATCGGTATTGTAATTCTTCCCCTTTTCCAAGGCAACTTGATTTCCGTTTTCCAAAGTAAGAATGGCCTTATTGGCACCGCTTTCAACAATCTCGATTGCTTGATCGTTTGAAATTTCCGAAGTATTGTTCGTAAACACAGCATACAAGATGCCAAAGGCTATTGTAATGACCGCAGCATATTTTAAATAATTCAAATGCTTTAGTCTACGGGCAATGGCTTTATCTTTCTTGATTTTCTCTAAAACTATTTTTTTCTTTTTTTCCTTATCGAACTCGCTCATTATACAATCTATTGCGTAATTTACTTTTAAATAGTCCCTAAACAAATCAGAATCACCGGACTCTTCGAACCATGAATTTAGCTCTCCCCATTCTTTTTTGGAAATGATCTTGGAAAGATACCTGATAATAAGTTTTTCAAGTTTTTTCGAGTCCATATAAGCTAACGTTCTTTATGTATAACCAGATTTTTTTGATATACCCCCAATTTTTTGTAGGTTATTTTAAATTTTTGATAATTTTTTTTAATATTTGATTCTATATGATAATTTGGCATACTCAACCAAACTAACCAAAGCATGAATGACAATAGCGGGCATAACCAAAGCCTGGTACACCGATTAAAAGAGGGGGATGAAAGTGCCTATGTGCATCTGATAGATACCTATGACCGTAGGTTGTGTCTTTATGCGAACAGTCTCGTAGGTGATATTTTATTGGCTGAGGATATTGTCCAAAATGTCTACATAAAAGTATGGGAAGTACGAAAAAAGCTTAACCCCGAATTGCCTTTGACAAGTTTTCTCTATAAATCTGTGTACAATGATTGTATAACCGAATTCCATAAAAACAAATTGATCACTTCTCTTAAGAGAAAACATATTGAAGAACTGGACGCCATTTTTGAGGATAAAGATGAGGATTCACTTGAGAGGCTCATAACAATGGTCAAACAGGCCATACAAGAACTACCGCCAAAATGTAAAGAGGTCTTTCTTATGAGCAAAAAAGAAGGCTTGACACACATAGAGATTTCCAATTATTTAAACCTTTCACCTAAAACTATTGAAAGGCATATTACCATGGCGTTTTCGCGAATTCGTGAAAGTGTCGGCAACAAATCGGACATCACCTTGTTCTTGCTATTTGGTTTTCGCCAATACCCAAAGACTTAATAGTTCACAAAACGTGCTTGTTTTTTTCATTTTTACCTCTCCCTCAGATAATAACCCCATGTTAGAATTATTTACTCACTAAACATCCTACATTACTGAGCGTAAGCATTTTGGTAAAGAAATTAAAAGGGCTTCATCCCGTTTGTTGCAGAAGAGGTTCCCATCCACTGGCAATCAAAAGACCAATCAATATCTAAAAGAGATTGTAAAAGTCTCTGGAATTCACAAACATATTACGCTTCATTCAGCGGACATAACTTTTCGTTTTACACTCATTTCCACTCGGTTTGAATCCACGGTTATTACCTCTTTTTCTTAAGTAAAAAAGTATGTTGAAGGAATTACCCATCTCTAACTATTTCATATTCTACTATGATTTCATTATACAAATGGACTTATACATTGACATTCCATTGATTTAACACCATCGGAACCTCACTTTTGAGGATATAAAAATGCTCACCGAATTGGTCACCGAATCGATCTCCAAGCCCAGTGTTTTCGTTTGAAATCAAATGGATATAAAGAAAATGAAAAAGCCCTAAATAATTGATTTTTAGGGCTTTTTAATAATTGAAGTATCTTCAATGTGATCGCGGCAGGATTCGAACCTGCGACCGTCTGCTTAGAAGGCAGATGCTCTATCCAGCTGAGCTACGCGACCTATTTTGCGGGTGCAAATATACAATTAACCTCGCTTAATTTCCAATTAAATAAACGCAATCCCAAAAACAATCCTGTGTTTGATCAAAATCGGTTTGGCAAGCACATAAAAAACACGAAAATAACTATCTTCCAAGCAATTGATTCAGATAAGAATTTCCAGAAGATTAGGCCAAACAGATGTTAGATGTCATTTCACTTACCAATGCGCAAGGCGTAGAATTGGTTATTTCCAATTTTGGGGCAACCATTGGAGCGCTCCGGGTACCCGATAAAAACCGAAAGCCAGTAAATGTGGTAGTGGGATTGCAAGCCCCCGAAGATTACACCAAAACACCCTATCTAGACCACGACCCTTTTTTGGGTTGTACCGTAGGGAGGTATGCAGGTAGAATTTCTGGCGGGTCTTTTATAATTGAAGGAAAAAAGTATTCCCTCCATACAACTAAGGGTGTGCATTTACATGGCGGAAAAGAAGGTTTTGACAAAAAATTCTGGACCATTGACAAGCTGATTAGAAACGAAAATCAATCTGTCCAGTTCTCCTATCGAAGTGAGCATCTAGAAGAAAATTATCCTGGAAACCTTCAGGTAAAAGCCCTTTATGAACTATTGGAAAACAATGCTGTGCGCATAACCTATACAGCCACAACCGATAGACCAACGGTGGTAAACTTAACGAATCATTCCTATTTTAATCTGGATGGTGAGGGATCCATTTTAGACAATGACCTACAAATCCATAGTGATGCTTATCTGGAAGTGAATGAGCAGCTTCTCCCTTCGGGAGAAAAAAGGAGTACCAAAAGCACCCGATTTGATTTCAATCAGCCACAAACATTGGAAAAAAACTTTAAAGGACTTGATGATACGTTTGTTTTGAAAAAAAGCTACGACTGTGTTGCCAGCCTGTATTCCAAACATAGCGGTATTCGGATGAACGTAACCACCAACCAACCTGCGATGGTCGTATTTACTCCAGAGTATTTACCTCCACTGGACTATGTCGACAATGCCAAATATGGTAGATATCCGGCCATTTGTTTTGAGACTCAAAACTATCCAGATGCTCCCAACCAACCGAATTTTCCTTCGGCATTGCTTTTGCCCGGCGAAACTTATCAGAATCAGACCATCTTCGAATTTTTTGTGTCTGATAAGTAGTTTTTGATGCTTGTTTCAATGGGTAACCATTCGGACATCTATCAAAAATTGTATTCCAAAAAGAAAAAATAGTATCACAATATAGATGCTTTAGTTGTTAATTTTAGCTTCATGAAGCCTTTTAACCTTTTTGCACTTGTATTACTCCTCCCGCTGTTGCTCTGGATGTGCGCCGAACCACCCAAAAATCCTGAAAAAAAAGACCATCCCAATGTGATTCTAATCTTAGCAGATGATCAAGGTTGGGGAGATCTTAGCTACAATGGAAATACTAATTTATCTACCCCCAATATCGACGCCCTTGCCGTAAATGGGCTTGTTTTTGAGAACTTTTATGTACAACCTGTATGCTCACCTACCCGAGCGGAACTGCTCACGGGAAGGTACGCAACCCGAATGGGCATTTATGCTACCTCTTCAGGTGGAGAACGAATGAATTTGAACGAGACAACAATTGCTGAAGTTTTCAAGGCGGCAGGATATATCACCGCCCTGTATGGGAAATGGCATAACGGGACACAACCTCCTTACCATCCCAATTCACGGGGTTTTGATGATTTTTATGGATTTTGCTCAGGTCATTGGGGAAACTATTTCAGTCCTATGTTGGAGCAGAACGGAGCGATTGTGGGGGGAAGGGGCTTTCTCCCAAATGACCTCTTCGATAGGGGTATTGCTTTCATCAAAAGCAATCAAAACAATCCATTTTTCTTAGCTATTCCTGTAAATACTCCGCACAGTCCCATGCAAGTTCCAGATGAACACTGGAACATGTTTAGGGACAAGGAGTTAACAATGAAATCTAGAAGAGAAGAAATTGAGGACGAAAACTTTACAAGGGCAGCCTTGTCCATGGTAGAAAACATTGATTGGAATGTAGGGAGATTGATGGAAGAATTAAAAGAATCCGGACTGGAAGAAAATACCATAGTCATTTATTTATCCGATAATGGCCCCAATGGTTACAGATGGAATGGAGACATGAAAGGTATTAAGGGCTCCACAGATGAAGGTGGGGTTAGATCTCCCTGTTTTGTGCATTGGCCAAAAAGAATTGAAAGTGGAAGAAAAATTCACAAGATTGCCGGGGCGATAGACCTGCTACCAACATTGACCGCTATGGCAGGGATTCGCTATCCCGAGAATCTCAATTTGGATGGAAAGGATTTGACCCCTATCATTTTTGATGCAGATGCTGACTGGCAATCAAGACCTATCTTTCATCACTGGGGTGGAAGAACTAGTTTGAGAACCCAAGATTATCGATTAGATCATGAAAACAAATTGTTTAATATGACAACGGATCCAGGGCAAAAGCAAGATGTCTCGAAAAGTCATCCCAAATTGACTGATTCATTGATTAAAATCAAAGAACATTGGCTTTCCACGATTATTGACCAAAATACCAAATCGGATTCCCGAGCTTTCACCGTAGGGCATCCAAAATCTGAATACACCCATTTACCTGCAAGAGATGCCGTACCGCATGGAAACATCAAAAGAAGTAATAAGTACCCCAACGATTCCTTTTTATATAATTGGACAAGTACCAAGGATTCCATAACATGGGATGTAGAAGTGTTGGAAAACGGTGTTTTCGAGGTCGAACTTTACTATACATGCAAGCCTGAAAACAAGGGCGTTCAAATTAAATTAAGCTTGGGTGAAAATGAAGTCTTCCATAGCATCGATAAACCTCATGACCCGCCACTGACTGGTATGGAAAATGACAGGTCGCCGAGAATCGAATCCTATGTCAAAGACTTTATTCCTGTAAAAATGGGGACCATTGAACTTAGGAAAGGAAAAGGAACATTAGCATTGACCGCTCCAAAAATAACTGGCTCAGAGGCTATAGACTTTAGGCTGTTGCTTTTAAAAAGGCTTTAAGGTTGTTCTTTTGAAAAGGGAATATGCAATTCAGTTTTAGTCTACCTGATTCAAGTACATAGCAATAATCTGTTCCATTGCTATCAAACAAAAACATCAAGCAAAAGCACCATAGCCAAACCTACTAGGCCTACGATGGTCTCCATAACCGTCCATGATTTGAAGGTGTCCTTAAGGCTCAGGTTAAAGTATTCCTTGTACATCCAAAAACCAGAATCATTCACATGGGAGAACATTAGACTTCCTGCACCAATGGACAGTACCATCAGATTGGCATCGGCCCCTGTTGTGGTAACAACTGGCGCAATAATCCCTGCGGTGGTAAGCCCTGCTACAGTAGCAGACCCTAGACTCACTCGAATAATCGTCGCCATTATAAAGCCCAACACCAACGGATTTATGTCCCATCCACCCACCAATTGGGCGATGTCGGCACTTACCCCGCTGTCTATGAAAACTTGCTTTAAGGCACCTGCTCCCGCTACAATCAGCAGTATCATAGCCACATCCTTTACAGAATCAGCATAGTCCTCCATGATTTTTTTGACTTTCATCTTTTGGAGTATTCCCAAGGTATAGGTAGCAATCATTAGAGAAATCAACATTACCGTTATGGGGTCGGCCAAAAAGGAAAATAATGCATCCAAATTCTTATTGCCGCTTGATACATAAGGTAAGAGCGATGAGCTTGCCAATAAGATCACAGGCAACAATGCCGTAAAAAAGCAGTTGGTACCATTGGGCAGATTTGCATCAGACATTTCCTTGGGCTTAAAGGTCTCCAAAGGATGGGCCTCCATATGTTTCAGTGTTTTGGCAAAGAAAGGCCCAGCTACAATCATGCAGGGAATTGCCACAAGAAAGCCATAGATAAGGGTCGTACTCAAACTAGCATCGAATTGGGCAACCAATGCCGTGGGAGATGGATGCGGAGGTAAAAAACCATGGGTTACGGACAATGCCGCCAACATTGGGATACCAATATAAACAGCAGGTAGCTTGAATTGATATGTAACCGAAAAAATCAACGGTACCAAAAGCACAAAGCCGACATTGTAAAACAATGGAATACCAACTATAAAACCTGTAACCATCAAGGCCCATTGGATATACCTTTCCCCACACAGATCCATCAGCACCAAGGTTATCTTTTTGGCCGCACCACTTTCTGAAATGATTTTTCCGAACATCGCGCCAAGACAAATGATAACTGCCAGTGATCCAAGCATATCACCAATACCTTTTTCTAGGGATTTTGAGATGTCTCCCAGGGGTATTCCAAGTAAAACTCCTGCTAAAATTGATGCCAAAAGGAAAGCCAAAAACGGATTCACTTTTCCCCAGGTAATCAGTACTATCAATACTAGTACACTAAAAACGACGGCCAAAATGGTCATGGTGATTTTTACTTATGTAGAGGTCGGTTATGCTTCAATTCAGTAGCCCATTGAGAAAGGCCAAGCTTTTCGGTACCTGATTTACTACCTGTGATGACTCATCTTCAATGAACATGTATTCCACGCCAAGTTCCCTACCTTTCAATACCAATGTTTTGACATCTATCATGCCTGTTCCCAAGACTACGTTTGTCTCAACATCACTATGTCCCGTGTCATTTCCAATGGTACCTTTCTGCATATCCTTTAGGTGCATCAGTTTGAATTTGTTAGGGTAACGTTCCAACAAGGCTACAGGATCCTCACCTCCATGTTGCACCCAATACATATCCATTTCAAAATCAAAATGTTCGGCATTGCTGGCCATATAATCGAAAAGTGTTCCATCTTTATAGGACCTAAACTCATATCCATGGGGATGGTACACCAGCTGAATCCTCTCATTTTTTAATTGTTCCCCCGCTTTATTGAAAATTTGGGTCGCTTTCTTAATGTCCTTTATAGTGAAATTATTTCCGTTATGAGGTATCCATGGACACATGGCGTATTTGGCGCCAAAAGCTTTCGCCCGTTCTACAGCCTTCATCGGCTCATCCCTTAATTCCTCTAAATTGGTACCTACACTTGCAACGGAAAGTCCATTTTGTTTGAGCAGTTCAATAAATTCATCTTGGGCCATACCATAGGTGTTTTCGCCTCCTTCAATCGTGGTAATGCCCCAACTGCTGATCAATTCCAATGTTTCAGGTATGTTTTCCTTGAACTGGTTTCGTAAACTGTATAACTGTATTCCTATTTCTTGTCCAAAACCCAGATGTAAGCTCATCGCGGTAACCATAACTATTAAAAGGGTATTTTTTGTTTTCATCCTTTGTACACTTGTTTCATGTTATCAGATTCCCTTCTTCATCCCATTCAGCAAGTATGCCGCGCTTACTTTGATCGATACATTTGGCCAACCATTCCTCGTCATACGAAACACCGTGTTGTGCAAGAATATCATCGGGCACCCCGTCCCAAACATTGGGCATGTTCCCCTTGTATCCCAAAGCCTCAATTCCAATTTTGGAGGTATAATACCCAGTTAGAGTCAAATTCCTCAGTAAAGAGAAGAATTGGACTTCTAAAGGTCTCTCGGCTTCTGGAATTTCTATATCAGGATACGCAATTTGGTCCAAAATGTCTTTTTGTTGTTCTTCTGAAGCAGATTTGAAGTCGACATTGTACTCCGTATTGCTTTTATGGTCTATCCACATAAGTCCACCCCTAAGCTCTATTTGGTAGGGAGGATGATCCTTTGCCATGAATTCAATAAAATCCGGCACCTCAGCCTCCAATGCACCGCCCATATCACCTTCTTCAGGTAAAATCAAATTACAAAGCACTGCAATGGTCTCCATTTCATGCGGGTTAAAGAATTCTTCCGAAAGTAACTCTTCGTCATATTCCTTTTCTTTGGGAGTTCTTCCATAATCATATTCCCTTATTTTAACAACTTCCTCCAACTGTTGTTCTTGCTGTGGCTTACATCCATGAATGGCCAATCCACCGGCAACCCCACCCAACAGTATCGACTTTAAACTTTTTCTTCTGTCCATGATCAGATGTTTTGCTGTTTTAATTGTTGAATGATGTAATCTGACGTCCGCCACGAAAGTGCCAAAATAGTCCAGGTTGGGTTTTTGTCCGCCTGGGAAACAAAAGGTCCAGCATCCACAATAAAAACATTGTCCACATCGTGCATTTGCTGAAACTTGTTCACAACAGATGTTTTGGAATCATCCCCCATTCTCGTGGTCCCTACTTCGTGAATAATCCTCCCAGGAAGATCAATCCCATAGTTTTGCTCCTTGGTAGGCTTTTCACCCAAAGGTTGTCCCCCCATGTTATGAATGATTTCTTCAAAAGTATCCTGCATATGCTTGGCCTGTTTGTATTCATGATCAGACCATTGGTAATTGAACTTTAAAACCGGAATCCCAAATTCATCCACCTTGGTGTTGTCGATCTCACAGGAATTTTCTTTTTGGGGCACGGATTCTCCCCTACCGTTCATCCCAACCAGGGCCCCATAATACTTTTTGACATCCTTACGAAGGCTGTTGCCATATCCACCCACTTTTAATCCGAAGTATTCGTTCAAGTCATTTGCGTTAAAACCGAACCCATAGCTGGGCATCCCAAGACCACCCCACATTTCAATATGATAGCCGCGTGGAAAATCCAATTTTTTATTATCCAACCACCAGGGCGAATACACATGCATGCCCCCTACTCCATCTTCGTTGTACGTCTTGCGGTTCATAAGATCAGGAATGAATCCCATTCTACCACTTCCCGTGGAATCATGGAGGTACTTGCCAATTACACCACTTGAATTACCCAAACCGTTTGGGTGGCGTTTACTTTTGGAGTTCAGCAGAATTCTAGCAGAACTGCAGGCCGATGCAGCTAAAACCACCATTTTCCCTTTCAGTTTATATTCTTTGCGATCTTCCTTGTTAATGTAGGATACCCCCGTTGCCTTACCTTCTGTATTAGTAGTGACTTCGCGTACCATGGCATTTACAAACAGATCTATTTGCCCTCCACTTTTTTGTGCAGGGAAAATTAAGCAGCTACCGGATGAAAAATCGGCATACACTGAGCAAGATCTGGAGCATTGACCACAATAAAAACATACCCCTCGGTCCTTGTTGATACGTTTCGTCAACATCGACATGCGGGAGGGAATTACCGTCACATTCGATTTTCTGGCCCCCTTTATGTAGAAAAGTTCGTGCAACCTGGGTTTTGGTGGCGGAAGAAAGAATCCATCTGGGTCGTTGGGTAAACCTTCGTTGGTGCCAAACACTCCGATAAGCTTGTCCACTTTATCGTAATACGGTTTTACATCCTCATAACCAATGGGCCAATTGTCGCCAAGACCATCTTGGTCTTTCCTCTTGAAGTCGAGTGGACCGAATCGCAAGGAAATTCTTCCCCAGTGATTGGTACGGCCGCCCAGCATTCTGGACCGAAACCATTGAAAATTGCTGCCTTCAGTGTTGGTATAAGGCTCTCCCTCTATTTCCCAACCTCCATAGGCCATATCAAAATCACCAAAAGGACGTTTGGTCGCTGCTCCCCTTCGGGGAGATTCATAAGGCCATTTTAATTGTGTTTGCTGTTTGGGATCAGCTGGATCAAAAAAAGGACCGGCTTCAACTACAGCCACCTTTAATCCTGCATCCGCCAAAACTTTGGTGGCCATACCACCACCAGCTCCAGAGCCTACAATGATCACATCATAAACCTTGGAAGATTCGATAATCTGCATATCAGTTTTTTAAGTGCATCCGAAATTTATAAAATTTGGGATTACTTATTGACAATTATGGGAATTTTGATAAAAAATGATGTGGAATTGAAATAAAAAGATAGATTTCATTGATTTTACAGTACCCTTTTGATGCCCAAAAAGTCCTCTCGATATTTTGTTGGTGTACATCCCTTGCTTTTCTTAAAAATACGGTTAAAGTTAGCAATGCTGTTAAATCCGCAACTATATGCTATTTCGGATATACTCTGATCTTTTTCAATCAATCTTCTCGAGGCGTACCCAATTCGAATGTCGTTGAGATATTCCACAAATGTTTTCCCTGTTCTTTTTTTGATAAACCTGTTGAAGGAAACCATGCTCATGTTCAATAACTCGGCAACACTGGAAAGTGAAATTTTGGAGTCGTAATTTTTCTCGATAAAATGATGTAACCGTTTCAGTTTTTCGCTGTGCTCGTAATTTTCAGGTTCCACCGAAGTGGTGGAAAGCATTCGTTGGTTTCTGGAGATGGAAAGGTCATAAAGAATGGAAAAAATCTCCAAAAAATAATCCATACTATCCAGTTTTGAAACCTTTTTCAATCTTGGTTCCAGGGCCAAGCATGTTTCTCGGGAAAAGAGAATCCCATGGTTTGCCCTTTCAAACATTTCCCTTATGGGTTTAAGAATTGCTCTGTTCAAAAGTTCCTTATGGAACAGATTATCCTGAAACTGAATCGTAATCTCATGAATATGTGTGCTCTTACAATTATAATGCTCCCATACGTGGTATAAATTTGGACCAACCAAGACCAGTTCCTTGTCCCCAATTTCCTCCAAACTGTCCCCCACCACCCTGCGCACTCCTGGAGCATTCGAAATGAAGTTCAGTTCGTACTCGGGATGATAATGTATGGGGTAATCAAAATAATCCTTTGTTCGATCAAAAACCAAAAAACTGTCGTTGGGTGACATCTGTATGATTTCCCGGTGAGGCTTCTGATAGGTATGACTCATAATTAGAAATTCTATCTAAAATTGACAAAATAGTATTAAAGATGTGCATAAATGTAATCTATTTTTGGCAAGTGCTATTTGGTAAAAAAACAAACAAAGACTCAAATTTTACGTATTGCATACTAAAAATCATTCGATAGCCATAATTTCTGTAAGATTTAGGAAACCCATCTTCCTCAGAGCTGTTTATATAGTATCATTACTTTTATTAATTTCATCATGTAAAACGGCACTTTTGTCCTCATCTGAGCATATTAGGTTAAGTGACCCCCAAGCTGATGGTTCAGCCAAATATTTGATGTCCAGAGTAAAGGAAATCTCAAAAGTGGGATATGCCTTTGGTCACCAGGATGCCACCGCCTATGGTATGGGCTGGAAAAATGACGGGACTCGATACAAAAGTGATGTAAATGATGTGGCTGGGGATTTTCCTGCCATATATGGTTTTGAATTGGGCCATCTAGAGTTGGGGCATGCCCACAATCTCGATACCGTTAATTTTGAAATGATGGCCAATCTCATTAAGACTGCCCATGAAAATGGAGGGATCATCACATTAAGTTGGCACCCCAACAATCCATCCACAAAAAAAAGCGCATGGGATCCCACGCCCACGGTCGCCCATATTTTGGAGGGTGGGATTCTACATCCTAAGTACCTTGGATGTTTGAACAAAATCGCGGATTTTTTGAAATCCCTAAAAACAAAATCAGGAGAATCCATCCCAATTGTTTTTAGGCCCTATCATGAGATGAATGGTTCCTGGTTTTGGTGGGGCCATAAAAACTGCACCCCTAATGAATTCAAGCAACTGTGGCGGGAAACCTTCCATATCCTGACCCGAAACTTCGAAGTGCATAATCTTATTTTTTGCTATGCAACTGATGCGATAACCGACAAAAAGGAATATCTCCAATTTTATCCCGGTGATGATTTTGTGGACATGTTGGGCATCGACCTATATCATAAAAAAACAACCGAAGAATACGTTGAACTGCTCAATGACAACCTTGAAATTCTTGCTGAAGTCGCAAAATTAAAAAACATGCCATATGCTTTGACGGAAGGTGGATTGGAAGGTGTCAAAATAAAAGATTGGTGGACAGCTGTTCTCGATAAGAACATTTCAAACAAAGGGTTGTCATGGGTGTTGGTATGGCGAAATGCATCACCTAGCCACTATTTCGCACCTTTCGAAGGACAACGGAGCAGTTTGGACTTTAAAAAGTTCAAAAACCTGCCTCACGTCCTTTTTTTAGAAGAGATCGCGAACATAAAATAAGAAGTCATAATCACGAAAGAAAGCATGGAAAAACTAAAACTTAAGGAGAAAATGGGCTATGGCTTTGGCGATTTTGCCTCGTCCATGTTCTGGAAAATGTTTGGTGTATACCTGCTTTTCTTTTACACCGATGTCTTTGGGATTTCTGCTGCGGTGGTGGGGACCATGTTCTTGATCACCAGGATTTTTGATGGCATCAACGATCCCATCATGGGCATCATAGCAGACAGGACCAAAACGAAGTGGGGAAAATTTAGGCCTTACTTGCTTTGGATGGCCATACCTTTTGGGCTCTTCGGGGTACTCACTTTTACCACTCCTGAACTCTCCGTTTCAGGAAAAATCGTTTATGCCTACATTACCTATTGCCTTATGATGATTGTGTATACTGCAATCAATGTCCCTTATGCCTCTTTGCTGGGAGTAATGACCTCCAACCTCAATGACAGGACTTCTTTGGCTTCATATAGATTTATTTTTGCTTTTGCTGGAAGCATATTGGTTTTGGCTACAGCTGAGCCATTGGTGGACTTTTTTAGCTCCAATGGTGACATATCAAGTACCCAAAAGGGTTGGCAATATACCATGACCATTTACGCATTGATTGCCGTAGCTTTTTTCTTGGGTACCTTTTATTGGACCAGGGAGCGGGTACATCCACCGAAAGACCAAAAGACCGCTCTTAAAGCTGACCTCAAAAATTTAGCAAAGAATCGACCTTGGTTCATATTGTTGGGTGCAGGAGTATGTTCGCTCATCTTCAACTCCATTCGGGATGGATCTGCAATCTATTACTTTAAGTATTATTTTTCCAATCAGGAAGCTTTCCGACTTCCCATCATTGAAATAAGCATAACATTCAGCACGCTCTACTTGGTATTAGGACAAGCTGCAAATATTTTGGGTGTTGTCCTGGCAAAACCTGTTTCCGACCGGATAGGAAAGAAAAGAACATTTGTTGCGGCAATGTTGTCGGCCTGTTTGTTAAGTTGTTTGTTTTTCTTTTTCAAAGAAGACAATGTGACCCTCATTTTTGTATTCCAATTTTTAATAAGCATTTGTGCGGGAATTGTATTCCCATTACTTTGGTCCATGTATGCTGATATTGCCGATTATTCCGAATGGAAGACCGGGAGAAGAGCCACAGGCTTGATATTTTCGTCATCATCCATGTCTCAAAAAATGGGATGGACCCTTGGTGGGGCACTTACAGGTTGGATTCTGGCCTTTTATGGATTTGAGGCCAATGCCGTACAGACCGAGGCTGCCCAGACCGGAATTCGTTTGATGATGAGTTTTCTGCCAGCAATTGGTGCATTGCTATCTGCCCTTTTTCTGATTTTTTACACCCTCGACGATAAACTTATGCTGACTATCAACAAAGAATTGATTTCAAGAAAGAAGCATAATAATACTACCCAATAGAAGATGAAAATTAAAAGCACTCTACAAAAAACAAGCTTGTTTTCTGAGCTATTCGAAGAACACCATACACTTTTGACACGTAGCAACCCTCCTATTAGGCACTCCAGCAGGATATTCACCAAGTACCAATATCCTATTATTACTGCGGAGCATACCCCGCTTCATTGGCGCTACGATCTGTCACCGGAAACCAATCCCAGAGGATTGGAACGAATTGGAATCAATGCCGCATTCAACGCCGGAGCCATAAAGTGGAACAACAAATACCTATTGTGCGTCAGGATCGAAGGAAAGGATAGAAAATCTTTTTTTGCATTTGCGGAAAGCGACAATGGTATTGATAACTTTACATTTTGGGACAAGCCCTTGGTATTGCCCCAAAACGAAAGCCCAGACATAAATGCCTACGATATGCGCTTAACACTCCATGAAGATGGATATGTTTACGGTTTTTTCTGTACGGAGCGAAAAGATCCGAATGCCCACAATGGTGATACCTCAGCAGCAGTTGCCAACGCCGGTATTATTAGAAGTAAGGATTTTAAAACCTGGGAGCGATTGCCCGATTTGATTTCAAATTCAAGACAGCAACGCAACGTGACCATACATCCAGAATTCGTAAATGGGCGATATGCTATTTATACACGACCTCAGGATGGTTTTATTGAAACGGGCTCTGGAGGTGGAATCGGTTTAGGATATACTGATGATATAACCAATCCAGTCGTCAGGGATGAGATTATTCTAAATCCTAAAAAATATCATACCATATATGAATTGAAGAATGGCCTGGGGCCCTCGCCCTTAAAAACCTCCGAAGGGTGGCTGCATTTGGCCCATGGTGTTCGCAATACGGCAGCTGGTATGCGCTACGTGCTTTATATGTTCGTCACGGATTTGGATGATATATCAAAAGTTCGTTACCAACCCGGTGGATATTTAATGGCTCCCAGCGATGATGAGATCATTGGAGATGTTGGGAACGTTCTTTTTTCGAATGGATGGATCATGGACGAAAACGAGGATGTCTATATTTATTATGCCTCTTCGGACACACGAACGCATGTTGCAAAAACAAGGCTTGATATTCTTATCGACTACTGTAAGAATACACCATCCGATGGCAAGACTTCTTCTGGGTCGGTGCAAAACATTATGGATTTAGTAGAAAGAAATCAAGGCTATTATTAAGGAAATGCCAATTAAATCTGAAGCCATCTCAAACCTTGAAGAATCGGTATTTGCACATAAGCTCAATACCGAACTAGATCGTATTTTGCACTTTTGGCGAACTCATGCAAGGGACATCGTTCACGGTGGTTTTATTGGGAGGATGGACAATGAAAACAAGGTATATGGGGAAGCCCCCAAAGGTATCATCCTAAACACAAGAATACTCTGGACATTTTCACGGGCATGCAACTTCTATAAAGATTCACGATATGATGAGGAGTGCCAAAGAGCCTTTGACTATTTAAGGGAAAACTTTCAGGATTATGAAAATGGAGGAGTATTCTGGATGTTGGACCATCGAGGGAATCCATTGGACAAAAGAAAGCAAGTTTATGCACAGGCATTCTGCATCTACGCTCTTTCGGAATACTATAAATACTCCAAAAACCCCAAAGCACTGCTATGGGCTCTTGAATTATTCGAAATTCTCGAAAACAAAGCCCTCGACAAAACGGACGGAGGTTATTGGGAAGCTTTTGGCCATAAATGGAACACTATTGCCGATATGCGGCTTAGCGAAAAAGATCTAAATGCTCCTAAGACCACCAATACCCATCTTCATATCTTGGAGGCTTACACCACACTTTGGGAGGTCTCACAAAACCAAAGCGTGGAAAAAGCACTGGTGTCCTTGATCAGGCTTTTTTTAAGCAAGGTATTTGAGTATTGTAACCATATGAAGCTTTTCTTCTCAAAAGACTGGAAAAAACTTTCCTCTGAAATATCCTTTGGACATGACATAGAAGCAGCATGGTTGATTCTGTACGCCACTAGAATTTTGGATGATAAAACACTCATCAAAGAAGCAGAGGTGCTTCTTAAAAATGTATGCAAAACCTTCATCAATGAAGCACTTGACTCTGAATTTGGGGTAATAAATGCAAAAGATTCCAATACCTTTGAAATTGATACGGACAGACATTGGTGGCCACAGGCTGAAGCCATGGTGGGGCTTTTGTACAACTGGAAAATTACAAACGACCCGAACTACTTCAACATAAGCAAACAAATTTGGGAGTTTATCGATACCCATATCATAAATCATAAATACGGAGAATGGTTTTTTAGAGTGAACCAAAATGGGTTACCTTATTTGCACGAAAATAAGATAGGACCTTGGAAGTGTCCCTATCACAACAGTAGAGCCTTGATGGAAATACTACAACTTCTAGGATAAAATAAGATAGGTCGACTGCGGGTTGAGAATATTACCATTTATAATCCCCTAAAGCGAATAGGGCAATATATCCTTTGATTTCAACATAGTAAGGATTCCGCAACATAAACTGCCCCAATATTCGATTTCATTTATTTTTTAACATAAAATTATAAATACTATCATCATATGATAAAATATGATCAATGAGCAGTAACGCATTCCAATACATTTGTTGGGTAGTATAAGATTACAATTAATTAACATTAGCTAAAGCCAGCTAATGCCTCTTGAACAATTAACTAACTAATGAACAAAATCATGAATCAAAGATTTGAATTCAAATCGTTGAAAGATTTTTTAGGGTTTGGAACAGCTCTGAAAATTACGCTTTTAACGATCGTAATGACCATGTTTACCCAATTTTCCCGGGGTAATCATGAAACGGTCAATGTAACCATGTACCAGTCGACTGTGAGCGGTACCATTACCGATACCACGGGTGCCCCTTTACCAGGTGCCAGTATCGTTGAACAAGGCACAACCAACGGTACCCAAACAGATTTTGACGGTAACTACACCATAACCGTGGGGGACAATGCCACCTTAATCGTCAGTTATGTAGGTTTCGCTACTCAAGAAATCCAGGTTGGTGGTCGTACCACTATCGATGTGGTGTTACAAGAAGATGCCAGTCAACTGGATGAAGTAGTGATCACGGGATATTCCGCGCAAAATACCCGGGATATTACCGGATCCGTGACCACAGTAAAATCCGAGGATTTGGCCGCCACGACGCCTCTGAACTTCGAAGAAGCCTTGCAGGGCCAAAGTTCAGGTGTAATCGTAGGGAATCAAGGTAGCCCGGGTTCGGGAGCGGTTGTTCGAATTAGGGGTTATGGAACCATTAATGGAAATGATCCCCTATACATCATCGATGGGACACCTACCGATGCAGGTTTAACGGAATTAAATCCTAACGATATTGAATCCGTTCAAATTCTTAAAGATGCATCATCCGCAGCAATTTATGGTAACCGTGCCGCAAATGGGGTTATCATAGTTACCACCAAAGGAGGAAGAAAGAATCAACCGGTGACCTTTAACGCAAATGTTTTTCTTGGAGTTGATTTCGTGCCTAGTTCCGTCTTTCCAGATTTGGCTTCTCCCCAACAACTGGCAGATGCCATTTGGGAAGCAGCAGCCAATGATGGAACGGCCCCTAGCAATCCACAATATGGAAGCGGGGCAACACCTGTAATCCCGGTGTACTTGTTTCCACAGGGAGCACAAACGGCAGATGAAAGCACTTATAGTTTTCCCGATAACCGAATTACCCGCGCAAACCCTCAAGGAACTGATTGGTTTGATGAATATTTTAACTCTGCTATTACGAGAAATTACAACGTCAGTGCTGCTGGAGGCTCAGAAAGGTCAAATTTCTATTTCTCTTTAGGGGCACTTGACCAAGAAGGGGTAGCACTGCATACTGATTTTACAAGATATAATTTGCGGGCAAATTCCTCTTTTGATGTTACCAACAAATTCAGAATCGGAGAAAACATATCGGTTACCTATTCTGAACAGACCATCCCTCCCGGTGCAGATGTCAACAACGGTCCCATCGCATCTTTATACCGAATAAACCCTCTTATCCCTGTCAGGGATGTAGGAGGTAACCTCGCAGGTTCATTTGTTGGGGGATTGGGAAATGGGAACAATCCCATCGGTATTGCCGAAAGAGATAGGGATGCTGATATACTGACCTTCCGAGCACTTGGAAACATCTATGCAGAGTATGATATCATTCCTGATCTTACTTTCAAAACAAACCTAGGATTTGATCTTTGGTCTGTAAACACCACGAATTTTGATGCGGCTTCCTTTGAAAATGAAGCGCCAACCAACAATTTGTTAAGAGAATACTCCTCACTTAGAAGAACCTATACTTGGTTCAACACGTTGAATTATTCCAAAAATTTTGGTGAACACGGACTTGATGTATTGGTAGGAACAGAGTTCAACAAAGACTTCTTTAGACAAAACCAATCTACAATTGGCGGGTTTCTTTTTGATGATGTGCCAAACATTCAGTACATCCAATTCGGTACAGGAGCCCAAAATGCTATCGGAAATGGTTTCATTAATTCCTATTTCTCTGGTTTTGGAAAGGTAGACTACAAATTTAAGGACACCTACTTATTGACCGGTACGCTCCGGTACGACAGTTCTTCTTTGTTCAATGAAGACCAAAGGGACGGTATCTTCCCATCGGTTAGTGCAGGATGGAGAATCAGTAATGAGAACTTCATGTCAGATTCCAACGTGTTTACAGATTTAATGCTTAAAGTGGGTTATGGTGTTGTGGCAAACGATGGTAATATTGCTGCCAATGCCACCTCCGATACCTATAGTCCAAATGCAGATTTCTTTGCCTATCCAAATAGCAACACTGGTAGTGATGTAGGTTATGGGCTTAACAATAGAGGAAATCCTGATTTGGAATGGGAAACCACAACCACCCTGAACATAGGAATCAGTTCAAGATTGTTTAATGACCTAACTTTTGATTTTGAATACTATGACGCGACCACGGAAGACATGCTGCTTGCCGTTGGTGGAGACCCAACCGTTCTTGGCTCCGTAAATACAATCGTAAGCAACCTCGGTGAAATGTCCAACAAAGGTTTTGACATAGCATTGGGATATGGAAAAACAGTATCGGAAGATTTCAATTTCAATATTGGGTTTAATATCTCCGGTTATAAAAATGAAGTGATTTTCCTAAATCCCGATAACTTGGATTTCTTCATTCAGGGATCAAGGTTACGAGATCAAAACCCTACTAGAACCCAGGCAGGTCAACCCCTATCTTCTTTTTACGGAAAGGTTTTTACGGGTATTGGTGCGGATGGACGGATGCAGTTTGCCAACAATGGAGAACAAACCTTCATTGGAAATCCCCATCCTGACTTCACATATGGATTGACCTTTAATGGAAATTATAAGAACTTTGATTTTTCGCTCCTGGTTCAAGGATCTCAGGGCAACGATCTGTACAACTTCATGAAGTTTTTTACTGATTTTAATACCTTTCCAGGTGCTAAAAGTTTGGATTACGTCAACGGAGGTCCAGGAAGTTCATTACCAGCTTTGACCAATGATGCTGGAATTATTTCAGCAGAATCAGCCCAATCCTCGTATTATGTGGAAGATGGTTCTTATGCCAGGCTCAAGAACATTATTATAGGGTACAGTCTTCCACAGTCCATCACGGAGAAACTGGGAGCTTCAAAAATCCGTTGGTACATTCAGGGTAAAAATTTAATTACCCTAACAGACTACACAGGATTGGACCCTGAAGTAAACCTTAGGAATCCCGGACTGAACAATGGAAACGAAATTAGCATTGTACCTACAGTGAATACTAACCTCACCATAGGTGTTGATAGTGGGGTCTACCCAATTACCCGATCCGTAATATTCGGCTTAGACGTTGCATTTTAAAAAAAATTAATTATGAAAAAAATATTCAACATTTTAGTTGCATCAGCGATATTACTATCGGCTTGCAACGATGATTTGAACATACCCCTACAAGACTTATCGGGGTCGGATGTTCCATTAAATGATACTTTTATTAACACCCAGGTGGTTGCTGCATATGCCATTTTGGATGGAAATCGCGACAACACCAATGTATGGAGAGCTGCTCCTTCAAATTGGGTATATGGAGAAGTTGCTGCAGATGGAGCCTATAAGGGAAGTGATGCCGGTGATCAATCTGAAATTACCCAATACGAAACTTACGATGCCCAGGTCACCAATTCCTATCAAGATTACAAATGGACTTCAATTTTTGAAGGGGTATCGAGGGTAAATACTGCCATGATTGCTATTGCCTCTGGCACAGAAGCAGGAACGCTGACGGCCGAAGGTGCTGCCCAATTTTCAGGAGAACTTCGTTTTTTAAGAGCACATTATCATTTTGAAGCTTTAAAGATATTCGGTAACGTTCCGTACATCGATGAAGTAACAGCTGCTGCTGGCGAGAGTGTTTCCAATATCGGGGTAGATGTTTGGGCTGCGATAGAAGCTGATTTCCAGTTCGCTATTGATAATTTACCTACGGAAAGTGCTCGTGTAGGAGGGGCCAATTCATGGAATTCCAAGGCGTATTTGGCCAAGGCCCATATGTATCAAAATGATTATGCCGCCGCCAAACCCTTATTGGATGATGTAATCAACAACGGTCCTTATGCTTTGAATGCCTTTTTCCACGATAATTTTGATGCGGATACCAATAACAGCATGGAATCCGTTTTCGCGGTGCAATATGCGGTAAATGATGGAAGTAACAACAGTAGTAACGGGAATTACGGTGATATCCTAAATCATCCCCATAACAGTCCTATTGGAGCTGGATGTTGTGGTTTTATGCAACCTACTCACAATCTCGTCAATGCCTTCAAGACCGATGCTAATGGGTTGCCTTTGTTCGATACTTTTAATGATAGCAACATCAACAATGTTGATCCCAATGACGCATCCGCAAGTGGCTTCCCAGATGATAATTCGTTTATTGAAGAACCGGGCAATCTTGATTCAAGATTGGATTGGACCGTGGGAAGAAAAGGAATTCCATTTTTAGGATGGGGAGATTTTCCTGGTCTGGCCTGGACAAGAGATCCAGCCAATGGCGGATGTTATGTAAACAAGAAAATAAACTATAGAGCTGATCAATCAGGGTCGGTGAATACCGCAACAGGTTGGGCAACAACAGTCAATGCCATCAACACCAATATCATTCGATATTCAGAATTGTTGTTATGGAGAGCTGAAATTGCTGCTTCGGAAAATGATTTGGCCACAGCAGTTTCCTTGGTAGATCAAGTGAGAGCCAGGGCTGCCAATCCGGATGGATGGGTCAAAAATGACGATGGGACCGATGCAGCCAATTATGTGGTTGGTCTTTATGCGGACAACGGTGGATTTCCAGATGCCAATTTTGCCGAACAGGCCATCCTTTTCGAATACAGATTGGAAACTGCTTTGGAAGGGCATCGCTTCTTTGATTTGGTGCGAAGAGGTGTTGCAGAGGAAGTTCTGAACGCTTTCGTTGCAGGCGACAATACCCGAAGCTACCTTCCCGGGTCGGTATTTACACCCACAGATGCAATTTTTCCAATACCCCAACAGGCTATTGATCTAAGTCAAGGAGTTTTAGAGCAAAATCCAGGGTATTAAAAGAATAATCTAACCAAATGTGAAAGTAGCGTAAATTTTGAGTTAGTTAGTTGAACAGGGCAGCTTATTGCCCTGTTCTCTATATTTATACAATTTTATAATGCGGATACCGAAACAAAATAGATTGATTTTTCTGGCTGTCGCGATACAGCTACTTTTTTCGTGCAGTTCGAATGAGGAAAAAACCAAACAAACGTTCGAGAAGCTCCCGCCCAATGAAACAGGCATTCATTTCTCCAATAACCTGCAGGAAAATGATTCATTGAATTATTTTACCTACTCCTACCTATATATGGGAGGTGGCGTCTCCGCAGGAGATATCAACAACGATGGGCTTATCGATTTGTTTTTTACGGGCAACATGGTTCCCAACAAGTTGTATCTCAACAAAGGCAACCTCCAGTTTGAAGACATCACCGAAGCCGCAAACATTTCAGGAGACCAACGCTGGTACACGGGAACCACAATGGTCGATATAAACAATGATGGGCATCTTGATATTTATTGCTCGGTGGGCGGTAAATTTACCCCCAAGGAAAATGAACTTTACATCAACAACGGCGACAACACCTTTACCGAAAGTGCTGAGGCATATGGTATTGCTGACGTGGGCAACAGTGTCCAGGCTTCCTTTTTTGACTATGATAATGATGGGGATCTTGACCTTTATGTAGCTAATTATCCTCCAACAAAATTCAGTGCCCCAAACGATTACTACCTCTTTAAAATGGATACTGTAAAAGACCATGAAACTGATAACCTGTATCGAAACGATGGGGATTCTTTCGCAAAAGTGACCAATGCATCAGGGGTCAGGTCTTTTGGCCTCACCTTGAGCGCCACCATAGGGGATCTTAATCAAGATGGCTGGTTCGATATTTATGTTTCCAATGATTTCAGTACTCCAGATTTTCTTTACATAAATAATCGGGATGGTACCTTCACAGACGTTCTAAAAGAATCTACCAAGCAAACCTCGTTCTACGGAATGGGTGTGGATATAGCAGATTATAACAACGATGGCCTTCTTGATATTTTCCAGGCTGATATGGATGCCAAAAACAATAGAAGGGCAAAGGCCAATATGGCCAGCATGAATCCAGCTATTTTTTGGTCAACCGTAAATTCTGGATTCCACTACCAGTACATGCACAATACACTACAACTGAACAATGGCGTGTTCAAGGGTAATATTCCTGATTTCAGCAACACTTCGCGGCTTGCAGGGGTTTCTTCCACTGATTGGAGCTGGGGTCCACTTTTTGCAGATTTGGATAATGATGGATTTAAAGATCTCTTCATTTCCAATGGTACACGAAGGGAAATCAACAATCGAGATTATTTTAATGCCTTAGCGCTTGTGACCAACAAAAGAGATAGTTTGCTGGAACGGTCATTGGCGATTCCATCTGAGAAAATCGACAATTTTGTTTTTAGGAACAACGGCGATCTCACCTTCAGCAGAATCAACAAAAAATGGAACTTAGTACACGAAGGTTTCTCCAACGGATGTGTTTATGCCGATTTGGACAATGATGGTGATTTGGAAATCGTCACCAATAACATAGATGACCACGCAACTTTGTTTGAAAATAAAAGCTCGAGCAGCGCAAATCATCTATCCCTAAAATTTGAGGGACCCAAGACCAATCCGTCGGGCATAGGTGTCAAAGCCACCCTTTTTTCCGAAGGAAAGATGCAGTACCAAGAGCTTATGCTGACCAGGGGATTTCAATCCTCCGTAGCACCACGACTACATTTTGGTCTGGGAAATGCCAAAAAAGTTGATTCAATTCGCATCCAATGGCCAGATCATCAAAAAGAGATCCTACGAAATCCCAAAATGAACTCGCTTATCACGGTAGCCCATAAAAATGCCAGCAAGGAAGTTGCTTCCAATTCCAAAAAAAGGGGGAAGCTCTTTGAAACTGCCAAAGATACTTCGAGCATTGTCATTCATAAACATGTGGAGAATGTTTACAATGATTTTACAAAAGAGATTTTGTTACCACATAAAATGTCCACCTTCGGACCAAACATTGCCGTTGGTGACCTAAATGGTGATGGTTTGGACGATATGGTCGTTGGGGGAGCTTCCCAGAATAGGACAGCGGTATACCTTCAACAAAAGGCTGGTGGGTTTGCTCGTTTGGATTCGGAAATCCTAAATAGCGATAGTGCCTATGAAGATATGGGCATCCATCTATTTGACGCGGACAACGACTCCGATTTGGATCTATACATTGTAAGCGGAGGCAATGAATTCGAGCCCAATTCCAATTTGTTACAAGATCGCCTTTACATCAACGACGGTACAGGTCAATTCTATAAGTCCGATGGCATTCCACAAATGCTGGTTAGTGGTTCCAAGGCTTACAGTCACGATTTTGATAAAGATGGGGATTTAGACTTGTTCGTTGCAGGGCGTTTGGTTCCTGCTAATTATCCCGTTCCGGCGAACAGTTATATCCTTGAAAATAGAAGCACAAATGGAACGGTGGAATTCGTGGATGCTACTTCTCAGGTGGCCCCTGATTTGAAAGAAATAGGTATGGTTACCGACGGTATTTGGTCCGATTTCGATAATGATGGATGGACTGATCTTATCCTAGTTGGAGAATGGATGCCCATCACGGTTTTAAAAAATAGCGATGGTCGTTTTACGGATGTTTCGTCCAAAGTGGGTGTTGAAGATTCCCATGGATGGTGGTTCAGTGTGAAGGACGGGGATTTCGACAACGATGGTGATATGGATTTGATTATTGGAAACCTTGGCCTGAATTATAAGTATCAAGCCAATGCCAAAGAGACCTTTGATGTCTATTTTTATGACTTTGACAGTAATAATACCCAGGATATCGTATTGAGCTATTTCAACGACGGGGAAAAATTCCCGGTGCGTGGGCGAGAGTGTTCGTCACAACAAATGCCTGGAATAAAGGAAAAGTTCAAAAATTATGAAACGTTCTCCAATGCCACACTCGAGGATATTTACACCGAAGGCTATTTAGAAAACGCACTGCATTATCAAGTAAAATCGTTTGCAAGCATTTATCTGGAGAACAATAAGGGCGTGTTCAAAATCCATCGGCTTCCTCAGATGGCACAACTTTCATCCATTAACCAAATCCTGATACATGATTATGATAAAGATGGAAATTTAGATGCACTCATAGCCGGAAATTTATATGCTTCCGAAGTTGAAACCCCACGTAATGATGCGAACATTGGGGTACTGCTCCAAGGGAACGGAAAAGGAGGGTTTAAGCCCATACTAGGGCGGGAAAGTGGTTTCTATGCTCCAGGTGATGTTAAGGATATGGACATGCTTGAAATTTCAGGAAAAAACTATGTGGTGGTCGCAAAGAACTCGGATTTTCTCGATTTCATCAAAATCAATCAATAGTATACATATCAAAATAACCATCTTCAGGGATTCTCCCCTTAAGACCGGACATCATTATAAGAAAACTGATGTCCGGTTCGAAAGGACAAGAAGAGCACTACCCTACAATTCATCCCAAATGGACCACATCTCCGATTTTGTCATTTGCCTAAGGCGACCAATCTTGCTAAAGATGTCGTTCATGCCAGCCTGATCTAAACTGGGATTTACTTTTTGAAAGTCTTGCAATCCCCCAGCGGACTGCCAATTGGCCCACGAACTCCATTGGTTAAAAATGATAAACCTTTGAATTATGGCATTGCTGTCCTGACTCAGGCGTTTGCACAAGGTCCAACTTTTAAGTCTACCATCCTCCATAGCCACTTGGTGCATGGGCTTAAAAATCTCAGCTTCCATATTTACGTAGGCTTCCGCATTTTCTTGGGCCGCATCCATAAAGTCGATTTGATAGTTTTGATTGGTACGTGCCAAGGAGTCCAACTCGAAACTGCCATGGGCCTCTTCCACTATTTGATAGGTCTCTACCTTTACCTTGTTCACCATATCCAACAACGGCCGCTCCATTTCATTGAAAGACACCCCACCCCCTTTTTTGCTGGTCTGAAAAAATTTGGACAAGGAATGATTAGCCAATCCGACACTGTCTCGGTGGAATGATACATTAACAATATCATAAGGTATTTCCGTTCCTGCGGGGAATCGGACCCAAAAAAGCTTCCAAGCCTTCATTTCACCCTTGGCTATCATTTCTTTGTACAATGGCTTCCACTTATCTTGGATTTCAGTCCAATAGCCATTCCAGTTATTGGTGGGCAATTTTATATACTCCAAGCGCACATAACTCGCATGCTCTTGAGATCTTACCATCTGGAAATTCAAAAAAAAGGAAAGGACAAGTAAGACTAAGAGGAAATTGTTTTTTTTCATGTGGACATGTTTTAACGGTTACCCTATCAAATTAGCTCGCAACAAAACATTAGCAGGAAAAACAAATTGAAAATATGTTCGCATTCATCTAAACGTACATTTCATTCAAATCCTGAGCAAGACCCTAACTAAGGGCAATTCAAAAGGCTATTTATTTAACAGAATCTTAAAAACTGTTTTCCCTAATTTTAGGAACAATACCAAGTAACCATCATGGGAATTAAGCTATTGTACATTTTTTTTCTGCTTACCCTCTCTAGCAGTCAGGTACCTGTTGGTGGTCAAACGGATTTAGATGCTGTAACCCGGTATCGCTGTCCGCCCTGTGGTTGCGACCACGACCACCTCTTTTTTCATGAAGCAGGCACATGTCCTAGGTGCAATATGGCGTTGGTTGCAGTACCAATGGGCATTACCCGGAAAGTGGATAAGGGCATCGCACCCTATTTAGCTACCGGAATGTTGGGCCAACTGTACACAAAATTGATTTATCCTATATTTTCAATAGGAATATTGCTATCACTATTTCTACTACTGAAAGGAGTAAGGGGCCGATCGCTGAACATCTTCTTAACGCTCATCATCCTAGTACTCTCACTCTATGGCTTCAAAAACCAGTTGTTTGCCGTAAAATACAGTTTGACGAATTCCTATAAAAGTCTGTTTACTCCTATTTCATTTATTCTATTACTTGGGCCGCTCATCTTATTTTATGTAAAAAGCCTTACAGAAAGCCCATTTAAATGGAAGGCCCGATATTGGGCACATTTTTTACCGGGAGGAGTCATGTTTCTGTACTACTCAATACTTTTTGTAGCACCTTCAGATGTTAAACTTCAATTTATGTATTCTCCCTTCGAAGTGCGATTTAGTCATTGGGAGCAAGCTTTCACAGTTTTAATTGCTGCTGTTTACCTGTTCTATGCCCATAAGCTTTTCACTCAATGGAGAAAGGTAAACCCTATCAAAGACAAAAAACTAAACCGTTGGATTCATCGGTTCCAAATCGGATTTTTGGTGTTGCTTACTTGCTGGGGACTCCAAATCTTTATCAATTATTGGATCTATGATTTTGGAGTGGCTACCGTTTCCTATAATCCCCTTTGGCTGGTTATGGGAATTTTCCTGCTGTGGCTTGGAATAGAGATCATATCGGACATTAAATACTTTTTATTGAGCAAAAACCTACTTTCATCCAATGGAAACCATCGCTATTCAGATGAAGAGCTATTGCATTTAAAAAGCAAGTTGGACGGCCTAATGGACTCATCAAAAATGTATATGGATCCAAGTTTGAACCTTGATACCCTAGCGGCGGCCATGAAAATACATCCTAAATCATTAAGTGCTTTTCTCAACAATGGGCTTGGGAAGTCTTTTTATGAATATGTGAACGCGTTCCGTGTGGAGGAGGTAAAGGAACGACTGGCCGATGGCAGCCATAGAAATTTTACCATTGAGTCTATCGCAAATCAATCAGGTTTTAAATCAAAGTCAAGCTTTAATACCGCTTTTCGAAAATACGTGAGCATGACCCCAAGGGAATATATGAAACAAGCGCTGAAAGAATGATGACCACAAATCGACCAATGGTCAATCCAGAATGACTTAGTTATTCACTAAGATAACTAACACTTACCGGATTTTTAAGACTTGTTGCATATTCTTTGATTTTTTCATCGAATCCGGTCAAATCATCCAATACCAAATAGGCTAAACGCTCATAATATCTGCTACCTTTTGGTACCATTGTGGTTTTTTCGTTAATCAATCTCCTATTCCAGTATCGACCATTGTTGCGTCCTGATGATATTTTGGTATGAGGTTCGTAGAGGGGTGACTTTTCTCCTTTCAAATTTCGATTATCGTAGTCCAGCCGAATACTGAATAGACCATACCCTTTGGATTCATTTATAAAACCCAGCCAATCGATGTCATCTTTTAAGGGGGATTGGGTGAGTGAATCCAGTTTTTTGGTATCGTATAATGGCAAAGCACCAAATATGTCGTCGCTTTTTGGATACACCAGATGCGTAAACAGGCTATCCATGGTCATTTCGTCATTTCGGAGTAAAAACAGGGCTACATTCTGATTGAATGTCATCGTCGATGTAAACAAAAAATAAGGTAATTCAGAAAAGAAGGTATAGGCTCCAAACAAATCTATTTCTTCATATCCAGAAACTGCTCCAGACTTTTCCAATTGAACCATGTACGAATTCCGTTGTACTATTTTGGCATTATCAGCATCCAAATGCCCCATAGTTTTATAGTCCACATCTTCTTTTTGAAAGTTGGGCGACCAGTGCATATCGATATGGCTTCGTTGCAAAAGAACACCATTCTTTTTGATAAAAATACCCCCAAGCTGACCAGGGTGTAGTCCTCTTTCACGCTTTAAGGGGGTTACGTTGAAATCAGCAACGAAATATTCATTCTCTATTTGCACCGCCACGCCCTCACCTTCAAGTTTAAGTGTTTTATCTGGAGACATTTCTCCGGTATCAACTATAGCAAAAGTCTTAGTTTGATTGGCTCGTATTGAAATCGGGAATATGTATGAACTTGTGTCTTTTTCAGAGGTTCTGTCATTCAATTTTTCCCCTACCAACAAGTCGCCGGATAAAACATCCTGAAGAAACAACCTACTCCTATTCTGATGATTAATTCTAATTTCCACATACTCTAAACTTCTATCCACACCAGCTGTCTCCTTAAAAACAATTTTACCCTCGTTTTTTGAATGGGTACAACTGCCCAATGCCAATACGACAAACCAAATCGCAAAAATTCTCAGCCCCTGGACAACATCAAAATTTACTTTAAGCTCCATTAAAAACATTTTAAAAGAAAATTACATCAAAATAATAATTAAACGAAATATTTAATACAAACAAACAAATGTTTTGAAAACAAATGATGATATTTGATAAGTATACTGATTTGGGCATTAAATTAAAGAAAGATGATGTTAAAATTAAAAAGGTTTTTGCAGGCTCTCGGACCTGGCTTTATTACTGCTGCTGTTGTTTTGGGTCCGGGTAGTCTGACCACCTCAACAAAAATTGGGGCTACACAGGGGTACGAATTTTTATGGGCCATAGTTATTGCTGGGGTCTCCATGGCAGTTTACACCGGAATGAGTACCCGATTTGCCGTTATGAACGAGGAGTCCATTTTGGGTGTCATTGCGCAAAAATTTGGGAAATGGTTTTCGGTAGCTATTGGCATCAGCTCTTTTTTGGCCACGTTGAGTTTCCAATTTGGTAACAATCTTGGGATTGGAATGGGCATGGAAACCTTAACTGGAATAGAAGCTAGAATTTGGCCATTTGTGTTCACCTTTTTTGCAGTACTGCTCATCTTTTACACTAAACGTCTTTACCGTGTCTTGGAGAAACTCATGATGTATATGGTCATCATTATGATCTTGGCATTTGTTGCCAACGTGTTGTTTATAAGACCCGATATGTTAAAAGTTGCCCAGGGTTTTGTGCCCAGGACCTTCGCGATGCAACATTTTGACCAACTCGCCGCCCTAGTCGGGACCACATTTGTGTTAAACAGTGCTCTATATCAGTCGTACTTGGTGCAAACCAAAGGTTGGGGATTGAAAGACAAGGCAAAAGCCATTCAGGATTCAAATTTTGGGGTCTTCATATTGGCCTCAATATCTTTGTTGGTAATCGTGACAGCAGCTGCGACCTTAAAGCCCCTTGGCATCCATGTAAATTCTGCAGCCGATATGGCCCTTCAACTGGAATTGTTGTTGGGACAATACGCAAAGTACATTTTTGCCATCGGTTTCAGTGCAGCAGCATTTTCATCCCTGGTCATCAATGCGGTAGTTGGTGGCGGATTGTTGTCCGATGGTCTTGGAATGGGACAGAGCATGGAAAACAAAATGCCCAGAATCTTCACGGTCACCATTCTGCTGATTGGAATGGGAATTGCCATTTATGTAAGTAGTGATATCGGTAACCCTGTATATTCCCTAATTATAGCTCAAGCTTCATCAATTCTGGCGGTTCCCCTAATCGCTGTGGGTTTGATTTTAGTATTGAACCGAAAGGACATTATGGGTGAGCACAGAAATAACACATTCCAAAACGTACTTGCCACATTGGGCTTTTTATTAATGTGCATCCTGGTTTATATAATGGTCACTAAACTACTTACCTATTTCAAAATAGTATAAGGACAAACTTCGGCTCCACAAGAATTGAGTATGGGAATGGTAAAATCTATTATACCACTACAACATTAATACCTGTTTTTTCAAGCGATACTCGTTGTTCGTGGGTTATCCCGCTGTCCGTAATCAAAATGTCGATACTTGAAGTTGGACAGATAAAAGCCAGGCTCCTTTTTCCTATTTTGCTCGAATCCGCAAGAACAATCACCTGATTTGACATTTCAATCATGGTGCAATTGAAATTTGCTTCCTCAATATTTGGGGTGGAAAGGCCATAGTCAACATCCAAACCATCTACACCCAAAAATAGCTTGTCGCAAAAGTAATTTCGCATGCTTTTTTCTGCGGACGAACCAATCAATGAAAATGATTTGTTCCTTAGGAAACCACCGGGAACAATAACCTGAATATCCTCATTTTTCTGAAGGTGGTTTACAATGTTCAGTGCATTGGTAATAACGGTGAGATGAGATCTTTTATCCAAATTCCGTACAAGTTGCATGGCAGTGGACCCAGAGTCGATCATTATGGTATCTCCTTCATTTACAAGCTCGGCCGCCTTCACGCCAATTTGCTGTTTGGCTTTGATATTAATTTTATCCTTTTCGGAAATGTGGTAATCTATTCCCACAGGGTCCAGCTTTAGAGCGCCTCCCCTAGCTCGAATTAGGACATTTTTTTTCTCCAATTGCGCCAGGTCATTCCGTATGGTCACCTCGCTGACGCCAAACATTTTGCTCAAATTGCCAACATCTACTTTTCCTTTCTGGTCAAGTTCTTTAACAATTACAAGCCTACGTTCTACAGTAGATTTCTTTTTAGACATAAGGGTTCGGTTAGTGTGTGTCTCGATAAAAAAGTGCCGTGCTTTGCAAACACGGGTGATGGCGCAATATATTAAAAATAATAGAGTTTACGGGCTTTTTTTGGGATTCTACATAGCTTTTGAAAGCTATTCGGCCCGAAAAGAAAGAATGGCTTGTGGTTTTTTTTACAAATGATTTCATTCTAGGTTAAGATATTGAGTTATAAAAAAATCGAATCAGTTAAGGCTTGTTCCGAATAATATAGATTGCTTAAAATCCTATCGGTTTAAATTTATTGAATCCCATAAGAAGCAATTGGGGTTGCAATATCTTCCCGCGCATTCGGATCTCCCTTTGCAGGACCATACCAAACCCCTCCTCCAAAGGTTATTACGTAAATTTTTTCTGAATCGTATGGATCAGGCTGCACACGTTTTCCCCATTTAAAGTTGTACCCCTTGATGCGCTGCCATGTTACTCCCCTATCATCAGAGCGGTATGCCGACGAATTGAATCCTGAAGCATAAAGTATTCCATTCCTTTCATCCATTGTCACATCATGAATATGCTGGTCTTCAGTTAGCACGGCTTTCCATGTTCCTCCGTCATCCTCAGAGATGTAGATTCCACCTCCTCGATTGGGTGCAAATGGGGTCGCTCCATATCTTCCCCATGCCGAAAGTATTAACCTCTTTTGATTTTCTGGGTCAACAATAATGCTGGTAGGCCCGTTTACTCCCTCAGGGAGATTGACCTTTTCCCAGGTTTCTGCGCCATCCCTGGATTTGTAAAGGGCTCCATCAAGCTCATTTCCGATACTTCCATTATCGCTCTTTCTGGATACAATAAGGAACATATCGCCATTTTTTCGCTGGGTCAATCGCCATGCTGCAGGTTGACTCCCTAAAATTCCATTGTTTTTGGCCTCCCATGAGGCTCCACTATCAACGGATTTGTATACTCCTTTTCCAAAGGCGCATACATACAGCGTACGTTCCAGGCCATCCTTTGTTCTATCCATCAAAATGTGCGTTGCGGCAGTTTCCCCAATACTCTTGCTGATTGGTTTCCAAGATTTGCCACCATCATTACTAATGAGCACACCCCCGCGATAGCTATCCATGTCTCGGTTTCTCCACATTTTTGGCCTTGGCAGATCGTGATTGGCGCTCATAACCGCCCATATCCTGTCCTTCACATCTGGATCGAACAAAAGCCAATAGGTGGAATTTATCCATCTTCGGGGAACTCCATTATTATGTGTGGCACTGTTCCAGCTTTTCCCACCATCGATACTTTCCATCAACCCAGTATCTGTGTCTGCCATAAACACATGTTGCGGGTCAAAAGGGTCAAAAGCCAACATATAACCTGTGGTAACCTGAAGTCCTCTTGACCTCCATCCAACCCCATCCACTTTTTTGGTATAAACTTGTTTCCAAGTATTCCCTCCATCGGTGGTTTTGATCGTTCTTCCAAAGTCGGTGGCATAGGTCAGCAAAGGATCATTGTCATCGACGGCCATATGAAAGGGATTTTCGCCCCATCCGGGACCAAAGCGTTTATCAAGCCATCCTTGGGTTCTATTGGACGAAGCATGTTGTTTGTCATCTAACGCAGAAAACGTATCATTCCACACCAACTCCCAAGACCTACCGGAGTCTGTTGTTTTCGCAACACCAAAACTAGTGGTGGTCTTATCCGTTTTTAGCCCATTGAATGATACATATAACGTGTTGGGGTTTTTATAACTTGTGGCAATGCTCCGAAATTCCGGGTTTTCCAAAGTTTCTCCTTTTAAGTCAAGTAACGGGCCATCGACCCTTGTCCAATCCAGTCCGCCATTCTCCGTCCTATAAATTCTAGGGTCATTGGGTTTACCCTCTCGATTGAAATAGGATTTTCCGGACAGGACATAAATAATATGCCGTTGATTTTCCATATCCCATCCATCCACAACTTGAGTGATGCTACCTGAACCTTCTGGTATTTCTATCTTTCTCCAACCCCCATCTGTTTTTACACCCAGTCCATCTTTTCCACATACATATATTGTTCTATTATTGGACGGGGAAGTCGGATCCAGAAAAATGGTATTAAGATCAAACCATAATTTGTCCAGTTTAGTCCACTGTTTACCTCCATTCCCAGAGGTGAGGATTTCCATATAAAATCTTTGTTGCTTTCCTCTTACAATTGGCCAAACATCTACCTTTGTTCTCTTGACCAATAAGAACAATTTTTCCGGATCACCAGGGTCCACAACCAGTTTTTTAATTTGTGTGCGAATGCTATCTTTCGTCACCACCACCTCACCTGCGTGGTCTCCTTGCGCATGAATTGCTATAATGTTTTTAGGTTCTGGATAAATGGTATTCCATGATTTTCCTTGATCTATACTTTTAAATAACAGATTGGAGGTTCCGGCATATGCAACTTTTTCGTTTTTCCCATCAAAGACAAAGAATTCCGTTTTGCCACGAAGATTGAACATACGCCATTTCTCACCTCCATCATAGGTTACAAAAGAACCCGTCATGTCGCAGCTTACAAAAACATTTGTAGAATCCAATGGGTTGATGGTGGGATTAAACATGGCACCTCCACCACCAGGTCCGATAAACCCCCATCGATCGTTTCTTCCATTTGGATTGTTATAGGCTTCCCCAACCTTTTTTGTAGTTATGTCATTGCATGAGATTCCAACACCCAAAACCAGCAGCAACGTCAGACAGAATAAAAGAGGGCTTTTTTTGAAATTATTTAGGACGGTGGTCATATTTTTTAATGAAAAAAAGGGGACATTATTCTTTCTGGTCAATCTCAGGTATACCATGCCATACGCTAGACCCAAAAGTGGTTAGGTACACCTTTTCTTTGTCATTTTTATCCACCATCACTCTATGCCCCCAATAAAAATCGTAGTCCCTGATTTTATTCCAAGTTTTGCCATAATCATCACTCCGAAATGCTCCATGGTTAAACGTATTGCAATATAGCCTTCCGGGAAATCGTTCATCCACGGTTACATCGTATACATATTTGTCCGGGTCAAAAATCTGGGTCCAGCTTTCGCCGCCATTTTCCGACATTAGAATCCCACCTTCTAAATCTATCCGTTTGTTTCCACCAGAAACATTGGTGACCGCACGCCCTACCATATCACTTAAATGAATGTCCGACCAACACCCGACGTATAACTTGTCTGGATTTGAGGGATCATATGTCATACCATTTGGAAATTGTACTTTTTGGCCCAAGTCGAGACGCTGCCAAGATTCAGCTCCGTCCACCGACTTGTAAACTGCTCCCATATGAACCTCAATACCAGTTTTTCCATTTCTATGCTGCGGTGTTGGGCTTGTAACCAAATACAGTGTTCCATCTTCCTGCAAAGTCAGCTCAAAAGCAGCCAGACTACCCAGAATACCATTATTATGCAGCTTCCAAGTCTTACCATCATCGACTGACTTAAATACTCCTTTGCCATATGCTGCAACGTACAGTGTTCTATTGCCAACCGGGGAATTTTTATCCAAGACTATGGATGCGGATGGGGTATCCAATCCCATTCCTTCAACGGTAGGCTTCCAGGTTTTGCCTCCGTCCACCGAAAGTGCCACACCACCTGCGCCGTAGTTCGTCCATTCAGGATTTCTTGTCATTTTTCCTCTCGGAAAATCGTGCAGATTCGACCAAACCGACCATACTTTGTCCTTTACTCCGGGATCGAAAACCATCCAATAGCAGGTATTTTGCCATCGTCTCGGTATACCTTCCACCGATCTGAACCAGCTTTTACCACCATTGTATGAATGATGATAACCAATATCGGTATAGCTTATGGCAATATGGTCCGCATCAAACGGATCATGATGAACTCCATATGTGGTGGTGACATCCAAACCGTTCGATACATAACTCCCATCTGTCTGTTCGGTACTGTAAACGGGCAGCCAGGTCTTTCCACCATCAATGGTCCTCATACTGCGGTACCAATCTGTAACTATTGCCGTATTACCATCGTTGGGCGCCACACCAACATCGAATAGTTTTATATAATCCTTTCCAAACGCCTTATGTACCCATGCATCCTTCAGGTTTGGGGCATCACTGCCATCCATCATACCATACTTGCCCGAACCGCCACCACCTTTCCATACCCACTGCCAACTTTTACCCAAATCTGATGACTTAACTGCGCCAAACCAATGGGAAACTTCACCATTTGGATTCTGTTCTTTATAGCTGCTGGTGACCATATACACATGTGTGGCATCATTCTCGGCAGCCTTAATATCCGAAAACATTGGAGTTGGGCCGCTGTTATTTGCCACTACCTCATGCTGGTTTTCCACCCATGTTTTTCCCAAATCCTCTGACACCCAAAGCGAGGTAGGAACAATATCAGCTCTAGACTTTGGCTGTATATTATGGTGCAATGCATAAAAAACCGTTTTCCCATCTTCTTTTAAAGTACCTCCTGTAGCTTTAAAAACGGGACTCATATCTTTGGGAAACACCGTAGAAGTGGTTTTCCAAGTATTCTTCTCTACCACATTGATGTTTAAATTGGTGAACACGAAGAGTTTTTCTTTGGCACTTGTAGTGTTTGTATAGATGAAGTTGATATTGCTATCGAGTTCAATCCTGGACCAAGAGGCACCTTGATCTTGTGACACAAAAAGATTTTTTCCACTACTGAAATAAATCACATTTGAGTCATTGGGGTCGACTTTGATGTTTCGCACAACCAGATTTTTATACTGATCTTGGGCATCCAATCCATTGTATGCTGTTTGATGGTACAAAGAGTTTTTCGAAGTGACCAGGTTAAAATCTGCATGATCTCCCAAGTAGATACTATCTAAGATTTCTTCCTTTGCCGGAAAAATAACATCCCAAGTACTCCCCCCATCAATGGATTTGTTTAGCGTTACTGAACCGATATACATGGTCAGGGAATCCAAAGGGTCGAAAGCAAAGGCGTGTGATCCCCCTGGGTTATTGATCTGATCAAAGGAATTGCCTCCATCATTTGTGTGGTAGGCACCCGTCATATCACATCGAATAAAGAATTCATCCTCGTTGCTGTAAGCAAACGTGGGGATAAAGGTACTCCCTCCTCCTCCAGGCCCTATGAGCTCCCAGTTTGAGGAAGCAGTTTCTCGGTTCTCCTTTTCTTGATTTGAATCGTCCTTACAGGACAATATGACCAAAATTGCCACAATCAAATAACTAAAATTGCTATGTAGTTTCATGTTAGATATTGGGTGTTCAGATTAACTATTAAACATTTTGTTCGATTATTCAGCTTGCTGCTTTACTATTACTTTTCCCATAGGATACCAACCCTCTGCATTAACTCCTTCTATTGCGAGTTTAATGCGAGAATCAAAGGAAACTGGATCCACAAGGGCAATTTCCAAGTCGTAGTTACCGGGCGGCATGTCCTTTGGGAGGTATAACTTTTCCTCAAAAAAAATGTCTCCCGGTAACCACTTACGAATGTCCGCATCGGTTGCCCATACATGGGAATGAGAGTTGTTTTTAACGCGAATCGCATAGGTGTAAGCCCTGTATATGGGGGCTACCCCCTTATTTTCCCACCAAGAAGTAATCCGCAACTGGCCTTGAGGGAAAACTGTTGGGGGATAGGTAAATTTCCGCAGCACAAATCGATAGCCCATTTTTTTCAACCATTTCTCCACCAAAGGGCTCCACTCTTTTGGGACCGGTGAACTTTTTGCATTGAAAGAAGAAACATGCCATTTCAATGCTTGCTCAAATATGAATTCAACCGTCTTTTCATCGTATTTCTGCTTTTCCAACCAGTTTAGAAAAGTGCCACAGATTTCCATGGTAACCGGTGCTTTTTTCCAGGCATCCGACATACCACTTCGGATGATATCCTGTGGATAGACATCCATCATATGGTTAAAGTCCCATTGTGGAAAAAAACTCATGTCTCCAAGACAATCTATACGCCAACCCAAGTGTCTCATTTGTGGTCCATTGCCATTATCTGTCCCGTCAGGCCAATATGCGGCAATGTTTGTACCCCTTACCAAGCGGTTGGGATTGGGAGCATCACCATTGAGTGGTTGAAAAATTAGATGGGTTTTGGTAAAGTTATCTAGATACGTATCGATCAGTCCTCGTCTGGTTTTATCGGAAAGTAAATGGGTTCCCTGCCCTTCTCCCCAATACCCGATAAAGGAAACGTCTACGCTTTCGATATCGGGGTGGCCGTCGTAACGCTGGCCTAACGCAGCTATCATCCCACCAAAATACTTGATGTATGCTGGGTTTTCGGGATCAATTCGCCACTTTTGGGATTTCATATTCTTCTCATCACCCACAATTTCACGATACCAAGCAGGCACGTCCTTTTCTGCTCCCTTTTCATAGGGAGATATTCGCAACATCAATGTTTGTCCCCTTTCAGCAGCGGTTTTCAGTGCTTTGTCAATCAAATTCCAATCGTACTCTCCGGGGCCAGTCTCTAAAAATCTCCAATTCACGCGGAAGTAAGCAATAGTGGTCTGCGGGTAATTTTTATTGGTAAGGTCGCCATCGAATTCCTGATACTCAATAGGCAGTCCTTCCGTCCACCCCATTCCCGGGTTCAAGACGTCCCCGTTGAACCGTTGAAAGGTGGTAAATCCAATTCCAGGGTTTAAGAGTAATTGATCACTCTCTTTTGGATATACCTTAATTGTGCCTTTCGAAAGAATTTGGGCATGAAGGTCGGACTTTTCCATTGCCAGAAAACACAGCAAAACCAATTTTGTCAAAAGATGTATCGTTGTAACCTTCATGGTTGGTTTTATAAATTATTTCGTTACGTGAAGTCGAACTATGCCGTTATTTTCAGATGAAATGATTCCTTTACGAGAGGTATTTGAAGTTCCCAATCGTATGAATTCCAATTTTTTTATATCCCCAGGTATAAATAAACCTGAATCGTACCCCCTGACTTCTTTAAAATTACCTTTTCCATCACCCCGCAAAAACAATCCGCTGCTAGCATCACCCCTTGGAGTCTCCACTTCAGAATTATAAAGATTCCCAGCCAGCAGCAGATCGGTATGGTCATCATTATCAAAATCTTCATAGACAATTCCGAAAACCGCAGAGACTTGTGCCATTTTGGGGAGCTTTTTCATTGTAAACCCATCCTCAAAATTTAAAAGCAAGCTTGTGGAGAACGTTTTTGCCTCGTATAGCTCTGAATTTTGTAACGAGTCTTTGCTATAGATATCTTCAAGACTGGAAGCACCAAAAGAGCCATAGTTTTTGAACTTGTCCTTTAAGCCGGGGATTTGATCAGAAGAGCATTGCTTACCCCTTAATGGATAAAGCGTGTCATTTTCAAAATAGCTCAACACAATGTCCAGGGATCCATTATTGTCAAAATCCTTAGAGTAAAGCCTGAAAGGGTTTTCCGGTGTTGCCTTGTACTTATAGTTTTCACCAAGATTTCCCAATATATAGTCCATTCTACCATCGGAGTTTACATCCCCTTCAGAAATGCTGAACCACCAGCCATGAGTTTCTTTTAAAGTGTCGTCCTCTTTTAACCTGGTAAGTGTCCCATTGCCATTTTTAAAAATGGTTATTGGCATCCATTCCCCGACCAGAATCAGATCTTTTTGGCCATCACTATCATAATCAGACCAAAGAGCATCAGTAATCATCCCGGGATTGATCAGGCCTTCCGATTTTTGTGTTACATCCTTGAATTTTCCATTTTCGTTCAAAAGCAGATAGCTACGATCAGATTTAGGATATTGCCCGGGTGTTAACCGTCCGCCGATAAATAGGTCGATATCGCCATCCCCATCTACATCATTTGGACTAACAACACCTCCACTTGTATTCATTACGGGCAATGCGTTCGAAACCTTATAAAAGTTTCCTTTCCCATTGTTGAGATAAAGTCTATCTTGATAATACGTATCCCCAGCTGGCAGCTCATTTCCCCCGCTCACGACATATAAGTCAATATCTCCATCCTGATCTGCGTCAAAAAAAGAAGCGTCCACATCCTCATGGAATTTATCTAAAAACAGCGCCTTCTGATTTGATTTTCTAAAAGTTTGGTTGGTTTCCTGAAGGTATATTGCACCGCTTTGATCTTTTGCACCACCCACAAAGAAGTCCTCCAGTCCATCTTTGTTGACATCACCCACAGCAAGGGCCGGCCCGAAGGTTGACATTTTATGTGGTAACAGCAGTTCTTTTTTGAAGTCGTCATATTGGTTTTCAGTATGCCTGTACGCTATATCTGATAATTCCGTTACATCGGTGAACAAAAGCTTCTTTTTTACTGTGTCGGGGATAATTGTCTCCGCATTTTCATAATCGACCTCAACCACACCGTCCACTTGAACATTGGTTATTCGATTAACTTTCCCATCCGGCCAGATCACCTGTAACACATCCACTAGGTTTGCTTTGCCCAGACCAAAATGTAGGACGAAATCCACGTTGGATTGGTATCCACGACTCACCTGTTGTTCCTTGTACTGTTCCAGTGTTCCGGTCTTTACTTTAAGTTTGGCGCCAATTCCATTTCGATTTCCCTCTGGTCCCAAGAGTTTAATTTTGACAAAGTGGTTGGTATTTTTTCCATAAGCGTTGTTCCTATATATATGGGCCTCATCGTCTATATTGTTTACCACCAAGTCCATATCCCCATCATTATCCAAATCTACATAGGCACAACCATTCGAAAATGAAGGCGTCTCGATTCCCCATGAAGTGTTGTAATTTTCGAATTCGACCCCCTTCTTGTTTCGGAATACCATATTCACACTTTTTTCGGCTGGAATTTTATCCAAAATCTCCCTCATCATCCGTTCATAATCTGGATTTGGTTTTTTTGACTCCATCTCTATTCGTTCATCCCGATAAGATTGATAGTCCTTGTTGTTCATGTTTTTACGCATACCATTAGTCACGAACAAGTCTTTATAGCCATCATTATCCAAATCCACAAAAAGTGGAGACCAACTCCAATCAGTACTTTCCACACCAGCCATAGGTGCAATATCAGAGAAGGTCTGGTTACCGTTGTTCAATTGTAGGGTGTTCCTCATATATTGGTGGTGTCCATTTAAGTCAACCAACACGTTGAACACCTCTGCGTCCATGGAAGCCATGTTTGTTTTTCGGCCATAATTTGTGGATGATTGCATGTCCAGCACAAATACGTCTTGCCAACCATCGTTGTCGATATCTGCGGCATCCACACCCATAGAAGAGTAGGATATATGCTCCATGGATTCAAGAGCGGTCTCTGTAAATGTTCCATCACCTTGATTGAAGTACAAATAGTCCCTACCAGCAAAATCATTGCTGATGTAGATGTCCGGAAAAAGATCGTCGTTGAAATCCGATACCGCCAAGCCGAGGCCATCACCAAGTTTGGACCTTTTTAGACCTATAAACTCTTTTACTTCAATGTATTTACCTCCCTCATTTCTGTACAATTTATCTCCGGTAAATCGATCAATATCGTCGTCATGGAAATTCCTGAATACTTGCCTCACAGGATCCATGGCATGATTTAATAGGTACATGTCCAAATCCCCATCCAAATCGTAGTCGAAAAAAGCTGAATGAAGTGATGTGCTCCAATCATCCAGCCCAAACGCCTCGCTCTTTTCTGTGAAGGTTAAGTCCCCGTTGTTAATAAATAACAGGTTTTTCCGGTATTTTGGCTTTACCCTTCCGGAGCGGCACATATAAATGTCGAGATAACCGTCTTGGTTTATGTCCACCATGGTAACACCAGTTTTCCAGCCAGGTATGGTATCCATACCTGAGCCAGGGGTAATATCCTCGAATTTAAAATTGCCCATGTTCCGATAAAGTTTTCCTGTATTGCTATTGGCACTGAAATAGATGTCCACTAATCCGTCATTGTCAACATCCCCAATGGCGACTCCTCCTCCATTATAAAAATTGGTATAGGTGAAAACATTGTTGGTCAAATCCTCAGAGATATCATTGCTGAAGAAGATTCCAGTCTCTTCGGAATCCAATAGTTCGAGCATGGTGGTTTTTTCCTTCAATTCAGAAGTAGTACAGGAAGCATGAAAAAGCATCATTCCAAAAATGGCTAGCAATACGAATGTGCTTGCCCTTCCAATGGTATGGATGGCTTGGAATATCTTACTTCGAAATTTCATTGTGAAGGGCTAAAACCATCTATTTTGCTTATATACTTCAAGGTTTCAAAAACCAAAAGGTTTTGGAACACCGAGTAAAATGACAACCAGGCATGCTCACCTGGTTGTCACTCCTGAAATTAAAATAACTAACTCGAATAACTAACTACTTAAATTTTTAATCAATTTCCTCGTTGGCATCGATTTCACTTTGCGGGATTGGAAAATATACTCTATCCTGGTTAAGATAGTCAAAGTTGGAATCCGGATATTTTCGCTCCAAATTTGCCTTCCACAGTTCGATATACCTGCCACTTCTGATCAAATCCAAACGCCGCTTTCCTTCCATAAAAAATTCTTTGGCCCTTTCTTCCAAAATCGCATTCCGTAATGCTGCTTGATCTAATCCTGCAAGGGGCGCCGCATTGGATCTGGATCTCACCTCATTCACCAATGGAATAGCATTAACAGTTTCACCTAGTTCATTTAAGGCTTCCGCTCTCATCAACAAGATATCGGCAAAACGAAGAATAGGGTAATTTGCTCCAAAATATCCTGGAGCAGGATGATCGAACCGATCGAAGCCGGCCATGTATTTATTGGTGGTCAATGAATTTAGATCCCGAAGGCCGATATTGGGGTCATTTGCCAGCGCATCGTATTCCGGAGTTCCAGGAAGGGCATAATATCGCGGTATGCCATCATCTTCTCGCTTATTTCCATGTTGATATCCATTGGCAATCAAATTCCTCCTATCATCAGTCATGTCAAAGGAGTTATAAAAATCAGGGGCCAGTGTAAGTCTTCCCCATCCTCCCTGCATGTAGGATTTGCTATTGGCGTGCCATGCTATCTGTGAACTTGGGCCGGTTCCATCCTGTGTGGACATTACTGCAAAAATCCATTCACTTGCCGCATTGTTTGCCGCATGATACAATTCAGTCACATTTGGGAACAAACTGTATTCCCCTAGATCTATCACGGCTTTTGCATCTGTAGCTGCCTCTGTCCAGTTCTTGGTCTGTAAATAGGTTTTGGCCCTTAGTCCCAAAGCTGCACCCCTACTTGCCCTGCCCGGAGAGGTGGTTTCTCCCAGTACATTGGCAGCATCCGTGAAATCGGAAATTATTTGAGCCACCACATCAGCTTGTGAACTTAATGGGAGGTCTTCGGTATTGCCTGCGGCTGTATTTAAAATAACATCCCCAAAGTTGAATGTTAAATCATAGTATGCCAATGCCCTAAGAAACTTGGCTTCACCTATCAAACTCGCTTTTACACTTTCATCTATGTCCATTCCTTCCAAAATGTCCAGTGCAAAATTGGCGGAACCTATTACTTTGTAACAACCTTCCCAAAGACTGACAATATGGGGTTCATTATTGTCAAAGGTTCCCACTTCGAACCGCTGCGTTCCTGGATCCCAGTCATCCAACCCATAGGTATCGGTCCCAGATTCACTGACTTCCATATAATAATACGCATAATAATGGCCCCAATCCGAACCTCTGAGTGCGGCATAAACCGATAGAATAAGTGCTTGTGCATCTTCCTCCGTCTCATAAGCGGTGGTGGTTATGAGTTCCGAGTAAACTGTCTCTTCCAACTGGTCGCTACACGATACCATACTTAAAGCCAGTATCGAAAGGACCAATAAGCAAATTTTAATTTTTTTCATCTCACTTTTTTTTAGAATGTTAATTTCAATCCGAGTGTATAGGTCTTGTAGTTGGGAGGACCATAATCGTCGACCCCCCTATTCACACTACTTTGGCTACCTTGGTAGTTAAAGCTCACTTCAGGATCAAAACCTGTATAATCGGTAATGGTTATGAGGTTTTGACCTTGAATATAAATATTGATGTTATCCAAAAATTTCAGTTTATCAGTTTTAAGTGTATATCCCAGTGCAATATTCTTGAGTCTCGCATAGGAACCATCCTCAATGAATTCAGTGTTCACATAAGAACCGTACCCGTTGGTAAAGTAGTTTACCCCCGGCCTTGTCCCGGTAGGATTGGCAACACTGTAACGATCCAAGGCTCTTGTACTTAAAAAACGATCGGCATTGATGGCCTTGAAATTAAAGATGTCATTTCCAACCACTGCTTGCCAGAACATATCCAAATAGATTCCCTTGTACTCAAAATGGTTGTTTAGTCCGATGGTAAAATCAGGATTCGCATTTCCGATTACACTTCGATCATTGGCATCGATCACACCATCGTTATTGGTATCCTCAAAAAGAGCACTACCAGCTTGTGTGGTATTGGGTTGGGGAGCATAGGTTTCGCCTTCCTGCAAAACACCTCTGTACGTGTATCCGAAAAAGTCCCCTACTCTTCCACCAGTTATCAATTGTCGGAATGTCTCCACCCCTATTTCACCATACGGCTGTCGGGGAAGAATAAGATTAATGGGGTTATCGCCATCCAACTCCTGAATTTCATTATCGTTTGTTGAGAAGTTGGCGTTGACATTCCATTTGAAGTCTTCTCCGTTAATGACCCTGCTTCCCAAGGAAATCTCCAATCCCTTGTTCTTAATGGAACCCACATTGGCACGTATCAAGCTAAATCCTGTGGAAGGACTGGAGATGGGTTTGTCAATAATCAACTTGTCAGTATTGGAATTATAAACTTCGATGGTACCGTAAAACCGCTCGTTCCAAAGTCCAAAATCGAGACCTAAGTTGAGCATTTTAGTGGTTTCCCACTGCAAATCCGGGTTAGGTGCAAAAACTCCGTCTGTACCCAGACCAGCCAATACAGATGTACCATCAAAAGTAAATGTATTGGACGTTCCCACTCTTGCCAATGAAGTGTATGGTGAGAAGTTGTTATTACCCGTTAAACCATAGGATGCTCTCAATTTGAGATTGCTTATCAAGTTTGAATCGCTCATAAAATCTTCCTCTGAAAGCCTCCAGGCAGCAGAAGCGGATGGGAAAGTTCCCCATTTGTTGTTCTCCCCAAATTGGGAGGCTCCATCTGCTCTTATGGTCGCGGAGAGAATATATTTTCCTTTGTAGTTGTAATTCGCACGACCGAAAAAGGAGGCAATTCGTTTGTCTTCTTTATAGCTGAATACTTGCTGGTTTGAGGCCGAACCAAGGTTGAAATATCTTGTTTTATCTGTTGGAAATTCATTTCCAGATGCACCAAAGAACAAAAGTTCGTCATACTGTGTGGAAGCCCCTAAAAGAAAGTCCAAGGAATGATCTTCGCCCAACATATCAAAAGTATAGTTCAATGTACCTTCTATTAAGTATGTGGAAATTTTGCTTTCGTCAATACTTCCAAAAGATCGACTTCGGTCATCGGAAAAAGGCATAGGTTGGAACTCAGCAGTAGTACCTGCAGTATGGTCCACCCCTACATTGAGCTTGGCCGTTAGGTTGCTCATTATATCATGGGTAATGAACACATTGGCATAGGTTCTCCACTCCAAATAATCGTTATCCCTTTCTGTAAACTGCCCAATCGGGTTAACGAATTCACGTGTATCCCTGGAGAGTACTGTGGCGGCCAATGTGCCGTCATCGTTAAAGGCATCCCTTCCGGGAACAGCCCTTAAAAGTGCATACAGTGGTGCCGTAGTTCTAAAACCCGGTCTTTTGTCCATTGCATCGGAATCAATCCGAGATGCGTACATGTTTATCCCTACATTGGTTTTATCACCAAACTTTTGATCCGCATTCAGACGGACCGAAGCACGTTCGAACTTGCTGTTAAGAAAAACACCTTCCTGGCTAAAGTAATTTGCAGACAGGGCAAATCGAGAATTCGTATTTCCTCCTGAAGCCCTTAGGGTGTGACTTTGAATAAGTGCATCCCTTGTACCCTCTTCCAACCAATCGGTGTTGAAGGGTAGGGCAATATCATCCGCATTGTACCAAGGATTTCCGTCATTGGGACCCTCCGCATATTGTTCGTTCCGCACTCTAGTATGGTCTGCCCAATTGAGATAATCCACACTTCCGGTCAAATTCTGTAAACCGGTATACCCCTCATAATTGATCTCGGTTCTTCCGGCCTTTCCTTTTTTTGTCGTAATCAAAATTACACCTGAGGATCCCCGAGAACCATAGATTGCCGCGGAAGCAGCGTCCTTCAATATATCGATGGTTTCTATATCCTCTGGGGCTATGGAAACACCTGCAGCCAAAGGAAACCCGTCTACAACATACAAGGGTTCATTACTATTTGACAAGGAAGTGACCCCACGGATTACGATATTCAATCCTTGGCCCGGTTCCCCATCGTTAGCGGAAATTTCAACTCCAGCCGCCCGGCCTTGAAGCATTTGGGCCGCCGATGATGTTGCGGCACCCAGGGTCATTTCATCCGTATCCAAAGAAACCACGGCCCCGGTCAAATCCTTCTTTTTAACCGATCCATATCCGATGACCACAATTTCATCCAATTGGCTAGTGTCCTCTTGAAGAGAAATATCAATCGTCGATTGGTTCCCCACCTGTACTGTCACAGTTCTGAATCCTAAATAGGAAAACACCAGCGTCGCATCATTGTCCGGTACATTAATGGAATAGTTGCCCTCGAAATCGGTAGAAACACCGATGGTGGTTCCTTGCACAACTACATTTACCCCCGGTAATGCATCACCATTACCAACGTCGGTAACTTTTCCTGAAACCGAGCGCTGTTGAGAAAACATTTGTAAACAGCTTAACGCCATAAACATGAAAATAACAAGTTTCTTCATACTATCGTTTTGAGTTGGTTGTTTTTAAATTCCTTATTAAAGCTTAATATTAAGCTTTCGTAGAATTAACAATTATGAAATATGAAGCAATATAGCAACTTGATTTTTAAAAAACCAGTTATTTTCAAAAAAAATTTATCAAATAACAATGTTTTGAAAGATAAATAGTATTAAAAGCAAACATTACGTAATTTTAATATTTAAATAAGATAAGCTATTAAAAGATTTCTATTGATAACCGAAATCAACCTGTTAAAGGCTAAAAAGGATTGAAATAGTGGATTGAAATCGAACGAAATTCAGTATTTGGTATATACGCTCAAACCAAAAGTGATAAAAACAGATACAGAATGGAGTGTAAAAAAATAAAAGACTTCAGGGCATCAATAGAAAAGCAATTAATCATTCGAAAGAAAATGAAACTTAAAAGCATTAAAAAATTTCAGAACTATCACTTCTCCCGAAAATTCATAAAACTTCGCTTGCACACTAACTACTCCATCACCATCCAAAAAGTTATCATGAAATATTTTCTTCTCATTTTATCTATTAAAATACTGTTCCTTTCATGTGCCGATAGGAAAAAGCATGGGAATGCCAACATCGAAAACCCGACACTCCCGGACATGTCAAAATCAACAAATCTCTCGGGAAAAGCACTAGCCGAGATTCACTGCGCAACCTGCCATGAGTTTGTAAAACCGGAAGCTTCAACCCGATCCAATTGGAAAAACGTACTGCTGCCCTACATGGGGCAACGAATGGGGATTTACGAATCGGGGATTACCCCAGACAGCCTATACAGCGATGGGGAGGGTGGGGAATCGGCACGGAAAGCCAACATTTACCCAGAGAAGCCTTTTATCACTAGAGCCGACTGGAAGAAAATTGTTGATTATTATGTGAAAAGTGCCCCAGACACTATTTTGCCTCCAGCCCGTACTGACAAAATCCATATGGGGCTTGAACATTTTACATACAAAGAGACGTCCTACTCCCATAGACCTCCCCATACCATAATGGTGAAAATACTTCCAGAAAACCGGGGAGTGGTTTTCAGCGACACCAAAAAAATGGTCAATAGACTAACGCTTTTGACCCATGACCTCCAAAAGGACTATAACATTGCTATGGGGAAGGCTCCCGTACATTACTACGAAAAATCAGATACCATCTATTTGACCACTATTGGTAAGACCCTTTTTCCGCATGACAACCCAGATGGGGCTATCCAAAAACTATACAAAAGCGGAACATCACCAAAGTACAACACATCAAAAATCATCGGTCCCAATTTACACCGACCGGTGTTTATGGCTTACGGTGATCTAAACAATGACGACTTGGAGGATATTGTAGCCTGCGAATTTGGAAATTTAACAGGGCGATTGGTATGGCTACAACATCATCATGATGGTACATACAACACAAACGTATTAAATTCCAGACCCGGTGCCATTTCTACCGAAATAGGGGATTTCAATAAAGATGGTCATAAAGATATCCTTGCGCTCATGGCCCAGGGAGATGAGGGTATTTTCCTCTATGAAAACAATGGAGCGGGTTCCTTTACCGAAAAAAGACTTCTTAGCTTTTCACCCCTTAACGGTTCCCAATATATAGAGCTCGCCGATTTCAATAATGATGGCTTTGATGACCTTGTTTATGTATGTGGTGACAATGCGGACAAAACGAAATACCTAAAGGGTTATCATGGAATCTACATTTTTCTCAATGATGGAACGTTTAATTTTTCGCAAGCCTATTTTTATCAGCTGAACGGAGCCTACAAGGCAATACCCCGTGATTTTGATCTGGATGGAGATTTGGACATAGCAGCCATTTCATTCTTTCCTGATTACTATAGCCACCCTGAAGAAAGTTTTGTATACCTCGAAAATCTAGGCGATTTGAACTTTAAAGCTCATTCCTTTCCAGAGTCGACAAACGGAAGATGGATTGTAATGGATGCAGCGGATATGGATGCTGATGGGGATGTTGACATTGCCCTGGGGTCCTATGTCAACTTCAAACCCAAAGGGGATACGACTGGACTCCAAAAAAAGTGGATTCTGAAAGGACCCTCCGTGGTGGTTCTCGAAAACACAATAAGATAGGCCTAGCTATCCAAAGGTTTTTTCTTGGAAGAGGTTTTTCTTTCAGGTTCCAATGCCAAAAGAAAGGCTGCTATAATAGCCAAGACTATCCCCACTATTTTGTAATCGTTGGGCATTATGCCCAGCACAATGATTGCGATTACCGCGGTGATGAGAGGCGCCACGGCATTGGTAAGTGGAGAAACAACAATTGCTTTTCCGTGTCTGAAGGCATAGACCAAGAAAAGCGCTCCAATCGCATTCAAAATTTGAATCAACATTGCAAGGAAAGGGCCATCTGCACCCCAATTGATCTCTTTTGAAAAATCCGTCATGTATATCGCCACGGGAATCAGCAAAATTCCAGACAACATCATATAAAAAAATATGCTTTCCACACTCATCGAATGGTTGGCCAACTTCATAAAGTACGCTTGCACTCCCCAAGCTATCAAAACCAGGATTGCCAACAAAAACCATAATCCAACTGCATCCTTGGTATTTATCGAATCACCCGAATATTCAAAAAGAGGTAAGGCCAATAGGGCCATAACAATTCCGAGGATGCCCAAAAAACCGGTTCGTTCCTTTAAAAACAAAATGGAAAGCAAAATGGTGATAATGGGCGATAATGAGATAATGGGAAATATCAGATAGGTTGGGCCAATGGTCACTGCGTAAAAAAGCACCATTTGCCCACCCGCGCCCAAAAGTCCAATGATAAGACCATACAGCATGGACTGTCTATCGGTTTGTACCTTCCAATTGTTGCGGTGAAGTATGTAAGTTGCGGGTAAGACCATGGTGAGGGCCCAAACACAGTATATCAATGTGTCGGGAAATCCATTTTCGGCAGGAAGCCCTGTAAATGCCCCCCAAACACCCCAAAAAATGGTTGTGATCAGCGCATAGGACAGCCATAGCTTTTTTCCGGTTGTGATTTTTCTTGCAACAGTTAGTTTCATTTTATTTGAATTAGCTTAACCACTTGTTCAAGTTTTCGGCCACAAATGCATCATCATTCAGCTCGGGATACATACGGTATACTCGATCGATCTCTTCTTTTTGACCTGTACTCAATTGCTCTTTGGGATTGATGGTGTAATTCCCTTCCAACAAGCCTTGACGTATCAAAACCTCATGTATGCCAGCAATTGAGCCTTTAAATCCGTTTTTTGAATCAAAGAAAGCTGCGTTGGCATCGGTAATCTTGGTTCCCAAAGTCAACAATTCAGGAATTTCAAAGGCGGTGGCCTTTTTTATGTTGTCCATCAATTCCACAGCCTTTTTGTTCCATACCGCCCAATGGCCCAATAATCCACCTACAATATTTTTTTTGACGATTTTGCTTCCTACAGGAATTTGGTACTCCGTTAAAAGATCGGCCACTATATTGTCATCATTCCCTGTATACAGCGCAATTTCTTCTGCCCTCCCCGATTCAGCTACGCCACGTATAACATCGAATGTACGATACCGGTCAAAAGGAGCCATTTTAATGGCGACAACATTTTCAATTTCTGAAAAAGATCTCCAAAAACTGGTATCCAAAACGCGCCCACCTACCGAAGGCTGCAGGTAAAAGCCAATGACCGGTAGCACCTCAGCGATTGCGGAGCAATGTTCAACCAAATTGTTGTTGGCCTCTTCTTTCAAAGCTGCCAAACTTACCAATACCGCATGATATCCAAGTTCGTGGGCAATTTGCGCTTCTTGCAAAGCTTGACTGGTTTTTCCAAGTACCCCAGCAATCCTAAACAACTGCTTTGACTTCTTGCTATTAAAAGCATCCATTTCGTCTTTTGCTAGTTCCAGCACAGGACGGTATAATCCCACCTCCCGAATCTCGAACTGGCTTGTATGGACACTAATGGCCAATCCATCGGAGCCGGCATCCAAATAGTATCTTGAAAGGGCTCTTTGCCGGCGTTCATCCAATTTCGTTGATTTTGTCAACGCTGTTGGATGCGCTGGAATGACCAGCCCACCATGTAAAAACTCTTTCAACGCATTAGATAATGTACTTTTCATGAATCAATTCAATATTTACCGTCCCTTACTTCAAAATGGGTCGCTTTACCCAACAAGTAGCGATTGTTCATGACCCAATCAGCTGTCCATTTAAGTACACGATCCAATTTTATTTTAGGCGTTCCCAGCAGGTAGTGGCCTTTGGCCACATTGACCAACAGAGCCGATTCGGCCTCTTTGCCCGAAAAGCTCACTTTTTTACTCATTAGTTTCCCGAACTGCTCGGCTACCTTCGCCACTGAGACCAATTCTGCACCACTGATGTTAATGTGTTCCGCTGGAGCTCGGCATAGGCCAAAACTTCGCAGTATCATATCGTTTGCATCTCCTTGCCAAAGGACATTGGCATATCCCATGGTTAAATCTATAGTTTTACCATGAAACACCTTCGTTGCGATGTCCACCAAAACTCCATAACGCATTTCAACAGCATAATTTAATCGAATCAACGCCACCGAAGTACCATATTGTTGGCTTCCATATTCAAACAATCGCTCCCTTCCCAAACAAGATTGTGCATACTCTCCAATGGGTAATGGAGCATCAGTTTCCCTAGAACCACCTGAATCGACATTTACCAGAGGATAAACACAGCCTGTTGATAGCGCCACTATTCTTGAATCTTTAAATCTTTCCACCACCAAACCGGGCAAAAAAGAATTCATGGCCCAGGTAAAGGGTTCGTTTCCAACGGAGCCAAATTTCATCCCCGCCAAATAAATGATGTTTTTTACATTCGGAAGGCTATTGATGAAAGTAAGATCCAACAAATCCCCTTTTATTGTTTCAATTCCGCTTTCGTTTAAAAAAGATAATTGTGCGGCATCGCTAAAACGGGAGACGCCTATCACACGTTTTTTTACCTTCGCCTCATCACATGCTCTTTTAGCCATTCTGGCCATAGAAACGCCCATTTTTCCGGCCACCCCCAAAAACATAAAATCCCCATCGATATGCTTCATCATTTGCACGAGTTCTGGAGTGGGAAGAGAAAGCAAATCTTCCAATTGTTCAATGTCCGTAATTTGGTTCGGATAATTTGTCATGAATTTCTTTTACTGTTTTCTATAATAATCGCTTTGTACAGCGATACTGCCTCCTGTATTTTATCGACGTAACAAAATTCGTCTGTTTGATGGGCCATTTGCGTCTCCCCTGGCCCAAGAATTACAGTCGGCGCATTATTCATCCACGGCGTGAGAACGGATGCATCCGTTAAAAACGGAGCAGATTTCGGTTCCAATTCATTTTCAAAATCAACCTTGCAAATTTTGGCAACCAGTTGGACAAAGGGATGTTCCTGTGGAGTAGAAATTGCACTTAAATCCACCATTTTTTCCAGCTTAACTTCTTTTCCCAAAATATTGCTCAACTGTTGCAGGGCCTCTTTGTTCCGTAATTTGGTGGTAGACCTCACATCAATGGTAAATTCGGCTTTATCGGGTACTGAATTTAAATTCAGCCCCCCTTCGATTCTTCCCACATTTATGGTCGGAAAACCCAGAATACTATCCTTTTTAGTCTCAAACTGCATTTTCTCAACTTTGGTGATAGCCCTTGCAGCTTTAAAAATGGCATTATCCCCGAGTTCCGGCATTGAGGAGTGTGCGGTAACACCTTCTGTTCTTGCTGTTAAATACAAACCCCCTTTATGGGCGATGTACGGTCTATTCGATGTGGGCTCTCCTACCAGAATAGCACTGGCACTGCCAATGTCATAACCATTTTCAAAAAGGTGTTGCGCCCCTTTACAGCCCAATTCTTCGTTTACGGTAAACACCAACTTTATACCACCCTTAGGGGCTATGTTGTCAAAACTTTCAATTGCGGATACAATCATTGCCGCTACACCGCTTTTCATGTCCGTAGCCCCACGTCCATATAGTTTATCACCAATGACAATAGGCTCCAAAGGATCCATTTTCCATTTTTTAGCTCCCAAAGGCACCACATCCAGATGGCCTGTAAGCACAATCGGAGCCAAATCCTGGGAAAGCCCTTTTGTGGCCACTACATGCGGTCTTCCCTTATCGTATTCTGGAAAATCAATGGAAAAACCCTGATCCGATAAAATAGAGCCTATGTATTTCGCGGTTCCTTCCTCATTTCCAGGAGGGTTGATGGTATTGAAGCGAATTAAATCTTTGGTAAGTGCAATAACGTCCATGAAGCTGAAAATTGATTCTATTTTTGATTTCTTACGATTTCCAGTTTTTGTTCTACCAATTCCACAACTTTGCTAGTTGCGGTTGGAAAGACTTTTCTCAAATCAATTTCATCATTTTTGGCCAATTTGGTTTTTAAGGTTTGCATAAAGGTGTTTTTTATTTCAGTGGCCAAATTAATCTTGCAAATGCCCCGATCTACCGCTTCGGTCAAGGTTTTACCGGGAACACCTGAACTACCATGTAGCACTAGCGTTGCATCGGTCGCTTCACCAATTTGGGAAATCAACTCAAGATCTATTTTGGGTTCACTGTCATAAAATCCATGTGCAGTGCCCACAGCTATTGCTAGGGCATTTACCCCTGTCGCGTCCACAAATTCCTTGGCCTCCTGGGGTTGGGTAAAGCCGGTTTCATCCTTATTCTGGCCCAGTTTTGCGATGTAACCCAATTCTGCCTCCACGTTGGCTCCATAATTTTTCGCAAGTTGCACCACTTTTCGGGTTATAGCGATATTTTCATCAAAGGGCTGCTCGCTTGCATCAATCATCACAGAATCAAAACCGACATCCAAGCATTTTGCCGCCAACTCATAGGAGTCGCCATGGTCCAGATGGATCCATCCCTCAACGTCATGATATTCCAACATTGATTTAGCCAAACTGTAAGCCACTGGAAGTCCCATATAGTCAATGGAACTTTTAGTCAACTGAAGAATGATCGGGTGATTCTTGGCCTTTGCGGCACGCAACACCCCTTCCAACGTTTCAAAGTTGTAAAAGTTGGTAGCCAGAATCCCCTGGTTCTTACTTCGTAGCTCAATAAATTTCTCCTGAAGCTTCATCTATTTCACTCCGAATAATTGAATCTTTTCCTCGCAATTGCCATAGTGGTCTCTAAATCCTTAATAGCTGCGGTGCCTCCGGGAGCTGTTGTAGAAATTGCCCCAATCAAATTGCCAAACTGTTGACAATCCTCGGGACTTTGTCCATCCAAAAACTTCAAAATATACCCCGCATTAAAGCTATCGCCTGCTCCAATCGTATCTACTACGCTTTCGTTTACAAAAGCAGATTTTTCAACCGTTTTGTTTCCATAACTCAAAATGGAACCTTCAATACCGCACTTCACTACAGTGTATTTGCTTTTATTTTTAACACTTTGAATGGCCAGGTTAAGTTCATGTTGTTTTGTGAGTTTTTTAAGTTCGATGGCATTCGGAATGAAAACATCCACCCAGGGAAGCACCTTATCCAAATCAAGATCCCAGGACTCCGCAGGGTCCCATTGTACATCCAGCGAAGTGGTAAGCCCGGCTTCTTTTGCCTTTTTAAAAAGGGTGTCCAGTGAATTATTGAATCCCGGCTGGAAAAAATACGATGAGAAGTGCAAATGCCTCGCTTTTTTAAGCACCGTTTCATCAATATTGGAAATACCAAAAGCTAACATGGCGCCTTGGTGGGTGACCATCGCTCTGTCGTTTCCATAGCTAAGAGCCATGGTGGCACCTGTTTTATACTGATCGTCGATTTGTATGTAGGAAGTATCGACTCCTTTTTGTTTCAGCTCATTAAGAACAAACCTGCCAAAAACATCACTACCCAATTTTCCCAGGAACGCAACGTCTAAACCGAGGGCACTTAGGTTGCTGGCACAAATTGCGGACGAGCTTCCCAATGCAAAAATCATTTGATCGGCCAAGATTTCCTTTCCTACTTCTGGGAATCCGTCAATCTGGTTGAAAATCAAATCAACATTAAGTTCGCCTACCACTATAACATCGAAAGCTTTGCCCATTTACGCTTTAATATGATTCAATTGTATAACTTTTGCTTTGCACTTCCTTACTAATTTCTCCACATCGGAAGCATTGAACATCCCTACCGCTTCCTTGATACAATTTGCTGCTCCTGCTGATGCCGCTAGTTTGGCAGTTTCCAACAATCCATACTTTCTTTTTTGGGCGACAAGTAATCCAGACATTAGACTGTCCCCACTGCCCACTGCACTAATCACATTTTCCACCTTACTCAGCGCATGTACCATTTCGCCATTTTTGTACAGATAAAGTCCTTTACTCCCGAAGGTCAAAGCCACCATTTCGCATTGTTCTTCCATTTTGGCAAACACATCCTCTGGGCTCGTCAATTTATAAATTTCGTATCCTTCAAAGTGGTTAATGTGCACCGCATAAGGTCTTTGCTCAAGTGCACGAACCAGTGCTTTGCCAGAACAATCTACAAAAGACCTGACATTTGCCTTGGACGCCCTCTCTATAAGATCACAATAATCTGCCCCGATAAAATTCTCCGGCCAAGACCCGCTCATTGAAACCAATTCTGCTTCTTCAAGCAACGACTCATAAGCTTTCAAAAAGGCTGCATATTCTTGTTCATTTATAATTGGCCCCTTTCCCAAAAGCTCTGTCTCATCAAAATTGTTTTTTGCTCTAATGGTCAGACACGTCCTTGACCAACCGGCTACCTCCGGACCATAGCACCTGATTCCGAGCGCCTCACATTCCTTTCTAATCCAACGACCTGTAGCCCCTCCCCAAAAAGCGAGCAACACCACTTCCTCCCCTAATTCCTTCACTCCAAGAGCTACATGAACCCCTTTACCTCCTGGAAACGAAAGTTCTTTAAAAGCCCTGTTGACTTTTCCAGGTTTAAAATCATCCAGCATAATCGCTGTGTCAATAGCTGGATTGGGACAGACACACAAAATCATAATCAATCGGTTATTCTTTTTTGTAGATGGTCACTCCTTGAACTACTCTGTTGATGGCCTTGTTCACTGATGGTGAATCTGGAGATAATCCCAAGTCAATTGATTTATAAAGACTTATCAGTTGTCCGGGTAAAACCGCACAGACAGCAAAATACTCTTCGGGCAGGGCATTCTTTTGAGAAACTTCTATTGGGAGATCCAGATCAATTTCATTGGTTTGCCCAATGCTTTCCCCAATACCAATCTCGAAGAGCTTTTCTTTTTGACTGTTAATTGATTTCACCAAATCATATTCATACTTATTTACAAAATCATCCCCTGAAAAAAGGTACACCACCAATGTTGATTCATTTATAACAGCTTTGGGACCATGTCGCAGTCCTAGGAATGAGTCGTATACCCCTACTACCTGGCCGTTCGTAAGTTCTTGAACCTTTAACTGTGACTCGCGCGCAATGCCTTTCAATAGGCCTGAACCAATAAATACGATCCGGTTGAAATTGAGAGATGCTACCTTTTTCAACGCATCACTGTATACTGAAAGGATTTTTTTTCCATAACCGGCCATTTTTTTTACATGTGCCAAGTTTGCATCGAGATTTTTAAGATCAGATACCAAAATGCCCGCCAAAAGCATGGTCGTAAAGGAACCTGTCATTGCGAGGCCTTTATCGTTCGCTTTTTCGGGCATTAATAGCACATGGGTATTCTTAGTATTTGAATTCTTCACCAGTTCGCCTTCTGGATTACAGGTAATGATCAAATGAAAAAAGGAATTACAGTGTTTTTCAGCCAAATTTGCGGAAGCTAGGCTTTCAGGACTATCTCCCGATCTTGCAAAAGAAACCATCAATGTAGGCTGCTTTTTCTTGAGAAAATCTTTTGGATGGGAAACTAAATCTGTAGAGGCGACCGCATCCGTGGTACGGCCTATGTTTTCTTGAAAGCTTTTTTGCAAAACCTCTCCTATGTATGCCGAACTCCCAGCCCCTACCAAAAGAACCTTTAGATTCTCGTGAATCAAGGGCGTTTTCAAAAAAGAAACCAATTCTTCCCTCTGAGACATTACAATGGAAAAAGTCTCTTTCCACAGTTCAGGCTGTGCATAAATCTCTTTGACTGTGTCAAATTTATTTTCGTCCAATTTGATTTTTCTTTCTTTCAAAATTCCAACTATTCATCAAAAGTTAATCAATAATAAACAAAATTAACTACTTTTAAAACCTTTTGAAAGTAAAAATACAATATTTATTTATTTTACCTTTTTATTTGTAGGTAAATGCATGATAAACTGATTCGAAAATGCCGATTCCCAACAAATCGGAAGAGAGGTTGAAAAAAGCTTTAATAGCTCTTATTCACATCTCACTATAAAATTTAACCATTCAATGTCCGCAAACAAAACTGTCCTATTTTATGAAAACCAATCATCGACTTGCCTCCCTTGACTTTTTCAGGGGAGCTACCGTAGCTGCCATGATCATCGTAAACGATCCTGGGAGCTATGAAACCACGTATCCCCAACTCGCCCATGCGGTATGGGAAGGGTGTACCGCCACAGACCTTATCTTTCCCTTTTTCCTTTTTATAGTAGGGGTTTCCATAACATTGGCTTTTGAAAGGGCAATACTCAAAGGGAACTCCAAGAAAAGGCTATTGGCCAAAGTCTTTAAAAGAGGCGGTATTATTTTTTTACTTGGGCTTTTTCTAAACCTTTTTCCCTTTTTTGATTTTTCAGCATTCCGAATTCCAGGAGTACTGCAACGGATTGCGCTGGTCTATGTTTTTTGTTCCATACTCTATTTATATGCCGGAAAAAGAGCACAGTTGATCTGGTTCTGTGCGCTTCTCGTGGGCTATTACGTTATTTTAACTTTTATTCCAGTGCCACAGGTCGGGGCGGCCAACCTTAATCCCACCAACAATTTTGCTGCATGGTTTGACAGATTAATCCTCAACGGCTTTCTGGGACGCAATGGCAGTGCCCAATTTGACACAACGGGCATTTTCAGTACAATACCCGCCATTGCATCGGGACTCACAGGGGTTTTAGTAGGTCATTTGTTGTTGGTAAAAAAAAAGAATCAACCGACCAAAGTTATCTGGATAGTGATAGCGGGCAATGTTTTAATGCTTATCGGATGGTTATGGAGCCTTGAATTTCCAATGATCAAAAGGATATGGACTTCTTCCTATGTACTTTACTCCTCTGGAATAGCCATGGTGTGCTTTGCCATATCTCTCTGGTTTATTGATATCCTGAAGTACAAAAAATTGATAAAGCCTTTTTTGGCTTTTGGTGTCAATGCCCTGATTGCCTATTTCATTTCGGGACTCCTTGTTAAACTGACCTCCATTGATATTTTTATGTACAGAGGAGACATCACCAGCGTAAAGGAGTGGTTATTTTCGGTGGTGCTTTCCAGTGTACTTAATCCCTACAATGCTTCCTTGGCGTATGCACTTTTAAATACCTCCGTAATCTTTTTGTTGATTTGGCGCTTGTATAGAAAAGGTATTGTCATAAAGGTTTAAAGAATCCCATACTAATCATAAAAAGAAAGAATTCTTTTCAGGATATTTTCCTGCTGATTCTCAATTTGAATCCCAATGTTTTCTTCTTTTCCAAAATGGCTATAAACAGAAACAGGAAAATGTAATTCTTCTAAGGCCTTTTCATTGGATATGGTATTTCCAGTGGCCGATTTCGGATTTAAGATCAATAGCCTTTTTGGGCAAAACGATGCCATTAAATCAGGTAAATCGTATTTATTGATGGCCCCAGGAACCGTAAATGGAATATAACTGGAATTGTAAAATTGTGTCTGGGCTATTTCGGCATAGCTAAGAAAGGGTGAAAGTAATATCAGTGATTCAATGCTTTCCTGAAAAGCGGCTGCATGTAGCAAGCCACTCGCCAATGGTCCCTTGGAGATAGCTGATACCGTATTCCCCTTAAACTGGTTTTTCGCGAAGAAAACCACTCTTAATATATCCTCCGCCCTAAGACCAACGAAAGATTGTCCCACTAAGGATGCCCCGAACCATTGATTGTAGGATACATCGTTGATGTACGAATCCCCTTTTAAGTACCCTGGTCCAAGACTCCCTATTCCTGGCAAATCAACAAGCACGATATGAAAGCCTTTTGACAACATTCCGTGAATCCACTGGTTTTCAGCCAAGCTTTTTTCCATTCCATCACTGTCAAAAATGAGTACGGTTCTGTTGTTGGGGTTATGTAAAGGTTTAAGCACCAGTGCTGGTAATTTATAGTCCCCACTACCCTCCAATAAGTATTTTTCCAAATAATAATCAGGCTTCAAGTAGCGTCCTGAAAAAATGGTTTTTCCGTAATCTGTTGGGGTTTTAAATCCTGATATTTTTGAAGCGCTCAAGATGGTATGTTTCCGATGATCTTTATCCGTTAAGCGCGATTTGCGAAGTAACGAAAGCTGAGTTTGCACCAATGCCCTGTTCAACTGGTTTATGGTTTTTCCGCCGACTGACGTAGCCAACTGACCTGTTTTGGTCACCCTTAATTCCTCAGGAGTTGGGATATCCACTTCCAAATCTTGCGATGAACCGGGGTTTCCAAGCTCTTTTTGAAAAAAGGCATACATCGCTTCCCTGTTTTTCTTTGTGGATGTATGCCTATCATCATCTTCAATCATGGACAGATTCTCAGGTTTGCGCAACATCTTGTACATTTTCTTTACCTCATCATAAGTTTCTCGGGTTCCCTGAATACTGAAAAAATCACGGGTCGTGCTTACGATAAGCGTAGGTTTTGGGGCCCTAGCGGCTAAGAAATCGGCATGATCCAGTCCACTCGCCACCATTTGATACAAATTCTGCTCGGCACATTGCGGCCCTATCGATTTGTATATGTATTCGTAACTGGTAATGTAGCACTCGGGAGCAGCTGCATGTATGCGATCATCCAAAGCACCGACATATGCCGTTAAATTTCCCCCACCCGATCTACCGGTCATACCAAGTCGACTTGGATCGACTTCCCCTCGGGAAAGCATATAATCTATGCCCCTTATTACATCCCATATAAAATATCTCGCGGTTGAGTAGCCTGAAATCATACACTGCGCCCCTGCATACGAATGCGCATGATCGGGAACCCTAAACCCAGGCTCGTTTTTCTCCTTGTTCCAATATTCATAACGCTCTCCTTGCCCCATGGGATCGATTGTGAACACCACAAACCCTTTCTTTACTAGATTTATAACAATACTTTGGTAGGTAGTACTTCTAAACCCAGTCAAGGAATGTCCACAAGCATAAAAGATTGCGGGTGCATTTTCCTTTACCCCGTCGGGCACGTACAGTGCGCTGGTTACGAAATAGCCTGGTATTGATTCGTAAATAATTTTTTCAATACGATATCCATCCTTTTGAACAATCCCGGTTATTTTGGCATTCAAAGGGGTTTTATCAGGTAACGGCCCAACAATATCCTTCAATTTTTTCCTCACCAATAACTTTCTGTCCGACCAGTCCTCAGGAGTCTTTAACTGCGCTATTTCTTCCCTTCTTTTTTGAAGTTGGCCATAAGCAATAGTGCCAAAATGCTTGTATAGCGCATTTTCAATATCTGAATACGACTGCCAAAAACCAAAAAAATCGGTTTCATTTTCTTGGGCTTCCAATTGTATTGTCAAGAAGAACAAACACAAAAAAGACCATCTTTTCCAAGGTATCATATTCCCAATTTTTGTGACCAAGTATGGCCTATCTTGTAAATTTTAAATCAATATTGACCACCACCTTATCACCTGTTTCTATCTGACCAAACATAGCGGTGGGTGGTTCAATGCCATAGTCACTCATTTGCAAGGGTATCTTTCCCTTGAGATAAAAACAGCCATCCTTAAAACGAAGTTCCAAAGGGCATCTAATCTCTTTCTCGATTCCTGCGATTCGAAGCATACCGACGGTCTCCACAATTTTGTTTTCGTGCCCGATAGCTTCCTTTGGAATGGGTTCAATCAAGGAATATTTTATTTTGGGGAAATCTTCCGATTTCAACGCTTTCCACATTTTACGGTTCATGGTCTCTCCTTTTTCTCCTTTTAACGCGTTTACAGCAATCAACAATTGCAGTGCAGAAATTTGTCCAACCTCGTTTTGTACATCATCAGTTTTTTCATTTTGTAAGGTCAAAAACCCTGAATTCCCATGTGAAGTCACAACCCAATCATGTAACGTGGAAGTTCCTTCGACTGCTATGGTGGATGAATCTGTCAAAACCAATTCCTCTTGGGAAAAAAGTCCCAAGGAAAAAAGTCCAAAAAAAAGCGCAATTGTTTTCTTCATTGCTTTTGACCAATTGTTATTGATTGTGGATGCCACTGGGTTTTGCTATTGGATAGTTTCCGTGTGTATCCGGAAACTTTATGGAACGGGAATCCCAACTTAACTCCTCTGGAAGCAAATTTTCCTCGGATTGGAGCAATTCGTCCATTGTAATTTCTTGACCAGTTTCCGCTGCCTTTCTTCCCATAATGGTTGTCAAAGTACTTTTTGCACCATACTCTGTATTGTTCACGGGATTACTTTTCAATATGGATTCTATAAAAATGTTTTGCTCCAGTTGAGTGGCGGAAGGGTCGCTACGATTTCTGTACCTCCAAAAGCTTTTTCCATTAAAATCCGAAAAAATTCTTCTTTCGTTTGCAGTTCCCTTTAATCCTCGCAATTCCCATCCCATTCTATTGGTGCAATGATTCATGTTTCTGCTTTGTGAATACATTTTTATCCCGCTTTTGTACTCAAACTCAATAAAGAAATGATCATAGGCATCCCCATTGTCCAAGCCCCTGTAAACCAGTCTCCCTCCATTTCCAAGAGCTTTAACGGGAAAGTCATCCATTACCCAGTTCATCATATCAATTTGGTGAATTGCCTGACCTGCTAATTGCCCTCCCCAAAGCCAGGTAAAGTACCTCCAGTTCCGCATTTGATATGCCATCTCTGTTTGTCCTGACCGTTTCGACAGTACTTTGGGAATACCAACATTGTAGTATGTGCTTATGGCTTGAATCTCTCCCAATTCCCCATTTTTTATTCTAGAGACCATTTCCTTGTTTCCAAGGTCATATCTGAACTGAAGCCCTACCACAACCGTCAGTTTTTTTTCCTCGGCCAATCTTCCCGCTTCCATTACCTTTTTGTAGCCAGGAACATCCACGGCCAAAGGTTTTTCCATAAAAACGTGCTTATCCATTCCGACAGCAGTCTCGAATTGTATGGGTCGAAACGGAGGTGGTGTGGCCAAGATAACGGCATCGCATAATGCCAAAACACTTTTAAAGGCATCAAAGCCTACAAAAGTGGTTTCTTCGGTCACATCGTTCTGCGCTTTATAGTTCGACTCAAGCATCGAAAGTGCAGCTTTTGTTTTGTCTGCAAACACATCGGCTATCGCAACTACCCTTGCTGAGGGAGAAGCATCCAACGCTTCAAAAAGTGCACCTACTCCTCGTCCCCCACATCCCACTAGACCAAGCTTTAAAACCTGCTTGCCTCTTGAATGCGGAAAAACCATATTTGGAAAAGAGCTTAAAACCATACTTCCCAAAACGGCAGACGTACCTCTTTTCACAAAATCCCTTCTTGTATTTTGGTTGTCCATAATGTTGATTTCCAATTGTTCATTTTTCATTCGTCCAAGGCAATTTGCCAGAACTCTTTTATTTCCTCTTGGGAAGGTTGCCTTACAGGGCTCACAATTCGAAACCCAATAAACGGTGCATCGCTATACCACCAAAAACTCTTTGGAATCTGGGGGTCGTTTTTTTGCAGATAAAAACCAGATTTTCCCCTTTTGGTCGTTGACAAGTCCTTAAGGTCATCGTCCCAAGACCCGCCCCGGAATATCCTGGGATGCAACTTACTGGGCACATTCCATGGATTGTTTGCTATGGTATCTTGTTCTCGTCCATAAAAATCCTCATCATATTGATCCAAGGTCCATTCGGCCACATTTCCCAATATGTCGTAGATTCCAAAAGCATTGGGCAATTTTTGACCCACTTTGGTATATTGGTCATTGCTATTTTCGAAACTCCAGGCATAATCGGAGATGTTGCGTTTTCCTTCAGCAAAAAAATCTGTTGAACCTTCTTTGGGAGATTTGCACAAATACTCCCATTCCGCTTCTGTGGGCAATCTGTAAAACCGTCCGGTCACCTCTGAAAGCCATTTGCAAAAAACAAGGGCTGCATATGGGGAAACATTAATTACCGGGTATCCTTCCTTTCCCATTCCCAAACTTGGGTCCTCAAAAGGTGAGCTCGGTCGGGATATGGCATCGAGTCTCACCAATTTTTTATCAGAAAGCGAGTAAAACAACATTTTGTTTTCTTCAAGGAACAGTTCGAACAACTCCCACGTGACCTCATATTTCCCTACCCATAGACTATCCACAAACACTTTATGCTGAGGCAACTCATCGGATTCGTAGTTTTCGGCAATCGAATCAGATCCCATTAAAAATATCCCACTTGGTGCCAGGGTCATCTCAAAGGAAAAAGGAGTGGGTTCGATTTTTTGAACATAGGTTGGATGGATTTCTTCCTGAGCATTACATGGTTGCTGTAGGGCGACCAATAGCAGTAAGGCGTACGAGAAGTTCTTTTCCGTGAACATTGTAATGCTATTGTATCCCCTGATATGCTGCCTTTCGTACCGTTCTAAATGTTTCTCTAGCGGGTAAGGAGTTCCGGGTCATTACCAAACCATAAAGGTTGTTTGTTTGGTCTATCCAAAAGAGGGTGCCATGATAGCCACCCCATCCAAATATTCCCGACGGTGATCCAGTTGCATCTCTCTCGGTGTCGGTAAGGTTGAACATGGAAAATCCTGTTGAAAAACCTATAAAAGTTCCTCTATTTAATTCAGGGTTGATTACTGATGTCATCATTTTTATTGAAGCGGAATCCAATAATTTTTGACCTTTGTAAACACCATTGTCCAAAAGCATTTGGCAAAAGTGAGCATAATCTTCCGTGGTGGAAACCAACCCTGCCCCTCCCAATTGTGTCTTTGACTCTTTATTATAGCTCAGTTCATCATGCCCTCCTAAGTAAAATCCAAAACCGGAGTCATCTTTTCGAAAAAGCGGTTGGACCAAATCCCGTTCGCTTGCAGTTAAATAAAACTTGGTGTTCTCCATTTCAAGGGGATCCAAAACCCGCTCTTTTAAAAACACATAAAAGGTTTGTCCCGAAATGACTTCAATCAACCTTCCCAAGATCGAAGTATTCACACCGTATTGGTAGCGTGCACCAGGTTCAAATTGTAAAGGTTTCCCGGCAATGGTTTTGGAAAAATCCTCTAGGTCCTCAAAATGCAAATCCCTTATTAAAATGCGATTTCCCTGATCATCAAAAGGGTAATATCCCCATCCTGATTGATGAGCCAACAAATCGAAAACAGTAACCGATTTTTTACAGGGATAACTATTTCCTTCTTCGTCCAAGCATTGCAAGTTTTCCATTTCGGGGAGAAACTTTTCAATGGGGTCTTCCATGGCGAATTTCCCTTCCTCAAAAAGAATCATTGCGGCCACGGTAGTAATGGGTTTGGACATGGACCAAATAGGAAATATGGTTTTGTCGGTGATATCCGCATCACCTGTTAAACCGGAATTGACGATACTATCATAAATTGCCTCGCCGTCTTTATAAATGATAACCTGGTTGCTCCCGGTCATTTTGTTTTTGATAAGGTTGTGCTGGGCACTGCCCATTTTCTCTAGGAGGATACTGTACTTGATTGCCTTTTTGGGTTCACTTTTGCAGCCTAAACCCAGTAATAAAAATGCTGTAAGAGACAATGAGCACAAACTTCGAAATACACTTTTTGAACAACTCATTACAATCTGTTTTAATTCCAAGAATCGGGAAACATTCGTTTCGCGTTTTGATAGTATATCTTACCCACAACCGCTTTTGGAAGTGACAATCCCTGAACCGGCGTTTCCAATTGAGGCACCATAAAGGTTTCATCTGTATTAAAATATTTCCAATCGTTCGTCCAAACCTCTTTCATATACTCTACCAATCTTCGCGGGTCCGTCATATGGCTTTCACCAAAATCGGTTCCATAGATAATTCTATCTTGATATTTGATGAAAAATTCCCTGACTTTTTGTAAATCCCTTTGGGATTGGTATTGTGTATGGCTCATACGCTCAGCCAAATCCACCGTGGCTTTGGGAAACCGGTCCAAAAATTTGGCGAGTTCACCCACACTCCATTCCAGACTCGCCATGTGAAAGGCTATAACAAGCAGATCCGGGTTCTTTTCCAACATGTTGTCCCTCCGCTCAATGTGTTCCTCATAGGGTGGCATTTCAGGATGATTGTACATGTGATATTTCGGATTCCTGCTGAAATAATCCCTGTCATTCTTTACTGTCATTGAGTCCAGTGGTAACCAACAATTCAATGGTTCGCCAGCATGGGTCAGCAGCACTTTCCCCTCGTCCTTAATAAACTTGAAAACAGGATCCAGTTTGGGGTCGTCGATAGCAATCAAATTCCCATTTTTATCCCTGGCGTCCATACCGATGTTTTTCCAGGTTTTGATGGAATTGGCTCCATTATCGAAATCTTCTTTCAATTGCTTGATCACCTTGTTGGCCCAGTCAGGCTCATCCCAGCCTTTCAATGAAAATGCCGTGCTATAGCCCATAAAACTACTGTCTTGATCATAGTGAAATTTACGCAACCGCACCTGTTCCTTAATCGGGATGCGTCCTAGAGGAGCATCGACCGAAACGTTCAGCAACCTGAAATTATATTCCTTTGCCAGCTTGATCAAATTTTTGTTTTCCGTATTGATGTGCACATGCACATCTATTTTAGGAAGCGCTTTAAAATCCTCCATGGAATAGAAAGCAACTTTCCCTGTTTCATTTTCCCCAGAAGTCTTATCCCGACAACTGAGAATCAAAACTGTTATTAAAAAAATCAGTAAGTAGGTAAATTGTACATTCAGTGGTTTTTTCATGCCTTTGCTCCGTTGGTTATTTGCATAAGCTTTATCATCAACAAGAACAGGTTATCGTGAACCTTTTTGTTGTCTTTTTCCTCAAGCTCTTTGGTCACGGTATGTAATGATCTATGGCCTTCCTCTATCTCTTTTATCCACTGTACATGCGTATTAGCACCATCCTTTTGAAACACATTTTGGATTAGTTTTTCGGCATCGGAAGCACGATTCAGGGTTTTAAGTGCCTTGCACTGGAGATAAATCCATGAATGCTCTTTATGGCCAGGGTCGAGCTTGTAGTCAACTATCTTTGATAGATATTCTTTCTCCTTTTCTTGATTTCCCAGTTGCTGTTGACAATGGGCAATGATGTAATCATTTAATCGCTCATCTGGGTTATAAGGCCTTCCAGAGCCCAACTTTTTAGGCCAAAGCTTAGCTTTTTCCGCGAAAGCCATAGCCTTTTGATAATCTTTCTTTTGAAGGGATTCCAAAGCTAAATTTACAGTAGCCTCAAAATAAATCTGCCTGCCTTCCACAGCTCCTTCAAATGGAATTATTTCAAAGTTCTCCAAAAAATCCAGACACTGCCTGTACTTTTCCAGCTTCAACAAGGAGCTTGCATAGCGCATCCCCAAAATTGAAATTTCCTTGTGCTTCGCGTGACTTTTTTTGGCTATGCCAGCTGCTTTTTGGTATTCTCCTTCTTCGAGAAGAAAATCCACTAAGGCCAAATTTACCCGCCAATCGTTGCCATCTATTTCTTTGGCTCTATCCAAAGCTGTTTTTACTGCGGAACGATCATCAGCAAATAAATCGGCCTTTGCCAAGTAAAAAGGTGCAAAATCCGGATTATTTCCGCATTCCAGCATTAGCTGTTTAGCCTCCTGGGGGCTTTCCTTTTTCCAAAGTATCAGTGCGGTATAATACTTTAGCTTCCAATAATCGCTGGAAGCCATAAGATCCTTTAAGGCTTCATACATGGAAGTTCGAAAAGGGAAAATCAACATTGGTGATGCATCAATGCCCTGTTTTAGCCATTGTGTGCGGTTAGGTCGGTCCAAATAAGCCAAAAGTAAGAGTATCTTGGCATTTTTTGGGCTCTGTTTCAGTACTGAAATACTTTCCTTTTGTAGGCCAAAATCGTGATACTGTAATGCCAAATCCAGGTATGATTCTTCTTTTAGCTCATTTGTTATCAATTTTGCGAGACCTCCATTTGAAGCTATACCCAATAAGGCTTCTTCAGAAGCGACAAAAGCACTGGTATTGTCCAACGAATGTAATTGGGACAAAGTTTCTTTTGCTTCATCAAGTTTATACATTAGGCGTTGGGCCAGAGCCTTTATTTGCAATGCGACCATATTGGTTTGGTTATACCGTATCGCTTTCTCTGCCATGCCCAGGGAAACGGAGTAGTTCTTTTCGTTCAAGTACAGTTTCGCTAATTCGGTATAGGCAGCGGTTCGGTGCGATGTCGCTTGGGAGGCGATTGAGAATCCACTTTTAGCATCTGTAGTTTTTCCCAATTTGGTGTTGATGATACCATACAAATAGTTGGCTTCTGGGTCGTAGGTATCTATGGACAATGATTTGTTAGTGTATTCCAAAGCCTTATCATATTCCATCATTCGGTAAAAGTTGTAGGCTACTCGGTTGAGCGCTGGAGCAAAGGCGGGATCTTTTTCAAGACTTTTTAGATAGTGCTCCTGGGCTACTTTCCAGGGATGGCCACCTTTAACCACATATAGTTTTTCGGCTTCGAGACCAAGGGTAAAATGACCAATGGCGGAATCCCAATCAAAATCCTTGTTAGGCAAGGTCGGTCTTGAAGTAAGTTGGTCTTCTCTTTTTGATGAATACTGCAGTAGATTGTCGCCCAATTCCACTGAGAAATCTTTGGAAGCGTCCAGTTCCACATCCAACGTCATTAACTCTAGGGGATTTAATTTCACGGCTGTCGTGGAAAGTATCTGCCCGTCCTGTTTTACCAAAAGGTCTGAATCAATCACTGCCAACGCACTCAGGC
>JANQRD010000169.1 GCA_028284725.1 Allomuricauda sp. | reverse complement strand
ACTTATCATACTTACCACCAAAAAGAATAAGAAAAAAATGGAGCTCAATCTCAAAGAATTGATCATCATTAACGAACTCGCGTTGACTGTTGGGCTCATTATGTTGACCATTGGTAACTTTTTGGGAGGACAGTGGGCCAATGAAAGTTGGGGACGTTATTGGGGTTGGGACCCCAAAGAAACCTGGGCCTTGATTTCCATTATGGTATATGCCTTTGTGCTCCATATGCGCTTGGTTCCAGGATTACGGAGCAAATGGACCTTCAGTTTTGCCAGCATCATTGCCTTTGCGAGCATTATGATGACCTATTTTGGAGTCAACTTTTACTTGGTAGGGCTGCACAGCTACGCCAGCGGAGATCAGGTAATCACGCCTTCTTTTGTTTGGTATACCGTTTTGGGTGTCTTTATTTTGGGCGGTATCAGCCTATGGCGATATCGAGTGAATTATGTTAAATAATTCTTTACCCATATTCCACTTCAAAAAAAAATCCCATCTTTGCGCCATCATGAAGTTATAAGAATTATGTACGCCATAGATGTCACCACAGGCTTTAAGCCAAAGAAGTAACCGAAACACTTTTCGGTCTTGTGACATTTCCACTCTTTTTTACAACATAATTCTTTAATAATGACAAATTCAAATACATCTTCTATAAAAAAATTCTTCAGTTATTTCTGGATTGCAGTAACCGGAAAAGAAACTGAATTCACCTCTGGCAGCATCCGAAAGGCCATTTTCATGTTATCAATTCCCATGATTTTGGAGATGCTTATGGAATCCATTTTCGCTTTGGTGGACATTGCCTATGTCTCCAGAGTAAGTGTAAATGCGGTAGCTACAATTGGTCTGACGGAGTCAGTGATAACTTTGATCTATGCGCTGGCCATTGGTCTGAGCATGGCTGCAACCGCCGTGGTGGCCAGAAGAATTGGGGAGAAGGATGTCGCTGGTGCCCGGGTAGCTGCGGTACAGGCTATAGGTCTGGGTGTTGTGGTCTCCATAGTGCTAGGTGTTGTGGGGATTCTGTATGCCAAGGATATTTTGGCATTGATGGGAGGCGAACCCGATTTGGTTGCCGAGGGATATGGCTACACCCAATTTTTAATTGGAGGTAATATTACCATCATGTTGCTCTTTTTGATCAATGCGATTTTCCGTGGAGCAGGTGATGCGTCCATTGCCATGTGGACTTTGGTACTTTCCAATGGGCTTAATATTATTCTGGATCCCATTTTTATTTTCGGATTGGGCCCAATCCCCGAGTATGGGGTAATGGGGGCGGGAATTGCCACTAATATTGGACGGGGAACAGCAGTTTTGTTCCAGTTGGGCATTCTTTTCTTTGGATGGGGCAAGATTCGTTTGGCGCTGAAAGATTTAGTTGTTAACCTTCAGGTCATGTACAACTTGGTCAAGGTTTCGTTGGGAGGTATCGCTCAATTTTTGATCGGTACATCAAGTTGGGTCTTTTTGATGCGAATCATGTCCGAATTTGGGAGCGAGGTGCTGGCGGGGTATACCATTGCGATTAGGGTGATTATGTTCACTTTGATGCCTTCCTGGGGTATGAGCAACGCCGCAGCCACTTTGGTTGGACAGAATCTTGGTGCACAACAACCGGAGCGGGCTGAGATATCCGTATGGAAAACGGGCAAGTACAATGCGTATTTTATGGGACTTGTTTCTCTGGTCTATTTGCTTTTCGCGAAGACCATTATTTCCTGGTTCAATGACACGCCCGATGTTGTGGAGAGTGGATCGCTCTGTCTACAGGTAATTGCGGTTGGTTATGTGTTCTACGCCTATGGCATGGTAGTCATTCAGGCGTTCAATGGGGCGGGGGATACCAAGACGCCCACGAAAATCAACTTTTTCTCCTTTTGGATGTTCCAATTACCATTGGCCTATATAGCTGCTTTGGTTTTGGATTTTGGAGCGATGGGTGTTTTTATCGCAATTACGGCCGCCGAAGTTTTGCTTGCGGTAATGGCCATGATCTGGTTCAAAAAAGGAAATTGGAAACAGGTGCAGGTGTAGGCGGTTTTGTATCTTTAGCCGAAAGTTTTTCGGTATGGACAAAACCAAAAAAGGCATAAACACCATCTGTACCCATGAGGGCAATTTGGAGGACGAGCGCTTTAAGGGGGTTACTTCTCCCTTGTACATGAGTTCCTCCTACGGATTTGAGGAAGTTGATAAAAAAAGATATCCACGATATTTCAATACCCCCAACCAAGAGGGATTGTCCCAAAAAATAGCGGCTTTGGAGCATGCCGAAGCTGCTTTGATTTTTGGCAGTGGCATGGCAGCTATCAGCACGGCCTTGATGACCTTCGTGCAGGCGGGCGATCATGTGGCGTTCCAACAGACGCTTTATGGAGGTACCTATAACTTTGCCGTCACCCAATTGGAAAAATATGGTATTTCATACTCGTTTACGGAGGGATGGAGTGTGACTGATTTTGAAAAAGCCATTCAACCGAATACGAAGGTAATCCACATCGAGACCCCATCCAATCCATTGTTGACCATAACGGATTTGGAAGGAATCGCCCAGCTTGCCAAAAAGCATGGGCTTATCTCCATGATTGACAATACATTTGCCAGTCCCATCAACCAGAACCCTATCGATTTCGGAATTGATATCGTAATGCACAGTGCCACAAAATATATGGGTGGGCACTCGGATCTGTGTGCAGGAGCTGTAGTTGCTTCCCAAGCACATATTGATCAGGTGTACCAAAGTGCCATTTGTTTCGGGGGTAGTTTAAGCGATTACACCGTTTGGCTTTTGGAACGTAGCATTAAAACAATGGGCATCCGAGTAAAAGCCCAAAATGAAAATGCGATGCAAATGGCACAATATCTTGAGGCCTCTCCCGATGTGGAAAAAGTGTACTACCCCGGATTGGAGACGCATCCCGAGCATGCTTTGGCAAAGTCGCAAATGCATGGTTTTGGTGGAATGCTCTCGTTTGAGCTACATCCTGATATTGATGTTTCCCAATTCTTTAAAGCATTACGACTTATAAAGCCATCCATGAGTTTGGCCGGATTGGAAAGTACCGTAATTTCGCCGGTGAAAACCTCACATGCGTTGATGCGTCCGGAAGACCGAGAGAAGCAGGGGATTAAGGATTCATTGATTCGATTCTCCGTGGGAATCGAGGAGGTAGCGGATTTGATCAACGATATTGAACAGGCCATCACCAAGGTCAAAATAGCCACGGTTACCGTATAGAACGATTATGAAATTAGACATTTTAGTATTTGGGGCCCATCCGGATGATGCCGAGCTGGGTGCCGGAGGAACCATTGCCAAAGAAGTATCCAGAGGGAAAAAAGTTGGAATAGTAGATTTGACCCGTGGGGAACTGGGTACCCGAGGCACGGCCGAAATCAGGGATAAAGAAGCTGCCGAAGCTGCAAAAATATTGGGTGTGGCCATTAGGGAAAATATGGAGTTTGCCGATGGTTTTTTTGCGAACGACAAAGAACACCAACTTGAACTCGTCAAAATCATCCGTAAATATCGACCTGAAATCGTGCTATGCAATGCCATCGAAGACCGCCATATTGATCATGCCCGTGGCAGCCAGTTGGTCAGTGATGCCTGTTTTTTAAGCGGACTGGTTAAGGTCGATACTAAAATGGACGGAGATGATCGATGGCAGGAAGCATGGCGTCCCAAATTGGTCTATCATTTTATACAGTGGAAAAATCTGGAACCTGATTTTCTGATGGACGTATCCGGTTTTATTGAAAAGAAAACGGAGGCCATTGTGGCGTACAGTTCACAGTTTTACGACCCAAAAAGCAACGAGCCCGAAACGCCCATTAGCAGCAAAAATTTTATCGATAGTGTCAATTACAGGGCACGAGACCTGGGACGGTTAATAGGCGTGGAGCATGCAGAAGGTTTTACCGTGGAACGGTTTGTGGCGGTCGATAATTTGGATAGCTTGATCTGATCAGCTGGCCTGCTGGTATCTCTTTAAGGCTTTGGGAAGGGTAAAGAAGAAGGTAGTTCCTTTGCGCAATACACTTTCCACCCAAATTTCACCTTTGTTCTTAATAATCATTTCTTTACAGAGCGAAAGTCCAAGACCTGTACCACGCTCATTGTTGGTACCGTAAGTGGTAATGTTGGTTGTATTTTCAAAGATTTTCTTCTGGATTTCCTTGTTCATACCAATGCCCGTATCGCGAATCATTATTTGCCACACGTTTCTCTTTTCCTCGGCTTCAATGGTAATCAAACCATTTTCAGGCGTGAATTTGATGGCATTGCTCAACAGATTTCGAATTACGATATCGATATGGTTAAGATCCGCCCAAATCTGGGGATTTTCGGGCAATTGATTTATAATTTTGATGGACTTACTGCCTGCCACCTCAGATAACAGTTGCACATTTCCGCAAACCAGTTTATCCAACGAGATTCGCTTTGGTTTTGGAGAAATTCCATTTAATTGGGTCTGCCCCCACGACAATAGGTTATTTAGGGCGAAGGAAATATTTTCAACGTCCGATTTTAATTTTGGGATAAAGGAGATAAACTCACTTTTCCCAATTTCACCATCGGTAAACAGTTTTAGCATTCCCTGTAATGCACCAATTGGACCTCGTAGATCATGGCCGATAATGGACAGCAATTTTGTCTTGGTTTGGTTGATTTCGTTCAATTGGGTTTCGCGATCGCTGACCGCTTTTGATTTTTCCTGTAGTTCCCTGAGCAGTTTCTTATGGATGAGAGCGCTGCGACGAACAATGAATAGAATTGTTCCCAAGATCAAAAAGACCAAAACAGAAATGTAAATATAATTCCGTTGCTTGGCCAAAGCCCTTTGGTTTGCGGCAATAAGCTCCTGCTTTTCCTGCTGGTATTGCATTTTGGTCTCCAATAATGAGAGACTCTGTTTGTTTTTGTCCTTAGAAAGGGAATCAGAAAGTTTTTTAAAGTTTTCCAAATGCGCTAAGGCCGCAACATTGTCCCCCTTATTCTTAAACAATAGATACAGGGTTTCCGCACAGTCAATCTCGCCTTGAAGGGATTTTATTTTTTTGGATAAGCGCAGTCCTTCACTCGCATAGACCATGGAAAGACTGTCCTTTCCCAAACCTAGGTATACCTGGGCCATACCGTTCAAAAGCTGGATTTTCTCCCTGTCGTCGTCCAATTGTTGGTCGTGGAGCATGTTACTTTGGTCGTACCAATACAGCGCCCACTGGTATTTTTTCTGTTCCAGGTAAATGCTTCCCTTTACCTCATAAGCATAGGCTAACCAATCATATATTTTGTGCTTTTCAAAAGTGGTAATACTCTTGTTAATGTTGAACATGGCATGGTCAAAGTTCTTGGAATCTTTGTAGAGTGAGGCCATGTTACTCTGCGTTTCTGCGTGAAAAACCTCATTTCCAAGAGCTTTGTTGATGGCCTGTACAGTGTCGTAGAACACAAGGGCATTTTTAAAATCTTTTTGGTTGGCGTACAGGTTGGCGATGTTCTCATTGAGAATGGAAAGCATCTGTTGATCGTTGGTCTGTTTGGCCACATCAATACCTTTTAGGTATAGGTTCAGTGCCTCTGCATAATTACCCTCGTAACTGTAGTCGTGCGCCAAAGCATTGATGATGCTCAACTCACATTTTTTGTCATCTACAGAACGGGCCAAGCGAAGTGCTCTTTTAAAAAGCATCATGGATTTTTTCCGATTTCCTTCATCCGAATGGAAATTGCCCAAACCTTGTAAAGCCTTTATTTTTCCATGTTTAAAATCGATGTCTTTACTGAGCCTTAGCACACGTTCCGAAATGGAATGCAAACTATCGTTATTAATGAATCGATAGGAGTAGGCCAGACTTACCAGTAAATTAATATGGGTAGTGTCCTGTGGATTGAAACGATTGGTGGATTCCAAACGCTTAAGTCGATAAAAGATACTGTCCCTTTTACCTTTTTGTGCTTGAATGTTCAACGCAAAAATCAAGGCAAGCACAAATAGGGTGGCCTTTAAAAATAGGTTTTTACTTTCGGTAGTTTTGTCGTTTTGGGACATAGGATTTAAAACAATACTTCGCGCGTAAAAATAATTTTGAAGCCTGGCTTTGTGAACTAAATGTTGTGAACTGTCATTTTTTGTGTGTTTCGGCGTGCAAAGTGTGCATTTCATCGATGTTTTAACATATGGCACCACATTTTATTTACATCATGAAACATTATGTTAGACTTACATTTGGCGATAATCTTGTGCAACAAAAAAAATATTACAGAAGCTTTAGGTAAACCAAAAAAATCTTTTGACTGGATAAATAAAAAAAGTATTTTTGCATCCGCTTTAAATGGTGGTTGTAGCTCAGTTGGTTAGAGCGCTGGATTGTGGTTCCAGAGGTCGCCGGTTCGAACCCGGTCTTCCACCCAGCTTTTTTAAAGCTCCGGTTTTCGCTGGGGCTTTTTTGTTTCTTTCCGTTTTTTAATTTCTTATCAGGTTTTGGATGTGACTGCATCTTATCGAAAAAGCAAACAGCAACAGGTGGATTAAATAGGATATTTCCTACATTTAAAGGTGGACATTTTAACCCACCCCAAAATGATTTATGAACTTAAAATTGAAGTATCATGAGAAATTATGTGAAAATGCTATTCCTACCCATGGCGCTGCTTGCCTTGATCGCCTGTGAAAACGAAGAAGAACCGTTATTGGAAGATCCAACTGCAGAGGAGTTGACTTCCCATAATGCTACCATAGTAGTTGGTGGTAACAACTGTGACGGCTACGGTATTTTTTCGAATAAACAGTACGACTGTGGCTGGAAAAGGGGCTATACTGATTGGGTATACCATTACAACTATGCGGCCCAGGGCATTTCCAACGTGGAATGCGCTGAAATTCGGTACTTAAAATATGACAGTAAGAAAAAAACGTTTAGTTCGGCCTCACTGAGGGTGGATACATCACCAAGAGTAATCAGTACGGCAAAGTCCATTTTTGCTACCTACTATAACAACCTGGTTCAAAACCAGAACAAAAGTTTTTTTGCGTTGGGACAATTTGCGGGCTATTCGGCCGGCCGTGGTCAAGTGCCTTATTCCGCTGACTCGGATAAATGTGCTGAGGCATTTTACAAACCTAAGTTGAAAAGTCTTGCTGGTAATATAACTCCTGATAACCCGGATGGAAACGATGGAATTTCCAATTAGCCTGTAGGTTATTTGGTTCATTATATATGGAAATGATAGTAAACAAACCTAGTTTGCTACTGCCTGTTGGAAGTTGACACATACGGGACATAACCCCGTTCCGTACGTGTTTTCAGTATTTGGAAAAATAAAAAATGACTACCGATTTAAGGGAGCACAATTTTGTACACCTTCATTGAATGACTTAATTTTTAATCACCTATGTGAGATTTTCTCTTTTTTCCCTTTCAGAATGATAAATATCCCTAGCAAATTTACCCGCCAATATCGCTAGGCTTCGACGGGTGAATTTCAATTCACTTTCAGTACTTAAATAGTGGTATCGATTGTTATGGTAAAAACAAAACAAGGCCCAAAATCCTTGATTTAGCGCTTGAGAGTGGATTAATATAGTTCCAAGGTTACTATAATAAAAACCTTGTTCATAGACTAATTCGCGGTGCGTTACTGTGGTAATGTCTGCGTATGGACTTTTGTGGGGTATAGAAAATTTAGATTTGGTCATGACTTCCTGAGATTAATAGGCTGCGAGCATTAATCAGAAGTATGGGAAGGCATCCAAAGTAGGAATTTGTTCGTGAAATTCAATGAAAATTAAAGGTTGGGTTACTTTATCATGAAACTCAATGGAAAGCGAAACGAATTGTTTTACTGGGAAAGAATCTCATTTGCAGTTTGTTGTAATTTCCTATCGAGATTGGCGGTTATTTTTTTTCGCTCAAGTTTTAATCGGGCTTTTACCTCCAAATAGGCTTTCCTTTCTAGATTGTCACTATCAATTGACTCTAATTTATTTGCGTTTTTTATAAGACCTAGAACATGGACATTTCTCAATTCAACAAAAAAATCAATCACCATATTTCTAAATTCCCTCATGTTAGAGATTTCACGAGAAATGAACATAACAAATGTCACAAATAGAATTGTAGTGGGAATACAGATCAAAACAGCAAAAATAATCTCGATATGATCGGACCAATATGGTTTGTCTGTAAATATCCAGCTTAAAAAGAAAAAAGCCAATAACATCATTGCTATCGAAACGAAGCGAAATAGTCTCTTTGATTTAGACTTTTTCGGATGGAAATTGGTGGATATCCACATAAGTGCACCGAATGAAAGAAGCGAGATTTCTACCCCAAGATTGTATAAAAAGACGGACAACCACCCGAAGTCAAAAAAATTGCCCTCAATGTCGTTGTCCCCTATATAACCTACGTACATCAATCTTCCTGCAATAGCGCAGAGAATAAGCAGGCTAATTATTACAGCCTGTACATTTGCTCTTACTTTTGTCCGGAGAAAGTATTTCAACATCCGTGACAACTGATTTTTCTTCTTCATCAATCGATGGTGTTTCGCAGGATACTGCTAAGGCAATTATCCCGATTAGCAATAGGATTTTGTTTTCTAGTTTTTTCATAATAAGAAAGTTTTAGGGTTTACAATACCTTAAAACTAACCTATTAGGAGTATGTTGATAGTAGTTGAGGAAGTTCTTATCAACACCTTCTATACTTAAAGACACTGCAATATACATAGGGGTTTTCACATGACATTGCACGAAATACTTAAAAAAATTAGGGATTCTCTTGTTAAGGAAATTATAACTTGGGGGAAAGAAAATACCGTATATTCAATAATATTTTTAAAATCCTCAAAAGTTTAAATGCACTTGTAAACTGCATGTCACTTTCAATATTTCCAATTCGCTTACCCGCTTTGTGTCTTTGAAAATCAGTAATGTCCAAATAAAAAAGCCTTGGATTTTTCCAAGGCTTTGGTTTTTGGTCGGTTCGGATCTTAATTATTGGGTGTAGAGCGGGTATAGGTCATACTTCCCCCATTATTAAGGCCTAATTCGCTAAAGGTCAACGTGAGGTAAATATTTTGTTCCTGAAGCCACACCCCTAGCACAATGTTTTCCAAATCTTGGAAAAAGTTACTTGCATAATCACTGGAACTTTCTTCCGAGGTATTGTCAATTCCAAAATCGTCATTAATGGATACAATGTTAAAACCTGAGTTCAACAGCTGGCACATGGTAACGATATTGTTAAAACTATAAAAATTGGTTGGTTCTCCAAGCTGTCCGTACAGGTCAAAATTGTCCCAAGCCTCCGTTTGGCCACCTTGTTCCAGGATGGCCCAACGTATACCTTGAGGGCCTCCGTTTGGCACTTCACTTCCTACATTGGCAACAGGGTCTGCTTGCGCTTGTCTTCCGTAGTATTCCCACGGTAAATCTTCATTTTCAGTAGGGTTTTGTAAAATTTCGTTTACCCACCAGGATATGTTGGTTATGTACCCATTGTTTGACCTAGTAAGTGCAATGTTCTCCGTTAACTGATCATGGTTTTGAGTATCATTAATCCAATCTACATTATCCAGTTTAGAGAACTGGAAATCAGGCCCTGTCCATATAGCTGTCTCAGCTTCACCATCACAATTGCTATCAATGCCATCATTTGGATCTTCTTCAGCGTCTGGATTTATGTCGGGGTCATTGTCGTTACAATCTCCCGTAATCAAGGAATAATCAGCAGGTGGCTCATCACAAGAATCCTGAACTACGGTAGCTCCTTCACTATTTCCATAGCCGTCATTGTCAGCATCTGGATAGTAGGTGATTTGTCCTGCATCTGGATTTGCGTTTTCATTGGTATCATCGCAATCATCATCATTGTCAACAAACCCCTCTGGTGCGGGAACACATATAGATAACGTATTAGTCTGCCCGTTAGGGTCTCCAAAACCATCGCCATCGTTATCCTGGTAATAGGTTATTAAAACATCAGGGTTAAGGTTAGGATCACTGTCATCACAGTCAAAAGCAGTGTCGTTATCCGTATATGAATCTTTGTCAGGGTTTTTACAGAAGAAAATAGGGTCTCCGACACCGAAGCCGTCGTTATCTGAATCCAAGTAAAAAACCAACTCGCAATCTGGGTTGATATTAGCGTCATTGTCGTTAGTGTCCCCACTTTTGGTGACGTATTGACCAACAGTTGTGTCGGGTGCTGTACATGCTTTGGTTGGTGTTCCAGCCCCAAAGCCATCTTTATCTTTATCAAGATAAAAGTCTTGAGTCGTGCAACCATCATCGTTGCTACAAGAAATCAATGCAAAAAGGGCCATACTAAAGGTGATTACCCGTAGGCCTAAAAAATCTCTCTTTTCCATAAAGAATTGTTTATAAGGTTGATAGAAAGTGAATTATACCGTGAAAGTAGAGAGGAATGGTTTTGATTTTCTACAGCAATTGATGAATGGTCGGTTTGGGTTGACCTGTTCCCAACATGAGTTAATGGTTATATCAAAGAATAGTCTCTCCGATATTCCTGAAAAAATTGGATAATCTGGGAACTACCCTTTTTAAAAGGTTCGCTTTGAGGGATAAAGTACAAGGCAAGGAATGGCCTTCGAAGAAAATCCATAGAACCTGATTTTTGGGATGAAAAAGAGATTCACAGAGCGATTCTCTGGACCATATGTAAAAAAGCCCTAAAAA
>JANQRD010000134.1 GCA_028284725.1 Allomuricauda sp. | reverse complement strand
AATGGTGGAGAAAATAATGAATCCAGCAGTTCATTTTCCTATGAAAATCTGCCCAGTTTATTTTTTGAAGAACTCAAGGAAATACATCATCACGGTGAGAGTCAAATCAAAGCTCTTTTTGACCAAAATCTCAACTATCAAATCAATTTAGAGGATGAAGAAGTAAAGGCGATCAAATCGAATTGCTTAATCGTTCATGGTGATCGTGATGAAATACTCGATGTTGATATGGCATTTGCTTTATATAAAGTTTTGCCCAATTCAGAATTATGGATTGTTCCGAATACGGGACATATTGCCATAACGGGTCCAAACTTGGAGAATTTTTTAAGAACCAGTGTCCAATTCCTTACTAGAAAAGAAATGGAAAAACAGATACCAACAAGAGATAAACGCCGTTAAAGCTTGTTTTCATTCGAAAGGTTGTCATCAATTATAATGTTAAACATGAATCTATCAGACGTACTTGAACGCATAAGTCGTGGCAGAACTGATTGCATTGTTGAGTTAATGAAAATGCCAAATTGGAAAGAGACCCTCAACAAAGGTGTGGTAAAACCGCTTCAATGGTTAGTCTATTACGATGATGTCACAGGATTAAAATCAGTAGTTGAAAACGGTGGTACTTTAGAGAGCATCAATATAAATGATGAACTTGGAAATGCGGCTTTTTTTGGCCATTGGAAAGTCTGCGACTTTTTAATAAATCAGGGAGCTGACGTAAATTACTGTGTTGACAAAACAAACGAAACCCCACTTCACAACGCTTTATCCAAAGCTGGTAGACCCTATTATTTTTACGTGGTCAAGCTCTTGGTTGAAAAAGGTGCGAACATCAACGCAAAGACAATTCCGGGAGTGGAAACTGGTGCATTTATGCGTGACGTTCGTACAAAAGGAGAAACCCCGCTTCATAGAGCAGCTGCCTATGCCGATGAAAAAACAATTTCCTTCTTGATAGCAAATGGGGCGGACAAAAAAGCAAAGGATAGCAATGGAGATTCACCCTTAAGTTGGGCAAGTGAACATCTTAGACCAGGAAAGATATTGGCCTTGCTCGCCTATGGTAAGCACAAGGTATCTGAAGGGCATAAAAGCATAAGTACTAGCGACCATGGACAAGGTTGGGGAAATTCAATGGATTGGAATTTGTTCGGGGATTATCTGCCAGACTGAAAATTTAAAATCAAAGAAGTAAAAAGTTCAAATGAATTATCAAACATTTCAACCCCGTACAAATTTAGAATCATTGATCAGTTGTTATTGGACCTTGGAAGTTCCGGCAACGGATAATCCCCAAAGGCAACGTATCATTCCCGATGGCACAATCGAAATGGCATTTATACTTGGGGATGATATAAAACGATATACCACCGAAGACAATTTCATTCTGCAACCTCGTGCCATGGTATTGGGGCAAACCATTGATCCTTTTTATATTGAACCAACAGGATATGTAGATACCTTCGCAATCCGTTTTTATCCCTATGGGTTTGCCAATTTCGTGACTGTCCCGATCAGTACACTGGCAAATAAGGAAACCCCTATCGAAACGTTGTTTGGAGAAGGGATTGCCAAAAAATTGGAGCAAGACATCATTCAAGCAACTGACACTGAACAAAGAATAGCCATCATCGAACGTTTTCTTCTTAAGAAATTGAGCCAACAATCAACGGTTGACACTATTGTTAAAACTACCATCGATGCCCTCTTGGCAACAAAGGGAAGTACGTCCATTAGAGATATTCTTAAAGAAGATCCTTCCAAAAGAAGACAGCTTGAAAGAAAGTTTGTAAGACAAATAGGCATCAGTCCAAAGCAATTAGGGAAGGTAATTCGCTTACAAAGTGCCCTAAAAATGTTGCTTAACGAAGAGGGAGAAAGTCTTACCAATATTGCTTATGAAAATCAGTACTACGATCAAGCGCATTTTATCAAGGACTTCAAGGAATTCACCGGAATAAGTCCGTCCTCGTTTCTGGGAAATGAAAACATGACGCTTTCTTCCATTTTCTACAAGTAAATGAAGCGTGTCGCATTTTTACAATTTCATGTCTCTTTGGTAGACTAGTTTTATCCGTCATTTTAATTGGAAAATATGAAAGCAACCATGCTCAGTCTTTCTGTGGCGGTCTTGATCTTTGCCGCTTGCAATAGCAAAAACCAACCTGAATTAGAAATACAAAAGACTGAACCCATCTTAAATCAAAGTTCAAAAGACATGAAAAGTTACATTTCAATTTTTGAAATTCCAGCAACAGACATTTCACGTGCAATCGGGTTTTATCAAGCAATATTGGATATTGACATCGAAAAACTGGAAATGCCGGGCATGGAAATGGGCTTACTACCATACGAAGGACAGATGGTTACCGGTCTTATTGTGAAAGGAGAAGGATACCAACCTTCAGCAGATGGCATAACGATATATCTGGATGGTGGAAACAATCTTCAGCCAATTCTTGATAAAGTCGATAAAAATGGCGGAAAAGTCATCGTTCCCAAAACGCCCCATGCCGATGAAAGTGGCTATTTTGCATTGTTTCTTGATTCAGAGGGCAACAAAATGGGGCTGCATTCCCCAAATTGATCAACACATAACAAAGTATAAGAACAATAACGGTTCGGGTGCAAGCTCGAACCGTTATTGCTTTAAATTCAGTATCTTATCTTCTGAAAAGTACGTGTGCTTATATTCAATACGGCTTTTACACCATTCAATTTTCAAGGAAAAAGACCGAAATGGTCAAACTTAAAATAAAGGGGGCAAATGATTGGGAAAAGGAATTGACAAAAAGATAGGATGACTAAGGTATGCAATGCCATAGAACCAAAAAACAAGTTAGAAATGAAAGTCACGCCCGAACATAACGAAAGAATAGCAAAAATGACCTTTGCTTCGGTGTATCCCCATTATGTTACAAAAATTGAAGAGATTGATAATCAATTAACCAGACAGGCTAGGTATTTGGACAAACACGCTCCAACAATGCCAAGAGCTACACTATAGTATGCCGTTGGGAAATTCGACAAAGGGGCAAAAGAAGGTTTTAGAGGCTCAATCCGCCTGGAACAATCCATGTAGTTCACAACTTTCTGATCTGTAAGCGATACAGGTCGTAGAAATTTAAAAACTAATGAAAATGACACCAATACATATCGGCATTTTGCTTTTTTTATGTTCTTGCCATATGAAAAATGAACCTGTATACACAAAATTGCAGCCCAATGTTTATGAAATAAACAATCAGTACTTCTACGGTGAAAAGGTACATACCTACCTTATCGAATTGGATGACAAAGTATTACTTTTTGACATTCCAACCTACTCCAAAGAAATCGACGATTTTGTTTCTTCTTTTGAAAAACCTGCATATGCGATATTGTCGCACGGTTCCTGCGGTATTGCTGATGGAACCAAATGGCAAAAAGAAATAGGACTTAAAGTTCATGCACATAAAGCCGATACCCATCATCCATGGTTAAGAATGCAACCGGATGTTTTTTTTACAGAAATGCCTGTATTTGGAGAACAGGTTGAAGTAATCCACACTCCTGGGCATAGTGCGGGAGCAATTTGTGTGTTGGAGAAAACATCAAAATCTCTTTTTACGGGCGACACGTTTTATGGCAATACCAATGGAGAAATTAGGGATTTCACACAAGAAAATACTGCTGATTATGAAAATCCTGTTGAACGGATTGCAAGCTGCAAAAAACTATTGAACTACGATTTTGAAAATGTTTATCCCTTTCATTATGAAATAATCGAGGGAAACGGAAAAGAAAAATTAATGGAGTTTTTAAGCGAAAAATAGAAACTACATCAATAACCACTATACCTTTTTACCACCGGTCGGTCCATAATCAAAAGTACATGCTCCGTTATGTACAATCGTGCAAGCATTGCTGTTTATTCTGTTTTTTAGGCACAACTTTTTACCATTTTCAACATCCTTACAAAAACACTGACCCAAATGAAAAGACTGCTTCTGGTGCTCTTGGCTCCCCTTTTGATGTCCACTCAATGTGAAGATGATTTCGATAATGCTGGTTTCGAAACGAGTTATTTGCTTCAAAATGATTCGAGCATTACCCTATTTCTATTGGATGAAAGGGATAGTTTCAGAGAAGTGGAAACCCAATCTACCCTAACTATCGGTAGTGACCTGAATTCAGAGACAAATCCCATTACTCCATCGGAATCTTTTGTTTTCTCCGATATCAAGCTCTACAAAATGGAAGACGAAAATTTTATTTTGGTTTACGAACAAACCCCAATCAATAATAGTTTATGGGAATTTAACGAACCTTTGGTCAATAGGTTCGAGTATACGTTGATCATCACGGACGAGTTGATAGATTGACCGCCTTTCAACAACTTGTTATTCCAAAACATAGGGTGCACCACAAAAACATCCATTCACCTCCAAACCAAAATACAGCAAGAATCGGGTTTCAACAGCCTAATTCCTCCATTACTATTGTGCCATAAATTTTTAATTAAATATGGAAACAATAAAAAACAAAACTGTTCTTATATCGGGAGCCAACCGTGGAATCGGTAAGGGATTGGTACAAGCGGCACTGGACAAAGAGGTGAAAAAAGTGTATGCCACTTGTAGGGATTTGGACAAAATGCCAGACTTTAACGACCAAAGAGTAATCCAGCTTAAATTGGACATAACGGATAAAAAACAGATTGCCAAAGTCGCCTCACAAGCTGGTGATACACAAATCTTAATCAACAATGCCGGTGTTTTAAATGCGGGCACTATTTTGGAAGGAGCGCGGGATAAAATCGAAACGGATATGAATGTCAACTATTATGGCACATTGAATATGATGAGAGCATTTGCCGGTATCCTGGAGAAAAATGCACCTTCCAAAATAATCAATATTACTTCGATTGTTGCTTATTCCCCCTTACCATCAATTGCTGGATATTCCGCTTCAAAAGCCGCACTGCTCTCGGCAACCTACTCGGCAAGAATCGAATTGGCAAAAAAAGGGGTAATGGTTCACGCGGTAAACCCTGGGGCCATTGATACTGAAATGAACAAAGGCATTGATTGGGATATGCCTTCACCCCTCAGTGTTGCCAAAACAATTTTGAGCAGTGTTGAAAGTGGGGAGTTGGATATTATTCCTGAAGAAATAGGACTTGGAATGTACAATGCATGGAAAGAAGAGCCTTCCAAACTGGCGAAAATGTTTCACAACATGTATCACGGGGAATAATATAAATACACAACAGCATTTTTGTTCAACTATGGTATGGCAAGGCAGAAAAATCCCCTTATTTCATTACCTTAACAAACATTATGGTCTAAATTCGAACCTGTAACCAATAATACAAAAGACAGTGTCGTACCAGCTCAGTCAAACATAAAAATATTATCCAAAGGACAATATTATCAAGGTCAAATTTGGAGTTTTCCATGAATGACATTTTGAAAAAGTTTTAAAACTAAACGGAGACGAACATGGAAGTATTCTTTTATGGCCTGTTTATGGATAGCGCCGTTTTGCAGAAAAATGGGATCAAACCGTCAAATCCCAGAAAAGGACATCTCGATGACTATGCTTTAAAAATTGGAAATCGAGCTTCTTTGTTTCCATACAAGAATGAAAGATCATATGGAATCGTAATGACCATCGATAAGGACGCTCTTTATAAGCTTTATGCCGAAGCCAGTGTAGCTGACTATATTCCAGAGGAAGTCAACATTATTACAGAAACAAACGAAATTATCACAGCCCTTTGTTACAACTTGCCCTTGGAATCGCTGACCGGAACCAACACATCATATGCAATATCCCTACATAAGTTGGCCAAACAGCTGGATTTCCCAGAGGATTATTTAGAGAAAATTAAGAACATGACAAAAACAACGTCCAGCAGAAAATAGTACCTTATAGCAATCCTTAAAAACATCATATTTTGAAAACTAAAATTCTCATTCTCACCCTTGGAGCCATTGCACTGCTTAGCGGTTTTAAACAAATTTCATCGTCCGATGCCCCCAAAATTGAAAAGGGCATGATCAAAGTAGCGATCATGTATCCAAACGAGGAAGGCAAGACCTTTAACATGGACTACTATGCCGACAAACACATGCCAATGGTTGCTGATTTATTTGGCGAACCATTGAAGCTGTATGCAATTGATAAGGGAATAGCAGGAAGAACACCGGACGAACCGATTCCATATATTGCCATTGGATATTTTTACTTCGATAAGCTTTCGGACTATCAGGATGCTTTTGGTCCCAATGCGGAAAAAATCCTTGGCGATATTCCGAACTATACAGATATTCAGCCCGCCGTTCAAATTAGTGAAGTTTTGCGATGATGTGTAAAAAATTAATACTGCTGGCACTCATAACAATTGTATTTGTAGCAGGCTGCAGGAAAGCAGAAAAGAATACTATGGATGAAACAAAAAATCAGACTGTGATTTTTAAACAAGAAAAAAATGCCATAATACAAACCTTGAACGATGAAACCACGGCAGCGTTTCAAAGAGATTATGAAGGGTGGAAAGAAAAATGGGTCCACGACCCCAACATTACAAAAACGTACTTGAACTTTGCAGATAGTACTTTTTCAGAATCCATAGGATGGAATGAGATCAACAGCTTTGTAAAATCCTATATTGAAGAACATCCTGACCCAGAGCCCCTTCCAAAACTTGTCGACGATATTGATGTACGATTGTACGAAAATGGAGCATGGGTGACCTACGAACAAAAAGATTCGATTCGAGGCCTAAAGCGGGAAACAAGACTTATGGAAAAAGTGGATGGCCAGTGGAAAATAGCCGGTATGCAAACGACGATCTATGGTTTTAAAAATAGTGAATAAGACATCCGGAAACTTCAACTGGCAATGACCATATACCATCCACTCAATAATTGAATGAATTTACACTTGTCTGCAAAAGTTGATTTGACAAAATAGCCAAGCCCTTCCAATGAAACATAATCCAAAAAAAGATCAAAAAGAACAACTTATGGGGTTTATGCATCAAATTCCATTAGAGCCCAAAAAGAAGATGTTCTTAATCAACAACCGATAAAAATCCAAAGTAAAATGATTAAGGGAATAAATACAATGTTCTACAGTTCGAAAGCAAAGGAAATGCGTGAATTTTTTAGGGACAAAATTGGCTTTAAAGCTACCGATATCGGTGAGGGTTGGCTCATTTTTGATATTGCCGCAGGGGGTGATATGGGTATTGAGGATGCTGACGAAAGTGGCGAAAATGGCAGACCATCAGGTACGCACCATATCTCCTTCTACTGTGACAACATTGAGGATACCGTTGAGGAGCTAAAGAAAAAAGGAGTAGAATTTAAGGGTGAAATCGAAGACTTGGGATGGGGACTTGTCACCTACTTTAAAGTGCCAGGTGACTTTTACCTACAACTCTATGAGTCAAAATACAAATAGTCGACCAGAGCCACTGGCGCTGATTGCTTACTCCTACTTTGCAGGCAAAAAATTATTTAGCTACGTTTACTGATCGTGTCTCCCGAATCACGGTTACCTTCACCTGTCCCGGATAGGTCATATCGGTTTGGATTTTTTGGGAAATCTCAAACGAAAGTTCCGCCGCCTTGTCGTCGCTTACCTTTTCGCTCTCCACAATGACCCGTAACTCCCTTCCGGCCTGAATTGCATATGCCTTTTGTACCCCGTTGAACCCGAAGGCAATATCTTCAAGATCCTTCAACCTTTGGATGTAGGAATCCAGTACTTGGCGCCTTGCCCCTGGCCTAGCTCCGCTAATAGCATCACATACCTGTACCACTGGGGAAATCAAGGTGGTCATTTCAATTTCATCGTGGTGGGCACCAATGGCATTGCAAACTTCTTTTTTCTCACCATACTTTTGAGCCCATTGCATCCCCAAAATGGCATGGGGCGTTTCAACCTCAACCTCCGAATTGGGGACTTTCCCAATATCGTGCAAGAGTCCTGCTCGTTTGGCAAGTTTAGGATTCAGACCCAATTCTGCAGCCATGATGCCGCAAAGTTTAGCTACTTCCCGTGAGTGTTGTAGTAAGTTTTGTCCATAAGAGGAACGGTACTTCATCCGACCTACGGACTTGATCAGCTCGGGATGCAACCCATGAATCCCTAGATCAATGACCGTACGCTTCCCGATTTCGGCGATTTCCTCGTTGATTTGCTTTTCCGTCTTTTTTACAATCTCCTCGATACGGGCCGGGTGTATCCTACCGTCGGTCACCAAGCGATGCAAGGAAAGTCTGGCAACTTCCCTTCTAACGGAATCAAAACAAGAAAGAATAATGGCCTCTGGTGTATCATCCACAATGATTTCCACTCCTGTCGCCGCTTCGAGCGCCCGAATGTTTCTTCCTTCACGACCAATAATACGTCCCTTTACGTCATCCGATTCCAGATTGAAAACGGAAACACAATTCTCCACGGCCTCTTCAGTTCCAATACGCTGAATGGTATTGATCACTATTTTCTTCGCCTCTTGCTGAGCCGTTAATTTAGCTTCTTCAAGGGTGCTCTGCAAATAGGCCATTGCATCGGTCTTCGCGGTTTCCTTTAAGGACTCCAATAGCTGACTTTTGGCATCCTCGGCCGAGAGTCCGGAAATCACCTCCAATTGTTGCACTTGGCTTTTATGCAGTTTTTCAGCTTCCGATTGCTTTTTGTCAAGGATTTCACTCTTGTGCGTTACTTCCTTGATGCGTTGCTGTAGTTGATCATTGAGCTTTTTGTTCTTGGAAAGTTCACCACTTATCTGCGATTCTTTGTCGCGGGTACGTTTTTCGGCCTCAGCAATCTTTTTATCCTTATTGATAATGACCTTTTCATGTTCCGCTTTCAGTTCCAAAAATTTCTCCTTGGCCTGAAATATCTTGTCTTTCTTAATGTTCTCCCCTTCTTTTTTGGCCTGTTTAAGGATATCTGAGGCTTCCTTTTTTGCGTTGGAAATCACTTTGGTGGCCTTACCCTTCTCCATCATTTTGGCAATGGCAAATCCTATCGCCAATCCCACAACTGCGGCCACAACAAGTACTATTATATTATCCATGTTGATTAATGTTTGGTTATAAAAAAAGCCCACATCGGCCGAAGTTTTGTACAAACTCCTAATTACAGGTTTAGGGCTAACAAGCTGCTCAAGGATCCCTATACAGGTAGGGCCTGCTTTTACAACCTAAACTCACCCTTTTTAATTATAATAGTGTTGAGTTTGTCAAAAAATTAATTACCAATGTGGGCAGTAACAAATGTATTTTAAAGAACTTATTCCCCGAGCTTGGAGTGTACCAAATCGTCCAACGCCTTAAGGCGTTCCAACACAGCTTTGGTATTTTCCGAGCGGTCTATTCCACCTTGCTCAATCTTCGAGGCAAACTGTAAGGCACACATGGCAAGTACGTCTTGCTTGTCCCTTACGGCATAGTTTTGCTCAAACTTTTTGGCCAAATTCTCAATGTTTTTGGCCGCTTTGCGTAATCCTTCCTCCTGCTTTGGGTCTATCGTTAAGGGATACACCCTATCTGCAATGGAAAGCTTTATTTTGAGCTTTTCCTCCATATTTTATTACAATCTAATCCGCAAGTTTGGCGATACAAATGTCCAATTCGCGAATCAGTGTATTTATTTTGAGCTTAGCTTCTGTTTTATTCGTATTACTACCCAGCATCGTGTTTGCCATTTTTAAGGAATTGTACTTTTCTTCCCATTCCTGAACGACGTTTTGTTGCTGTTGGCTTTCCTCTTTGGCGAGGTTCAATTCTTCTTTTAATTTGGTGTTGGCCTGGTGCATCAACTCTAATTTGTGCAACAGTTTGCTCACCTTATTTTCCAAAGAATCCACAATTTCAACAAGTTCGCCCATATGCAAACAT
>JANQRD010000128.1 GCA_028284725.1 Allomuricauda sp. | reverse complement strand
GAAGTGGCATACCGATTGCCCTTCGGGCACATCCAAATAAAAATAGATTTCCATCCTACGGTCGTGTACGTGGGCCGGCATGGTATTCCAAACACTTCCGTCTTTAAGTTCCGTCATTCCCATTTGCAGTTGGCAGGTGGTTACGACACCTCCAATGATCATTTGGCTTATGGTTCTACGATTTGCTGTCTCCAAGGCGCCCATTTCAAGTTTTTTGGCATCTTTTAAGCCCACCTTTTTAGTAGGGTAGGACTGATGTGCAGGAGCTGAATTAATGTAATAAAGTGCCGGGGCATCTATTGAGTTGCTCTCAAAAATGACCTCTTTTGCTCCCTTACCAATGTAAAGGGCGTCCTTATGGGCTAAATCATATGTGGTTCCGTCTACTTTTACACTACCGGCCTCACCAACATTTATGATGCCCATTTCCCTTCGCTCTAAAAAGAACTCTGATTTCAGGGGGTCTATAGTTTCAAGTCTTAGACCATCTATAGGAACGGCCGAACCTACCATATACCGATCATAATGGGAATACACAAAATTGATCTTGCCTTTTTCCATAAGGTTGGAAACAAGGAATTCATCCCTTAATGCTTGGGTGTCATATTGTTTTACCGCTTCAGGACTGGAAGCATATCGAGTTTCAAATGTTACTGACATTTCTGTTTTTATATGATTCTACGTTTCTTTTTAGGAGCTTTTTTCCTAAGAAAAAAACTATAAGGACCGTGTTGATATTGAACGGGATAGAGCAAAAATAATAAAAAATACAATCGATTGTATTTTTTTCTAACTTTACCACTTTCAAGACAGCTATTGTATAGTTTAGGTTACTTTTAAGGGCAACCTGTTATCTTTTGTGAAACATGTCGAATAGAAAAAACAAACCCACAATACATGAAATTGCCACGGCACTTGGCTTAGATAGTTCAACGGTATCCAGAGCACTCAACAATAGCGATAGGGTAAAACCAAAGACGAAGCAGCTTGTATTCCAAAAAGCAAAGGAACTTGGGTATATGCCCAATATGATGGCTGCCAATCTGCGAAGAAAAAAAAGTAACACCATTGGGGTTATTGTGCCAAGAATATCAAGGCACTTCTTCTCCTCTACCATTGCAGGAATCGAAGAAGTGGCCTACAAGGCTGGATTCAATGTTATGATTTGCCAGTCCCTCGAAGCATTACAGCGCGAGCGGAACATTATCAGGAATCTTATGGCCAATAGGGTAGAGGGGATTCTCATGTCAATCTCTATGCAAACCACTGAGGGCACCCATATTTCAGAATGCATCGAAAGTGGGATTCCCGTAATATTTTTTGACAGACATATCGATGGTGTGAATGGTGCAGGCCAAGTGCTTTTGGATGACTTTAAGGGAGGTTTTATGGCCACGGAACATCTGATAAAAAAGGGATGCAAAAAGATTGCCCATTTTACAGCGGCCCCACATATCGCCATTTATAAAAACAGGCATGCGGGCTACAGGTCTGCGCTTAAAAAGTACGGGCTTCCTTACGAAAAGGATTTGGTACTTGAATCTGAGCTTTTTAAGGAAGACGGTGAACGACTTGCCGAAAAACTTTTAACCAAGTTCAAAGACGTGGACGGAATTTTTTCAGCAAATGATTTTGCTGCTTTAGGTGCATTGAAATATCTAAAAAACAAAGGGATTGAAATCCCTGGAAGAATTGCCCTGGTAGGTTTTAGCAACGAACCCACTTCTGAGGTCATAGAGCCTTCATTGACCACTCTTGACCAGTCCGGCAACGAAATAGGGAGGCTGGCCTGTAAACAGATTCTGGAATATATCGAAAAGGGTGTGCCAAATACTTCCAAAGGAAGAATAATGATAACCCCTAGATTAATAGAAAGAAATTCAACGAAGATAGGTTCTGAAAAACATTTGGACCATCAAATAAAAAGTAACACGAACAATTAAATACAAAAAGCATGAAACATACAGTCTTTCAACTTTTTTATGTGCTATTTGGGATTGCGATTTTTTCAACATCATGTAAATTGGATTCAACAAAAAGGGACCGAAGTAAATCCATTTCGATAGATTCATTGATTCAGATGCGCTATCAAAAAATGTTGGAATACCCTCTGGATTCCATGGCAATACCCCGAAGTTTTACAAAGTCAAATGGAGTTACAAGGGGTGTGCCCTCCCGTGACTGGACCAGTGGATTCTTTCCTGGAAACCTATGGCTACTCTATACATTGACAGATGACAAGAGATATAAGGAAAGGGCTATGGAATGGACTCCTTTTATCGAACGTGAAAAAAATAATGGCGGTACCCACGATATGGGTTTTAAGGTGTATTGCAGTTTTGGTGAAGGGTATAAAGTTACCCAAGACGAACATTATAAAGATGTTATTGTGCAAAGTGCCAAAACATTGGCCTCTCGATTCAATGAAAATGTAGGGGCCACCAGATCTTGGGATTTTAAGGCAGATGTATGGGAATTTCCCGTCATCATAGACAACATGATGAACCTTGAGCTTCTCTTTGAGGCGACCAAACTATCGGGTGACAGTACTTTTCATAAGATGGCCGTTAGGCATGCCAACACTACGCTTGAGAATCACTATAGAGCAAACAACAGTAGTTATCATGTAGTTGTATACGATACCATAACGGGCATGGTCAAGGAAAAAGTGACCCACCAAGGAATAAATGATGAGTCTTCTTGGGCCCGTGGGCAGGCCTGGGGCATTTATGGATTTACCATGACCTATCGCTACACCAAAGACCCTGCTCACCTGAAAAGGGCAGAATCGGCTGCCACATTTTATCTTGCACATGAGAATCTGCCCGAGGATGGTATCCCGTTCTGGGATTTTGACGATCCAAGTATACCAAATACCTACAAGGATGTTTCTGCCGCTACGGTAGTGGCATCAGCCTTTTATGAATTGTTCGGTTATACTAAAAATGAAAAATATTTAGACTACGCCAACAAGGTAGTAAACACGTTAAAATCAAAGGCTTATTTGCTGTCAGTGGACAACGACTCACCTTTCATTCTAGACTTTAGTACAGGAAATTGGCCCGAAAAAGACGAATTGGACGAGCCCATTGTGTACGCAGATTATTATTATCTAGAAGCATTGACAAGAAAGAAAAAACTGTAGACTGGTCTTTAACCCGATGTAGCTAGAATGCAAACGAGGAATCTATTAAAAATATGGGTTGTTGTTATCATGGGGACATTTTCGATGTTCCTTTCATGCAATAATAAAAAATCTAATCCTGCTCCGGAGCATAGTGGGTTAGTTTCGAAAAACAGACCTAATGTGTTGATGATTATGGTGGATGATCTCAATGACTGGGTAGGCCATTTAAAGGGTCATGTCAACGCCAGTACACCCAACTTGGATAGATTGGCGGCCAGGGGCACTTATTTTTTAAATGCTCATGCCAATGCCCCAATCTGCGGCCCCTCTAGGGCATCGATGCTTACAGGAGCACGTCCTTCAACCAGTGGGATTTATTTTCATGTGGATGATATCGACCTGAACAATATGGTCGAAAATGACACGATGGGAATGATCTTCCTACCTAACCTTTTTAAAAATTATGGCTACCACACCTATGGTGTGGGCAAGGTTTTCCATCTTGGGGATAAAGCTGGTGTGTTTGATGAATATGGGGGGCTTTCCAATTTTGGTCCGAAGCCGGAAAAACGTTTTGAATACGATCCCGAATGGTTTGGAAAACCTAAAGGGACTTCTACGGATTGGGGTGTATATCCTAAAAATGATACATTGACCTACGATCATAGGATTGCCGAGTGGGCGGTCGAAAAGTTAAAGAACGATTCAGACGCTCCTTTTTTTATGGCAGTTGGATTTATGAGGCCCCATGTACCTTGGTATGTGAGCCAACAGTGGATGGATTTATTCCCTTTGGATTCCGTTCAACTTCCTGAATACAAACAAAACGATTGGGACGATATACCGACTATGGCAAAGGCTGTGACCGATTGGCCGATGATGCCGGAAATGGATTGGATGCAGCAAGAGAATAGATGGAGAAAAGCTGTACGGGCTTATTTGGCAAGTGTCAAATTTGTGGATCATCAGGTCGGCAAGGTCTTGGATGCACTCGAGCATACCGGGAAGGATTCAAATACCATAGTACTCTTGGTTTCGGACCACGGATACCATTTAGGCGAAAAAGGCCTTTTTCAAAAGGGAACCCTATGGCAGCGGTCCTCGCACATACCCATGATTTGGAGTGGTCCGGGAATCAAAAAGGGAAGCACATCCATTCTTGCTTCATTGATTGATGTCTATCCCACACTCAGTGAGCTTTGTGGTATGGACAAACCATCCTATGTGGAAGGAAAATCATTGGTGCCTATTCTCACTGGCGATACTACGAATCTAGAAAATTACGTGCTTACAACACATGGGCCAAAAAACTATTCGGTTTATAACAAGGAGTGGCACTATATCTCTTATGCCAACGGTGCCGAAGAGCTTTATGATCTAAATGCTGATGGGAATGAGTGGGACAACCTGGTGGGAGATCAAAAATTTGTATCAATAATTGAAAATATGAGGAGTTTCTTGCCAACATCACCTGTCCCAAATAAGTTTATAAGTCAATTGTGTGCCACGCCGCTCTTTTTTGATCCGGTCAAGT
>JANQRD010000116.1 GCA_028284725.1 Allomuricauda sp. | reverse complement strand
ATTTTATTCCAGCACCTGGAACGAGATAAATTACTAGTCCATTTCTGCAAAGAGATTTATCTTTACGCTGAAAATCGCGAGCATTGCTTACAAATCTTTCCATTCAAAACTATGCCCTCATCGATGATGTAAACGTATCGTTTACCAATGGTTTTACAACCATCACGGGTGAAACAGGGGCAGGAAAATCCATTTTATTGGGAGGTCTCTCCTTGGTTTTGGGCAAGCGTGCTGATTTGTCTACCCTCAAAAATGAACAACAGAAATGTATCATCGAAGCCGAATTCGAAATCTCAAAATATGGGCTCAATGATTTTTTTGAAGCAAGTGACTTGGACTATGACCCCAATACCATTTTACGGAGGGAAATCCTTCCCAGTGGGAAATCCAGGGCCTTTGTGAATGATTCCCCTGTAACGTTGGACATTTTAAGGCAATTGGGGGAACAATTGATCGATGTCCATTCCCAACATCAAACATTGCAATTGACTGAAAATGATTTTCAGCTGAAAGTAGTGGATGCATTGGCCTCAAATGGTGAAAATCTGAAGTCCTATAAAACTGTATTAGATCACTACAGAAAGGCTACAAGAGAACTACAGGAATTATTGGATTTTCAATCTGATTCCATTAAAGAGCATGACTACAACAGTTTTTTGTTGACAGAATTGCAGTCGGCACCATTAAAAGAAGGAATCCAAGAGGAATTGGAACAAGAATACGAGCAGCTGAGCAATGTAGAGCAAATTATGGAACTGCTGGCCCAGGGACATCAATTATTGAATGATGAGCAAATGGGTATTTTGGACAGACTGGGAGGTTTAAAAAGAGCATTTCAACAATTGGATGATTTCGGGGATGCATTTTCAGCCCTGAACGCCCGTATCCAGTCAATTTTTATAGAAACTGATGATATTACCACTGAGCTTGAGCGAATAAAAGATGGTGTTGAGGCCAATCCAGAACGATTGGAAACCATAAACGGACAGTTGCAACAATTGTACGATTTACAAAAAAAGCATCAAGTGGCTTCGGTAGGTGAGTTGATTCAGGTGAGAGATCAGCTTGCTGAAAAAGTAGGGAAGGTGGAAAACATAGAATCGAAGATTCAGGAAAAAGAATACGAGGTTGCCACAATAACTTCACAACTTGAAGACTGGGCTTTGAAAATTAGGAATGCTCGAAACGCCATCATTCCAAAATTGAAAAGCATGCTGCAGGAAAGTTTGTACGCTTTGGGAATGCCCTCGGCCACTTTTAAGATTGAAGTGAGTCCATCTGAAGCCTTTAAGCCCAACGGAAAGGAAGATTTGATTTTCTTGTTTGCGGCAAACAAGGGTTCCAGTTATGGTGAATTGAAAAAAGTGGCATCCGGAGGAGAACTTTCGAGGATCATGCTGACCATCAAATCCATTTTGGCCAAATACGAACATTTGCCCACTATGATGTTCGACGAAATAGATACTGGCGTTTCCGGGGAAATTTCCAATCGAATGGGAGAAATCATGCAGCAAATGGGGAAGACTATGCAAGTTTTTTCTATTACCCACTTGCCCCAAGTTGCTTCCAAGGGACAACAACAATTCAAAGTTTTTAAGGAAGAGACTGCCTATGGCACCAGTACCCACATGAAAAGGTTGAGTTCGGAAGAAAGAGTGAATGAGTTGGCCGAGATGTTGGGAGGAAAGGCAATGTCCGAATCCGCCCTGGCCCATGCGAAACAGCTTTTGCAATAACATCACAGGCAAGTTTGAAGCTTCCAAAATCAAAGATGCAAAACTCCACAAGAATAAATATCTTTGCGCCGAACCAACGATAGATACACTATGGCATACAATCTTTTAAAAGGAAAAAAAGGAATCATTTTTGGAGCTTTGGATGAAAATTCCATTGCATGGAAAACCGCAGAACGCGTTCATGAAGAGGGAGGTACTTTTGTGCTCACCAATACGCCCATTGCTATGCGGATGGGACAGATAAACGAGCTAGCCAAAAAAACAAATTCAGAAATTATTCCTGCTGATGCCACGAATGAAGAGGATTTGCAAAACTTGGTGACAAAGTCCATGGAAATCTTGGGTGGAAAATTGGATTTTGTGTTGCATTCCATTGGAATGTCCGTCAATGTTAGAAAAGGACGCGCCTACACGGATGAAAAATATGACTTTACTACAAAAGGATGGGATGTTTCTGCACTTTCCTTTCATAAAGTGATGCAAACCCTGTACAAAGCAGATGCCATGAACGAGTGGGGAAGCATAGTGGCGCTGACCTATATGGCGGCCCAACGTACTTTCCCGGATTACAATGACATGGCCGACAACAAAGCTTACTTGGAATCCGTAGCAAGAAGTTTTGGATACTTTTTCGGCAAGGAAAAGAGTGTACGGGTGAATACCATTTCACAGTCCCCAACTCCCACCACAGCTGGGCAAGGGGTAAAAGGTTTTGATGGGTTCATCAGTTATGCCGAAAAGATGTCACCACTTGGCAACGCTTCGGCGGATGACTGTGCCAATTATACGGTTTCGCTGTTTTCCGATTTGACACGAAAAGTAACGATGCAGAATCTATTTCACGATGGAGGCTTCTCCAATACTGGGGTGAGTCAGGAGGTGATAGATGAATTCAGCAAATAACTATTGAAAATAAAGTTGAAAGCCATCCTTTGCGGGTGGCTTTTGTGTTTTAAATGAAAGTATCCTTTTCCATAATCATACCTGTATATAATCGCCCTAGTGAAGTCAAAGAGTTGCTGGAAAGCTTGGTTGACCAAGATTTTGATGGTGACTTTGAGATTGTAATAGTGGAGGATGGCTCAACTGAAAGCTCCAAAGAGATTGTTAAAGAATTTCAGCACTTAAGTGTTTCCTACTATTACAAGGAAAATACAGGCCCTGGGGATTCAAGAAATTATGGGATGGAACATGCCCAGGGAAATTATTTCATCATTCTTGATTCGGATTGTATTCTGCCCAAACAATATCTTGTTGAAGTGGACAAGGAACTTCAAAACGACTATGTACATTGTTTTGGTGGGCCAGATACTGCGGATGAATCCTTTACGACGGTTCAAAAGGCCATCAACTACGTTATGACATCCTTTTTTACCACAGGTGGGATTCGTGGAGGTTCCACCGCAGTAGGGAAATTCCAGCCACGCAGTTTTAATATGGGCATTTCCAAAGAGGCATTTCAAAAAGTAGGAGGATTTGGTCGAATCCATCCCGGGGAAGACCCGGACCTTACGTTCCGCATTTGGAAGGCTGGTTTCGAAACACGATTGTTCCCTAAAGCCTTCGTATACCATAAAAGAAGAATCGATTGGAACAAGTTTTACATTCAGGTAAACAAGTTTGGAAAGGTCAGGCCCATTTTGAACAAGTGGCACCCTGGAACAGCAAAACTCACTTATTGGTTTCCAACATTGTTCATGGTCGGTCTGGGAGCTTCAATCGTATTGGCATTTTTTGGGATTCTACTGCCGTTAGGCCTGTTTTTCGTGTACTTTTTGGTTTTGTTTTTGGATGCTTTGCTGGGAAATAAAAACCTAAAAGTTGCATTTCTTGCAATTTTTGCAGCCCTTACGCAGTTTACAGGATATGGGATAGGCTTTCTTAAATCCACAATCTTACTTAATTTTAGTAACAAGGAAGCCGAATTATTGTTTCCCAAACTGTTTTTTAAAAAGAAGTAGAAGGTGCTTAAAAAACTATTGTCAGGACTGAACCAAAGAAAGGTGAAGATATTTTCACTTTTCTTGATATGCTCTTTTCTTGCCTGGTTTCTGAGTAATTTATCGGAGTCTTATGAGTCCAGAGCTAACTTTGATTTAAACTACAGGAATTTACCAGATACCTTGTTATTGGGGAATAATGCGGTGAACACCATGGAAGCCAAGATTAGAACAAGCGGGTTTCAATTTCTTTACTACAAGCTCAACAATAAACGGATCGACATCGATTTATCGCAGGTCGAACAACAACGTGGACGATATACGCTAGGTGAAGATGCCCTAAAAAAACAGCTAGAGCGCCAGCTTTCCCAAAATATTTCCCTGCTCGATTTGGACAGAAATCAACTTGTTGTTGACTTGTATCAAGTTGCTTCAAAAGAGGTCCCCATCAAGGCTAGGCTCGATATTCAATATCAACAGAATTTTATCATGGATGGACCACCTACAGTGAGCCCTTCCACAGTTTTGGTGAAAGGCCCCCAAAATGAAATCGATACATTGGTGCAGATCAACACCTCGGAAATTAAACTGGCGGATGTTTCCTCGGATTTTTCAAGGGACGTGCTCTTGGTGTTTCCGAAAAATCTATCGAACAGCATTTTTTCGATCAATCGGACCAATGTCTCGGGAAAGGTGGTCAAGTTTTCAGAAAAAGTATATGAGGTGCCCGTACGGACGATAAACTTCCCTGCTGGGTATCAGGTGAAAACATTCCCCAATTCAATTTCTGTACTTTGTAAGGCCACCATTGAACAACTTAAGGTGATTACTTCCGATGATTTTGAAATCGTGGCCGACTACAAACAATTGGCCAATTCCAACGGCAATGAACTGTTTTTGAAATTGTCCGATAAGCCTGAAAAGATCTTTGGTGTCCGACTGCTTGAGAATAGAGTTAACTTTGTTTTGGAGCAACAATGATAATTGTAGGGCTTACAGGGGGTATAGGAAGCGGCAAAAGCACGGTTGCCCAGATGTTTAGGGATTTAGGTGTCCCTGTTTATGATTCGGATGCGGAGGCAAAGCAGTTGATGGTCAATTCCACCGAACTTAAGCATGCCATAATTGCCTTACTGGGCGAGGATGCTTATACTGATGGCACTTTGAATAGGAGTTATATTGCCGAAAAAGTATTCACGGACCCTGGATTATTGGAAAAGTTGAATGCTTTGGTACATCCGGCGGTACGGACGGATTTCACACAGTGGGCTGCTCAACAAAAAGCACCTTACGTGATTCAAGAGACCGCTTTGATCTTTGAAAATGGCATCCAAGATTTCTATGACCGGATTCTTTTAGTGACCGCTCCTCTCGAATTACGGATCAAACGTGTCATGGATCGGGACAATGTCACCGAAAAGCAGATTTTGGAGCGTATGGAACATCAATTGACTGATGACAAAAAAGAAAGTCAAGCGCATTTTTGTATCCAAAATATTGATTTTAAAACTACCCGGGAAACCGTGGAAGAATTGCACCAGAAACTACTTCACCTCGTGTATTGAACCAGAATTTTAACATTTTTGTTAAGGTTAGGTTAAACGGTGAAACGTCTAAATGTTAAATTTCTAATTTTACTTCGATGAACAAGAAGCTTTTCGTTCTTCTCGTCATTCTAATGAGCTTGTCCCTTACCGGAATAATTTTTGTGCAGGTCTATTGGATAAGAACATCGGTCGACGATAAAGAGGAGCAATTCTCGAGAACGGTCACGGACATACTGGATAAAGTGGCGAGCAGGGTGGAGAACAGGGAGATGAAAGATTATTCAGACCGTTTGGCTTCACTGGTAGATAGCATCGGACAACCTAAGACCACACAGTTCAGGAATTTTTTATTTGTTGACAGGGACTTGAATTCCGATGAAATTCTTTTCTATTCCCATGGGATTTTGGAGGAGGACTACAATATTACATCGACGTTCTTTGATAACACTAATGGGGAGGAAGACACCACCACATTTAAAAATTACACCAGCAAACGCACCAAGGCAATATTCAAAGAGGAATATGGTCTGGATGGGAAAAGTTATAGTTTAACACCCATACAGCGGGCTGAGAAAATCGGTGGACTCTCCAAAATTGATAAAGCCGCATGGGAAGATGTTTTTATGGAATATGCCAAGAGTAGGCCAATCCATAAAAGGGTATCGAAACAGGAACTGGAACTTTTGTTGAGCCAGGAACTTCGTAACCGTAACATCGACATTGATTACGAGTATGGCGTGTATAGCCAGGGTTACCCAACGAAGATAAGATCCAAAAGGTTCAAGTTTTCAGAATCAAAAATGTATAAGGCGCCTATTTTCAAGGATAGCGAGGGAAGCACAAACTTTTCACTTTTGTTGACCTTTCCCACAATGAAAAAGTTTCTTTTTCAATCCATTATGGGCATGGCTTTATTGTCGTTGATTTTCACCCTGGTCATTATGATTGCATATTCAAGTGCCATCTATCAATTGATAAAACAGAAGCAGATATCTGAGATAAAAACAGATTTCATCAACAACATGACCCACGAGTTCAAAACGCCGATAGCCACAATCAACCTTGCGGTAGAGGCGATTCGAAACCCTAAGTCAATGGATGATAAGGACAAGGTGCTACGGTATTTGGGAATGATAAGGGATGAGAACAAGCGGATGCACGCACAGGTAGAAAATGTACTTCGGATATCCAAATTGGAAAAAAATCAGCTGGATATCAGTAAGGATAGGGTGGATGTACATGACATAATCATTGACGCAGTTGCACATGTAGAGCTGATTGTAAAAGATCGTGGAGGCTATGTGAACACTCATTTGGATGCAGAACGATCAGAAGTGCTGGCAAACGACATGCACTTTACCAATGTCATGGTCAACATTCTCGATAATGCGGTGAAGTATTCGCCCGATTCCCCAAAAATCGATGTGTTCACCGAGATGGTGAAAAACAGCATCATTGTCAGAGTACAGGATCAAGGCGCTGGAATGAGCAAGGCGGTACTAAAAAAAGTGTTTGAAAAATTTTACCGGGAACACACCGGAGATATACATAATGTAAAAGGCCACGGATTGGGACTGGCCTACGTAAAACGAATAATAGAAGATCACCAGGGAGAGGTTTATGCAGAAAGTGAAAAAGGAAAAGGCAGTACTTTCTTTATAAAACTACCTTTAATTTAGAAAAACTATGGAGACAGAGAAAAAGAAAATACTATTAGTGGAAGATGACCCAAATTTTGGGATTGTGCTCAAAGATTATTTATCCATGAACGATTTTGATGTTGTTCTGGCCAAAAATGGGATGGAAGGTTTTGAAAAGTTTAAAAAGGACAACTACGATGTCTGTATTTTGGATGTGATGATGCCCTACAAGGATGGATTCACATTGGCCAGGGAAATACGGGAAAAGAATGAAAATGTTCCTATTATTTTCTTGACTGCAAAAACCATGAAGGAAGATGTATTGAAAGGGTATAAAGCCGGGGCGGATGATTATTTGAACAAACCTTTCGATTCCGAAGTATTGTTGATGAAACTTAAAGCAATACTTCAAAGAAAAGCATCCAGTACATTGGCGGACAGTAAACAATTTGAATTTCAAATTGGAAACTTTCACTTGAATTCCAAGCTTCGTTTCCTAAAATATATGGATGAAGAGCCCATTAAACTTTCACCAAAGGAAAATGAATTGCTTAGGCTTCTAGCGCTCCATGAAAACGATTTGATGCCCCGTGAACTGGCCTTGACCAAAATCTGGAGGGATGACAATTATTTCACATCAAGAAGTATGGATGTGTACATTGCCAAGTTGCGAAAATATCTGAAGCGCGATGATGTGGTTGAAATCCTGAACATTCACGGAGAAGGGTTTAGATTGGTCATCAAAGCCGAAAACCAATAGAAAAATAGATTTCTGCATAAAACAAGAAGCCACCTTTTAAGGTGGTTTTTTCATACAAATAGGTAAAGCACGGACACAGTGATTGCCCCTACAAATGCCAAAATGGTGGTCATCATAGTCCAGGACTTGAAAGTCTGCTTTTCCGTAATCCCCAAGTACTGACCCACAAGCCAAAAACCACTATCGTTAACATGCGAAAAGATGCTGGCACCCGAAGCTATGGCAATGACCATACAGGCAAGTTCCAAAGCATTTAGACCGGCATTCACCAATAAAGGCGATACCAATCCGGCGGCAGTGATCATAGCTACGGTCGATGAACCTTGAACCACACGCACGATGGCCGCGCTGATGAATGCAAATGCCAAAACTGGAAAACCTGCATTGCTCAATGAGGTGGCCAATAATTCCCCCGCACCAGTATTGGTCAATACCTGTTTAAAAACGCCTCCAGCTCCTGTGAGTAAAATAATGGTTCCGGCAGGAGCCAATGATTTGGTGGAGATATCGAACAGTTGTGCTTTGGTAAACCCTCTTCGAATCCCAAAAAAATACCAAGCCAACAAATTGGCGAAAATAAGAGCAGAAAAAGGATGTCCAATCAATGCAATGCCATTCAAAACAGTAGAATTGGTTATGCCCAACCCACCTGCTGAAGTAATGGTATTCAACAAAATCAAAAATATGGGTAAGGCAATAATCCAAAGTGTGAGCCCTATCGGGGGAAGTTGGGATTTGACATCACTTTCAATGAGTTCGGGAGCTTCTACAAAAATCTTCTTTGAAATATACTTCCCGAACAAGAGGCCTGCAATCAATGCGGTCGGAATTCCAGCCAAAAAGCCGACCAAAATGACCCAACCTAAATCAGCACCAATAATATCTGCCACTGCAATGGGGCCAGGGGTGGGGGGTATAAAAGCATGTGTGATTGCCAACCCGGCAAGGAGTGGAATGGCATATAAAAGTAGCGACTTTCCGGTTTTACGCTGCAAGGCATAGATCATAGGCACCAAAATGATAAAGGCCACATCAAAAAAAACAGGGATGGCAATCAGAAAACCTGAAATAACCATTGCTGATGGTGCATTTTTCAAACCAAATTTCGACACCATAAAATCGGCAATTGTCTTTGCACCGCCTGAAGCTTCCAAGATTCCCCCGAACATGGCGCCCAACCCTACAACCGTAGCCACGAACCCTAGCGTATTGCCCATGCCCTCTTGGATAGTCTTAATAATTTCTTTTGCGTCGAGTCCTGCTATCAAACCCACGGTAATACTACCAATAAGCAGTGCAATAAAGGCATTGATGCGGAGCTTTAAAATCAGAAAAAGGAGTACGACAATACCGCTAAGTACAGCCAGAATCAGATGGGTTTCAATCATGGTAGTTGGTCTATTATTTTTTGTATGATTTGTTTGGGTTGAAGCGAAATATCAACGGCAATGCCATTAGAGGGAGGCTCCAGGGTATCAAACTGGGATTGAAGCAGATCCAAGGGCATGAAATGATCCTTCCTGTTTTCCATTCGTGATTTTATCAACTCAAAAGTACCTTCGAGATAGACAAAATCAAGCTTATCTTCCATGTTGGTTTTTAGAGTTTTCCGATAGCTTTCCTTTAGCGCTGAACAAGCGATTACTGCTCCTGTTGTTTTATGTTGCTGTACCAGTTGATTCAACTTTGAGAGCCAACCTTGACGGTCATCATCGTTTAGAGGCTTTCCTGCACGCATTTTTCGGATATTGGCCTCAGGATGGAAATCATCTCCATCGAAAAATGGAATCTGGAGCCTCTCCGAGAGTAATTTCCCAATGGTGGATTTTCCCGTACCGGAAACACCCATCACAACAAATACCTTTTTTTCACTGGACATCTGGTTCTGTTTTGATTCGTTCGGTGATTTTTTCCAAAATAGACTCGGTTTTTTCATCGTAACCCACCCACAAAATAGCCTTATTTTTTCGCAGCCAGGTAAGTTGCCGTTTAGCGAAGCGTCTTGTATTCTTTTTGATTTCTGAAACGGCAAAATCCAACGTAGACTTCCCATCCAGATACTCAAAAAGCTCTCTGTAACCAACGGTCTGCAAAGCATTTAGATTCTTATGCCGATACAACCTTTCCGCTTCCTGTAGCAAACCAGCTTCCATCATGGCATCCACACGTTGGTTAATCCGCCCATAAATAATTTCCCGGTTTGCTTGAATGCCCACATAGATGGTATTGAACTCCCTACTCTCCTTTTTTTGATTCAGGAATGAGGAATAAGGTCGATTTGCAGCAATACAAACCTCTAAGGCTCTGATCAAACGATGGGGGTTATCCACATCGACCATTTCATGGTACTTGGGATCCCTTTTGAGCAATTCTTCTTGAAGACCCTTTAACCCATCTTGTTTGAATCTTTGATTCAGATCCTCTCGAATTTTGGAATCGACATCAGGAAATTCATCTAAACCGAGAACTACAGCATCCACATAAAGGCCACTTCCACCAACTAAAACAACAATATCTTTTTTTTCGAAGAGCATTTTCAATAAAGCTACAGCATCCTTTTCGAAATCACCCACCGAATAGGTATCGGTAATGCTCAAGTGCTGTATAAAATGGTGTGGAACTGCATTCAACTCCTCTTTTGAAGGTACCGCGGTGCCTATATGCATTTCCTTAAAAAACTGTCTGGAATCGGCCGAGATGATCTCAGTATTAAAATGCTGGGCGATGGAGATGCCCAATTTGGTCTTGCCAATTGCCGTAGGGCCTACGACGGCTACCAAGGTTTTGGAGTTCATAGCAACTCTCCGCATTTGTAACAGTTCGTGGCATCATCACGATGTCCCTCTGCGGAACAACTAGGGCAAGCCTGGGTATTGGTATGCACCAAGCTTTTTCCATTGGCCCCTTTGGTGTGCTTGGAAAATTCGACCGTAACAATTCCGGTAGGAACGGCTATGATTCCATACCCCAGAATCATAATGACGGTGGCCAATAATTGCCCCAGATTAGTTTGGGGAGCGATATCCCCGTAACCGACGGTGGTCAAGGTAACAATGGTCCAGTAGATGCTCCTGGGAATACTTGTGAAACCTGATTCATTATCTTCGATCAAGTACATCAAAGTGCCCATAATGACCGATAGGATGAGCACAACGTAAATAAAAACAGCGATTTTTGCCCTGCTGGATCTTAATGCCGCTTTTAACTGGGAGGCCTCTCCCATAAACTTTACAAGTTTCAATATCCTAAAGATCCTAAGCAATCGAAAAGCCCGTACCGCCAAAAGTACTTGTGAACCTGCAAGAATGTAAGATAGGTAAAGCGGAATGGTCGACACAAAATCGATGATACCGTAAAAGCTGAAAACGTACTTCCAGGGTTTGCGAATACTGATGAGCCGGGCGATGTATTCCAACGTAAAGAAAATGGTGACTACCCATTCCAGGGAAAGCAAAATGAGATGGTACTGCTGATCGATTTCCTTTACGCTCTCGAGCATCACCAGAATAACACTGAGGACGATCAAAAAAATAAGTACAATGTCAAAAAGCTTTCCTAACGGGGTGTCTGCCTCGTAAATGACTTCATGGATTGCGTTTTTCCAACCGGAATGTATTTTATGCTCTTTCAATGCACGGGGGTTAACTCCAAAACCTTAAGACCATTATTGTTCTTTCTCAAGTACGATTCAATAATAAAAGTGGTGTTTTCGTCATTTGGTAATGGGGTTGTAATCGATTCTAATATATGAATATTATTTATTTGATGGTTGAGCTCGGCATATCCAAAGCCCTTTAAACGTCCATTTTTAATCAAGATAAAACTACGTTCCCCCACTTGACGTCCTTTGTCCAGAAGCGCCATACTTTTCCCGGAAATGCTATATCTATCGAAAGCAGCATTCACTTTTTGGTTGTATTCCAAAGGGTTTTCCACATCGGTACATCCTTGGGCACATCCATTTTGGGCATGTTTGCAGTCTATCTCCAAACCAAGTGACGTTCCGCATAGCTCAAACTCTTCGCTAATCTTTTTCAAAAAGCTTTTAGCAGAGGGAATACCGTTGAATCCGATGGTCTGTTTTTTTCTGAATTTGGTTTTTACAATATCCAAAGTGATATGTGGGGTACCGTTTCGAGAAAAGTTGATTACATGGGAAAAAAGTTTTTTACGGGTAATGTGGTTGTGCTTGGGTCGATTCTTTTTGATTTCCTGATATTCCTTCAAAATAGCGACGAGCTCACTTCCGGTGCGCTCAAAAGATACTTTCTTGGTCTCTTTCTGAAGCTTTCGCGCCAACTGCCCTACATTGGTAAAGTGTTGGTTCACCCTTCGCTTTGCATTCTTGGTCTTTCCTAGAAAAATGATTTCACCTTCTTTATCATACATGTAATAGACCCCGGTCTCGGAAGGGAGGTCGGCAACAATGTCCAATTGGGTAGGGGATAGCTCCCCCAAGGATTCCTCTCGAATTACCTCTCTGACAATGGTCTTTTCGGAATCCTTGTCCAGCAACAACTTAAAGAGTTTTAATGTAGCGATGGCATCGCCGTTGGCCCTATGCCGGTCACTCATAGGGATACCCAATGAACGAACAAGTTTTCCCAAGCTGTGTGATTCCGCTTCAGGAAGTAGTTTTTTGGCCAGATCTACGGTGCAAAGGGTCTTTCGTTGAAAATCGTATCCCAACCTTCGAA
>JANQRD010000108.1 GCA_028284725.1 Allomuricauda sp. | reverse complement strand
CACGAATTCCATCGAGCTTGATGTTTCCCAAGAAAATGCATGGGCTGCGATTACCGATTTTTCCACTTTCAATATGTGGGACGATACTATTGTGGATGTCCGATGTTCCGGCGAATTGAAAAAAAGACAATACTGTAAGGTTATTGTGGAATCAGGGGAAATAATCGATGTTGAGATTGTGGAATTTGTTCCAAGCGAGTCCTACACCTTGCGACACAAACTTTCTTCAGGAAACGTTTACATCCGTCGTGACTTAACATCAGAAAATCCTTTGGCACTTTCCGAAACCCTATGGTATAAGGGGATTTCAAAAAAGACTTTCGAGAAATACAAGGGAACCGCCTATAATGAGTACCTAAAAACCAGGTTGCAACGGTTCAAAAAATATGCTGAAAGTAAATAAGGGAAAGACGATTAGTTAGATATGAACTGGAAAATACCTTCTTAATTGGATAAAATTTCAAGCCATTTATAATCAATGTCTTAAAAAGAGGCTGATTTTTTTGAAATTGTATAAAAATCCTGTTAAAACTGACATTAGTCAGCATTTAACTCCTTGTTTACCAGTATTTTTGCGCCCGTTTTTATAAAACAGGGCTATGCAGTGCGTTGAATTGAATCCCGTAGGAAATTTTGATCCTTGGGAACAAGATAAAATAGACGAATTACTCCACAAGGAGATTACCCAATCTTTAGGTGAGCGGTTGGTATTTGAAAATGAAAGCGTAAAGCTGTGGGATTTACGTTTGGATCCGGGAGAACGAATCCCATTCAGAAAACATAACGCCAATTACAGTTGGGTTTGCACCACGGGGGGATTAGCACTTACCAGACATGGTAATGGGAAGATCAATATGGTAAAACTGGACCCCGGCGATACCGAATATTGGGAATTCAAGGGAAAAAACTACACCAACGATTTGGAAAACATTGGCGAACAACCCATTGTCATAAATATTCTGGAATACAAGGAAAACAATGTCGGAAAACAGGTTTTATTTTCCGATTAGATGGCCCTAATATTGGCTTTGAGCCCTGAGATGATTCCGAGAATGTTCTGCACGGTGTCTTCCAGATAGTATTTAACAGCCAAATGCGGTATTTTCAGGGTTGTAAAACCATTTTTAAAAGAATGCATGGCTTCCTCAAGGTCACTTATGGCCTGCTCGTGGGTAATCATGTTGTAACCCTTGTCAATTTCAATATTGAGTTTCACCCGTGAAATGGCAATATCAACAGATTTTTTACCGTCCCACCATTCCAGCATAGGGTGGGCCCCAGCTTCCTTTAATGCGTAAAAAAGCTGAATGGCTTCGAGCGGTGTATCGTTGTCAAGGATAATTTTTTTGATAAGTCGCGTGTGGCGTTCACAAAGTGCTACACCTAAGGAATCCATAGATTCTTTAAATTGTAGCTCCTCGATGCTTTTGCCGCAGTCTCTGCATGTCATGAGTATTGGTCAAGTTTAGGTCAATTATACGATTTGGGACTATTATAACTTCTACAATTGCATATTCGTATAAAAACTCGGTGTAAAACATCCCACTTTTAGACGAAATGCATTTTTTTGGACGAAATGCATCTTTTGATGAAAAACCAGTTAATTTGAGGCATGGAAAATAGCATGCAAAATGTTTAAAAAAGTTGGCCCAGGAATGTTGGTGGCGGCCGCATTTGTAGGTCCGGGCACCATAACCGTTTGTACCCTTGCCGGGGTTCAATTTGGGTATTCGCTTATCTGGGCCGTGTTGTTGTCCATTTTGGCCACCATTGTACTTCAGGAAATGGCAGGTAGGATAGGAGTAGTTGCCCAAACAGGTCTTGTTGATGTTATTAAGATTGAGCTCAAATCCAGATGGGTGAAAAATGTCATGATTGCCATAGTCTTGGGTGCTATCCTTGTAGGAAATGCAGCCTATGAAGCTGGTAACATTGGTGGGGCCACACTTGGATTGGAAGGGCTTTTTGGCAAACAAAAATCCACATTGATCTATCCATTGCTTATAGGAGCTTTTGCTTTCATGCTCCTGTGGTTTGGTAGTTATAAAATGCTCGAAAAAGTATTTGTTGGTCTAGTAGGGGTTATGGGAGTTTGTTTTGTACTGTGCGCGATTATCACCAAACCTGCATTGATGGGAATCTTCCGGGGGATGTTTGTACCACAAATGCCAGAAGGTAGTTTGTTTACAGTTATAGCCCTTGTGGGAACTACCGTAGTACCCTACAACCTTTTTTTACACGCCTCTTTGGCAAAAGAAAAGTGGAGGTCAAAAAAAGAATTGGGCACAGCAAAATGGGATACGGTCATCTCGATTGCCCTGGGAGGAGTGGTATCCATTGCTATTTTGATTACCGCTTCGGCCGCTCCGATGGACGAGGTGAGCAATGCAATGGACATGGCAAAGGGCCTTGAACCCTTGTTTGGTAAGCTAGCGATTTACTTTTTGGGAATTGGACTTATTGCTGCCGGAATCACTTCAGCAATTACCGCACCTTTGGCTGCGGCTTTTGTGGCCAGTAGCTGTTTTGGTTGGCCCAATGGGATGAAAGACAAAAGGTTTAAACTGGTATGGGCCATTATTTTGCTTTTGGGTGTTTTCTTTCTCTCTTTTGATATCAAACCCATACAGGTCATACAATTTGCCCAAGTGACGAATGGAATCTTGTTGCCAGTAATGGCGATACTGTTACTTTGGATTGTAAATCGAAAAAATGTGATGGGGAATCATACAAATACCATATTTCAGAATGTTATCGGATTCCTTATTGTAGCTTTTTCCATTTTTTTGGGTGCTAAAAGTATACTTAAGGTGATAGGAGTTTTTTAGATGGGAACATGGAGCATTGATATCAACTGTGATGTTGGGGAAGGTGTGGGGAATGAAGCCTCCCTGTTTCCCTTCATAAGCTCGTGCAATATCGCTTGTGGTGGCCACGCTGGTGATGTTTCCACCATGACTGATATTGTTAAAATGGCTAAAGCGCATCGTATTAAGATTGGGGCACATCCGTCTTATCCCGATAAGGTTAATTTTGGACGGGAGGTAATGGACATTCCTGATGTGGATTTGAAACAAAGTATTGCTGAGCAACTTGATGTTTTCGACAAGGTTCTTCAAGCTGAAAACACACAACTACATCATATTAAGGCACATGGAGCACTGTACAACCAAACTGCTAAAGATTCTCATCTAGCCTCAGTCTACTTGGAGGCCATTGAACCCTTTCGTGAAAAAGCATTCTTGTATGTCCCCGATGGTTCCGTTATTGCGGAATTGGCCCTGGGATATGGATTTAGGTTTATATACGAAGCCTTTGGAGACCGGAACTACAATCCAGATTTGACACTTGTATCCCGAAAAAAGGAAAATGCGGTCATCCTTGAACCATCAAAGGTTTTACATCATGTTTTACCCATCGTCAAGGAGGGTAAAGTATTGACTGTTGATGGATCTGACCAAAGCATCAAAGCAAAAACCATTTGTATTCATGGTGACACACCTTCGGCATTGCAAATATTAACGTATCTTTCAAAGGAATTACCCAAGCATCGGGTGCAATTGCAAAAGTGAAAAGTTACCCCATAACTGTCAAGCCCTTTGGGCAGCAGGCCGTACTGGTGGAATGGCCGAACAAAGTGGAAGAATCCATTCTTTCCGATATCCTCGGGTTTATCGATTGTTTTAAAGCATTGAATTTGCCCAACTGGGAAATGTCGGCGGCCTATAACTCGTTGACGATGGTCAACTATGAGGGGAAAATCGATTTTAAAAAGACCAGGGAACTTATCCTGGGTTGCCACGAAAATCGTGGAAGTAAGAAACCCAAAAATAAGAAGTATCTATGGCAGATTCCCGTATGCTACGATGCCGATTTTGGTTTGGATTTGGATGAAGTGTCCAAGACATTGAATCTTACCACAGCTGATTTGATAGCATCCCACACTTCCAACGAATATACGGTTTATGGCATTGGTTTTTTACCAGGGTTCATGTACTTGGGTGGATTGCCACGGTCGCTCGAAACTGCAAGACGTAAAGAACCAAGACTTTCCGTGGCTAAAGGTTCTGTAGGGTTGGCGGGTAAGCAAACAGGAATTTATCCCCAAGACTCGCCTGGAGGTTGGAACATTATTGGAAGTTGTCCCATTCCCATTTTTGATATTAAAATGGAAAAGCCCTGTTTTGTGAACGTAGGGGATAGGATACAGTTTTATCAAATTTCAAGGGCAGAGTACGATTTACGAAAGATTGAATCCGAAGTAGGAATCTTTAAATTGGAAAAAAACCTTTTGGATGCTTAAGGTACTTAAATCCGGTTTTTTTATGACCGTCCAGGATTTGGGTCGATTTGGATATCGTGACATTGGTGTTCCGGTTTCAGGAGCTATGGATCAAATCGCAGTGAAACGTGCCAACCTTTTACTCAATAATGCACCCAATGATGCCGTTTTGGAAATTACGATGACTGGCCCGACGTTACTTTTTGAGGCAGCCACCTATATCTGCTTGTCTGGTGCCGATTTTTCTCCAACATTAAATAACAAACCGATAGACAACTATGAAGTAATCAGAGTCTCCGAAGGGGATATATTATCCTATGGCCGTTTGGACAATGGTTTTAGAGGTTACTTGGCGCTAAAGGGAGGAATTCAAACAACTCCTGTTTTGGGGAGTCGTTCACAATATTTTCCGGTTACCGAAGAAAAAAGTTTAAAAGATGGAGATGAGATATTGTTCGTTGAAACAACTTCCTTTGATCCCGTTCTTTCTGCCGTTAAGATGGAGAATCATTTTGGATGGGAAGCATTGGAAGTATTCAAAGGCCCGGAGTTTTCAATTTTATCCGATACCCAATTGGCATCACTTTTTTCAAAATCGTTTAGTATTTCCAAAGAAAATAACCGAATGGCTTACCAACTTACGGAGCTTATTCAAGCACATAAGCATTCGATGTTGACCTCGGGGACTTTACCGGGAACGGTTCAACTTACCCCAGCTGGGCGACTCATCATTTTAATGAAGGATGGGCAGACAACAGGTGGCTATCCCCGTATTTTACAACTATCGGAGGACTCCATTTGCGTGCTTGCCCAAAAGAAGTTCGGCGATTCGGTTTCCTTTAAGCTGAAGGAACCTTAAACTTGTGTATAAACTTGATCGAAGGGAATCCTAAATCGCGGGCCATAAACCCCTTTTTCATCACGAATACCACAACCGATAACCATATTGACTTCCGAACCCCGGGGCAAACCAAGGATTTTCTTTACTCTAAGGGTATCACTTCCTTCCATAGGGCAGGTATCGTAACCGATTGCGGCCATACTGATCATAAAGTTCTGAGCGGCCAACCCCGCACTTTTATGCGCAACAATGCGCATATCTGACTGTCTCACCTGACGGTAAATCGGTTTAAAAACTCCTATCACGGTAAAAAACAAATATTTCAACCATCCAAAAAGGCCAAAAACATCAAAATACACCGTTGGAATGAGTTTTTGGTAGTAAGTCAAAGCAAATTTTTCCCGTCCTCTGTATGCTTTTTTGGGTTTTATCCCGAAACTTGACTTCAGGTGATCAAGATTGGCTTTTGCCCGTTTTCGCCATAAGTCTTTTCGAACTACGACCACAACAAGCTGCTGTGCGGTTTTGGCCGCATTTTGTCCTAAACAGGCCATTACCATTTTTTCCAACAGTCGGGGTTCTGTAATATGATAAAACTCCCAAAGTTGCATATTGCTGCTGGTCGGTGCCAAAACAGCATTTTCAAGACATTTTTTGACTTTGAGGGTATCTAGGGGAAGATTTTTGAATATGCGAACGGAGCGTCGATGTTGGATTGCTTCAGTTACTGTTTTCTCCATACGGTTAAAGATACCCAAACAGTTTTATTGCCAAAATTTTTCATTTGTAATGTTGGAGTTTAAAGGCCTGTTTAAAGTGGGCAAGACAATGTCAGAGGATTGCAAAAACCAGTTTTTTTAGTGGATTGAAAATGATTGAATATGGGATTTCAAATTAATTTAATCAATTGATTGTCAATGCTTTAATATCATATTATTTCAAATGGATTTATACCCCCTTAAACTGTTAAAATTATTGAGGTTTTGAAACGTCTATCTTTGATTATTGGAGTAGATTCAATGGAATTCACGATTAGCAAGAAACCTATCAATGGAATTGAATAAGTATAGCAAAAATGTCACCCAAGATTCCACACAGCCTGCTGCACAGGCCATGTTATATGCTATTGGATTGACCGAGGACGACTTAAAAAAACCACTTATTGGTATTGGGAGTACGGGCTATGAGGGCAACCCATGCAATATGCATTTGAATGAACTATCCACCTATGTAAAGGAGGGTACCAAAGAAGGGGATGTCGTAGGGCTGATCTTCAATACTATTGGAGTAAGTGATGGGATTTCCATGGGAACCTATGGCATGCGGTATTCACTTCCTTCCCGGGATTTGATTGCAGATTCCATGGAAACCGTGGTACAGGCAATGAACTATGACGGATTGGTTACTGTGGTGGGATGTGATAAAAATATGCCTGGAGCTTTAATGGGCATGATTCGCTTGAACCGACCTTCCCTATTGATTTATGGTGGAACAATTGCCCCTGGATGTTTAAACGATAAAAAACTCGATGTTGTCTCCGCTTTTGAAGCATGGGGCGAAAAAGTTGCTGGTACCATCAATGAGTCGGAGTATAAGAGCGTAATCCAAAACGCTTGTCCAGGTGCAGGAGCCTGTGGAGGTATGTACACTGCCAACACGATGGCTTCGGCCATTGAAGCATTGGGGATGTCATTGCCTTACAGCTCTTCCAACCCAGCTACTAGTGATAGGAAAAAGCAGGATTGTATCGATTCTGGAAAAGCGATAAAATATTTACTTGAAAATGACATTAAGCCCAGTGATATCATCACGAAGAAATCATTGGAGAATGCGGTAAGATTGATCACGGTGCTCGGAGGTTCTACAAATGCGGTATTGCACTTTTTGGCCATTGCCAAGGCAGCCGATATTGACTTTGGTTTGGAAGACTTTCAACGCATCAGCGACTCAACACCCTTTTTGGCGGATTTAAAACCCAGCGGAAAATATTTGATGGAAGATCTGCACAATGTTGGGGGCGTTCCTGCCGTGCTCAAGTTTATGTTGGAACGGGACCTTTTGCATGGAGATTGTCTCACAGTTACGGGGAAAACCATCGCAGAGAACTTGGCGGATGTTGCAAATCTGACCGACGGTCAGGAAATTGTGAGGGACTTGGACAATCCTATAAAGGAAACGGGACACCTTCGCATCTTGCATGGCAATCTTGCTGAGGAAGGCGCTGTTGCGAAAATTACTGGAAAAGAAGGACTTTATTTTTCAGGGCCTGCCAAAGTCTTCGAAGGGGAATTCGCGGCAAATGACGGAATTAAAAACGGCCAGGTGCAAAAAGGAGATGTGGTGGTCATTCGTTACGAAGGCCCTAAAGGAGGTCCAGGAATGCCAGAAATGTTAAAACCAACAGCCGCCATTATGGGTGCAGGACTGGGAAAAGATGTGGCATTGATTACGGATGGACGTTTTTCGGGAGGAACCCATGGGTTTGTGGTCGGACATATTGCCCCTGAGGCCCAAGATGGGGGGACCATAGGTCTTGTCAAAGATGGAGATATCATCACCATTGATGCAGAAAAAAATAGCATTGCGGTTTCGCTTACGGATGATGAATTGAATGAAAGAAAGAAAAACTGGAAACAACCTCCTTTAAAAGTAAGCAAAGGGAGTCTGTATAAATATGCCAAAACGGTTTCATCGGCCTCACAGGGCTGTGTCACCGATTTGATTTAGAATAAATTGCCCGTACAGTCGGGTCTGGAATCTAGGATTCCTAAAAGAAAATGCATATGGAAACATTGAAAGTACAAAAAGCGTCCAAAAAGAAAGAAGTGGCAATTCGGGTGACCGGTGCAGAAGCCATCATACACAGCTTGTTGGCCGAAGGAGTTGATTTGATTTATGGCTATCCGGGAGGAGCAATTATGCCAGTGTATGATGAATTATACAAGTTCCAAGATAAATTGACCCACATTCTTACAAGACATGAACAGGGCGCGACACATGCCGCTCAAGGTTATGCCAGGGTCTGCGGAAAGGTGGGTGTGGCCATGGCAACATCAGGACCAGGAGCGACAAACCTTGTTACCGGGTTGGCCGATGCACAAATTGATTCCACACCAATGGTATGCATCACAGGTCAGGTGCCGCGGCATTTGTTAGGTTCCGATGCTTTTCAGGAAACCGATATTGTGGGTATCTCCACACCGGTGACCAAATGGAATTATCAAATCACCAAAGCTTCGGAGATTCCGGAGATTTTTGCTAAGGCATTCTATATTGCCAAATCAGGTAGACCAGGTCCGGTATTGATTGACATCACCAAAAATGCCCAAATTGAGGAATTGGATTTTGTGTATGAAAAATGTGAAGGGGTACGAAGCTATAAACCAGTTCCACAGCCCGATTTGAAGGTCATTGAAGCCGCTGCCGAGTTGATTAATAATGCAAAGAAGCCCTATATCGTTTATGGTCAGGGAGTAATTTTAGGTGAGGCCGAGGCAGAATTGAAGGCATTGGTTGAAAAAGCGGGAATTCCAGCAGCATGGACTATTTTGGGACTTTCTGCAATGGATACAGATCACCCATTAAATGTGGGTATGGTTGGAATGCATGGAAATTATGGCCCAAACGTATTGACCAATGAGTGTGATGTGCTGATTGCGATAGGCATGCGATTTGATGATCGCGTCACAGGTAATTTGGCCACCTATGCCAAGCAGGCCAAGGTGATTCACTTTGAGATCGATCCTGCCGAGGTGGACAAAAACGTAAAGGCTGACCTAGCAGTATTGGGTGATGCAAAACAAACCTTGGATTTGTTACTCCCCTTAATTGCTAAAAATGAGCATAAAGCTTGGAGGGCTGAATTCGATAAGAAATATGAAATCGAGTATGATGCGGTCATCAAAAAGGATTTGGAGCCTACCAAAGAAGGGTTGACCATGGGAGAAGTAATAGAACAAATCAATCAAGCTTCGAAACATAAAGCGGTAATCGTAACCGATGTGGGACAGCACCAGATGATTGCATGCCGATATGCCAAATTCAAACAGTCGAAGAGCAACATCACCTCTGGCGGACTGGGCACCATGGGATTTGCACTGCCTGCAGCTATTGGAGCTAAAATGGGAGCTATGGACCGTGAAGTGGTGGCAATAATAGGTGATGGAGGTTATCAAATGACTATTCAGGAGCTTGGGGTCATCTTTCAACATAATGTCCCGGTGAAAATTGTGGTTTTGAACAATGATCATTTGGGTATGGTACGCCAGTGGCAAGAACTTTTCTTTGAAAGTCGGTACGCCTCTACGGTGATGACAAATCCGGATTTTGTAAAAATAGCCGAAGGCTACCATATCAAATCGAAACGAGTTACAGTACGCTCCGAATTAAAGGATGCTGTGGCAGAAATGATAGCTTCCAAAGATCCATACTTCTTGGAAGTCCGGGTAGAGAAGGAAGACAATGTATTTCCTATGATTCCGTCGGGGGCGTCCGTTTCTGATATCAGACTTAAATAGAATGGACCAAACCCGGATTCTAGATACACCTCGTGCATACCCTGAACTGCTTGCGAAATCCAGCCAACTTGGATTTGACATGGCTTCAGATAGGTATTTAGGCACCTTGTTAAAGACCTTAGTTGCTTCGAAACCTACTGGCAACTTTTTGGAATTGGGCACTGGTCTGGGACTCTCTTTGGCATGGATGTGTGAAGGGATGGATCAGGATTCAACATTGATCAGCATAGATAATAATGAAGAGTTTATCCAGATTGCCAAAGATTTTTTTGGCAGGGAAAAGAGGATCCATCTAGTTTGTGCCGATGGAGGAGAATGGCTTTCTACACACAAAGAAAAAGCTTTCGATTTGATTTTTGCAGATGCGTGGCCCGGAAAATACAGCCATTTGGATGAGGCTTTGGCATTGCTGAAAACAGGGGGATTTTATGTTATCGACGATATGAAGCAACAGCCTAATTGGCCCAAAGGTCATGAGAAACATGTGGAAGCTCTTATTGAGGTTTTGGAGAATAGAAATGATATTACAATTACAAAAATGGACTGGTCAACCGGAATTATAGTTGCCGTTAAAACAATATAATATGGAAAATAAATGGTATACCATTTCCGTCTATTCCGAAAACAATGTTGGACTTCTCAACAGAATTTCCGGAATATTCTTAAAAAGACACATTAATATAGAGAGTTTAAATGTTTCAAAATCAGAAATTGAACATGTCTCTAAGTTCACTATAGTTATAAATACGACTGAAGACTGGACACGGAAGATTGTCAATCAGATTGAAAAGCAAGTAGAGGTAATCAAGGCTTTTTACCATACTGATGAAGAGACCATTTACCAGGAATCTGCATTGTTCAAAATCGCATCCCATTTATTGTTCGATGAGCGGCAGATCCAAAACATCATCAAAGAAAGTAATTCGCAGATTGTAACTGTCTCGAGAGATTTTTTTGTACTGGCCAAAACAGGTCGTCGTCATGAAATTGACGAAATGCACGATACTTTGGAACCCTATGGCATCATGCAATTTGTCCGATCTGGTAGAATTGCAGTCACTAAGGCTAAGATGCCCATTACCAACATCCTAGAAGAATTTCAAAATCAATAAATAGCACTAAATCAAAAACAAAAAATGGCAAATTACTTTAATACCCTATCACTTCGTGATCAATTGACACAATTGGGAAAATGTAGATTCATGGATCCGAGTGAATTTGCGGATGGTGTAACAGCTTTAAAAGGAAAAAAGATTGTAATTGTTGGCTGCGGCGCACAAGGCTTGAACCAAGGTTTGAACATGCGTGATTCCGGATTGGATATTTCCTATGCGCTACGCGAAGCGGCCATTAAGGAACAACGACAGTCCTATAAAAATGCCAAAGAAAATAACTTCAATGTAGGCACCTATGAAGAATTGATCCCAAATGCCGACTTGGTCATAAATCTTACACCGGATAAACAACATACCAATGTGGTCGGTGCAGTAATGCCCTTAATGAAAGAGGGGGCAACACTATCCTATTCCCACGGTTTCAATATTGTGGAGGAGGGGATGCAGGTTCGTAAAGACCTTACTGTGATTATGGTAGCTCCAAAAAGTCCAGGATCTGAGGTTCGTGAGGAATACAAAAGAGGTTTTGGGGTACCGACGTTGATTGCTGTTCATCCCGAAAATGATCCTGAAGGTAAAGGTTTGGCACAGGCCAAAGCGTATGCGGCGGCAACAGGAGGCCACAAGGCTGGGGTATTGGAATCCTCCTTTGTTGCAGAAGTAAAATCGGATTTAATGGGTGAGCAGACGATTCTTTGTGGATTGCTGCAAACAGGATCCATTTTATGTTTCGACAAAATGTTGGAAAAAGGAATAGATGCAGGTTACGCCTCCAAATTGATTCAGTATGGATGGGAAACCATAACCGAAGGCTTGAAACATGGAGGTATCACCAACATGATGGATCGCTTGTCCAACCCGGCGAAAATTAAAGCGTACGATTTAGCCGAAGAATTAAAGGACATCATGCGTCCGTTGTTCCAAAAACACATGGATGATATTATGAGCGGCCATTTTTCCAAAACCATGATGGAAGACTGGGCCAATGGTGATAAAAACTTGTTGGATTGGAGAGCGGCCACAGGAGAAACCGCTTTTGAGAAAACACCGGCAGGAAGCGATGAGATTTCTGAACAGGAATATTATGACAATGGTGTACTTATGGTTGCATTTGTTAAGTCTGGGGTGGAACTGGCCTATGAGACCATGACCGAATCCGGAATTATTGGCGAATCTGCCTACTATGAGTCACTGCATGAGACTCCTTTGATAGCCAATACTATAGCACGAAAAAAGCTTTTTGAGATGAACCGCGTTATTTCGGACACGGCGGAATATGGATGTTATTTGTTTGACCATGCCTGTAAACCCCTGTTGGGTGATTTCATGAAAACCGTTGATACGGATGTAATCGGCACCCATTATGGGCAAGGCAAGGACAATGGAGTGGATAATGTAAAACTTATTACGGTCAACAAAGCCTTACGGGAACATGATGTGGAAATCGTTGGAGCCCAATTAAGAGAGTCCATGACCGCAATGAAGCCCATCGTATAAACAACAAAATCGTGTTTTAAAACCGAAATATGATACCGGAAGAATTCCAGATTACCTCCCAAATCCACCAAAAAACCTATTTGGTAGATGGTGAACTTCGTGAATGGAAGGGTGATGCAACAGAGGTCATTTCCACCATTTCATCCACGGATAAATACGCCCACACCACTTTGGGTAGCATACCTGACATGGGGGAACCTGAGGCCATGGAAGCTCTGGACGCGGCTTTGGAGGCATATGACAAAGGTCAAGGGATATGGCCTATCATGAAGGTAAAGGACCGTGTTGAGTGCATGCAGTCCTTCGTAAAGAAAATGGAGGAGAAACGTGAAGAGGTGGTAAAGTTATTGATGTGGGAAATTGGTAAATCCATGCCAGATTCTTACAAGGAGTTTGATCGTACTGTTGAGTACATTTACGATACCATTGAGAACTACAAACAGTTGGATCGAAATTCGGCCAAGTTCCAAAAGTACGATGGAGTCTATGCCCATATCCGAAGAGGGCCGTTGGGGGTGGTATTGTGTCTGGGACCCTATAACTACCCTTTAAACGAGACCTTTGCCTTATTGATTCCAGCTATCATTATGGGGAATACAACCATTTTTAAGCCTGCAAAGCATGGAGTTTTGCTGATAACCCCACTTTTGGAGGCCTTTCAGAGTAGTTTTCCGAAAGGAGTGGTCAACATTTTGTTTGGCAGGGGTAGGGCAGTGGCCGCCCCAATTATGAAAACTGGAAAGGTGGATGTTCTCGCGCTGATTGGGAACAGCAAATCGGCCAATGCACTACAGGACCAACATCCGAAGAGCAATAGACTTCGTTTGGTTTTGGGGCTGGAAGCGAAAAATCCCGCCATAGTTTTACCTGATGCCGATTTGGACCTAACCATCAACGAATGTATTGCAGGAACGCTTTCCTTTAATGGGCAACGCTGTACGGCATTGAAGGTGGTTTATGTGCATGAGGAGATCAAAGAAGAATTTTTAAAACGGTTTTCGACCGCAGTGGATGCACTTAAGTTTGGAAATCCTTGGGACAAAGGTGTAAAACTGACTCCACTTCCGGAACCAGGAAAACCTGCCTACATTCAGGATCTATTGGATGATGCCAAGGCTAAAGGTGCCAAAGTACAGAACAAAAAAGGGGGAAAACACTCTGACAACTATATTTGGCCAGCTGTGCTTTACCCTGTTACCAAAGACATGCGGGTCTATGAGGAAGAGCAGTTTGGGCCAATCATCCCTGTGTTGTCGTTCAAGGATATTGAAGAACCACTGGCCGACATGGCCGAGTCCAATTATGGACAGCAGGTAAGCCTTTTTGGCAAGGATGTGTATACACTATCTCCGCTGATCGATACCTTGGCCAATTTGGTCTGCAGGGTAAATTTAAACAGCTCCTGTCAGCGCGGCCCGGATGTATATCCGTTTACAGGCCGCAAGGATTCTGCGCAATCCACCTTGAGCGTTCACGATGCCTTGCGATCTTTTTCGATTAGGACCTTCGTGGCCTTTAAGGACAATGAACTTAACAACGAGACCATAGAACAGTTATTGGAGGCCAAGGTAAGTAACTTTTTGAGCACGGATTATATTTTATGACCCCATCTATCTGGAATGCATATCGTGTTCGTATATAACAGCTCTTTCACCTGCCTGTTCCTTTAACGCTATAGCTTCGGCCAATCCTTTTAAATAATAGGTGAAACTGCCTTCCCAGATGGTTTTTGTGCCCAGTTCTTCGAATTCGGGAATGTTTCTTATTTGGAATTTTGCCGCTTCTACATCATTCAAAATCAAAAGCACTGTGGCGAGATTGGCATTGACCACATTTTGTACTGTCGGATTTTTGACCCTTGTTAACTTGTCAGTGAAATGATCTCGTGCGTATTCGAGATCGGACCGTACCTCGTTTAGACATTTTCTTTTCTTCTTACTCAAAGCTGATATGGAATGGACAGCACTTTCAGCAATATTACTTGCATCATTCAACGCATCAAAGCCCTTGTTCTTTATACCAAAGAAAGCACTGTAAACATTTATTTTTTGGTTCAGGAAATGGTCTTTTAAAATGTTTCCTGCCTCTTCCATAAAATATTCTAAAATGTCCGCATCGAATTTTTTTATCCTTTTTTCCAACAACTTTCTTTTTTTCTCGGGCTTTTTGGTCATTTTATATTTTAGTTTGAACGAAGGATTAAAGATCAAATGGCGCAGGCGCAGTTTTGTTGTGGGTCCATCCGGGTCATCAATGTAAAACCTAATTTCCTTATCCAGTAGCACTTCACCCTGTGCAGTTTTCACAGTGAGTCTTGCCGCCACATTGACCTCTCCCAAAATACTTTCCTGATCCGAATAATCCACATCCAATTGTACGTGTTCCATTTTGAACTTGTTGGTGTTCAGCTCAACAAGGAAATCTGGGTTAGCCTGTGTTCGTACAAAGGGTCTTGAATTCAGAAAATATTTTGCACTCCATTTGGCTATAGTGTCCTTTGCCGCTTGTTTTCTAAGTTTAGCACGCTTTTTTGAGTCTACGTTCCCAATTTGTATTGACCAATTGATCTCGTCCCAGAAGTCCATGGGATCCAAAGTGGTGGTCACCGTGGTCGAGAAGGTGCGCATGGATTTATCCATTGGAGTCTTTGGCGAAATTTCGTAATACCAACTTACTGGGTTTTTCGAAACCTTTATCTTCTTTTGACCCAAACAGAATGTCGCCGCCAACAGAAAAAGGGGTAGGGCAATTTTATTCATTTTAAGGAGGTTGTTCATGAATTATCCTAAGTTAGCAAGCGATAGAACAAGTCTTGAGAAAGAATTGAGGAATAGGTGATTTGGGTTGATAGATGCAGCATAATAGAGAGAATTTAAAAAAAACAGGGCCTCGATCATTTAGATTAAGACCCTGAAATCGAAATGAAAACTAACCTTATGAACTATATTTTTGGTTCCCGTCATCTCATAGTGTTGTACAAAAGGAGAGGGGCATTAATCTATATCATTTACTCGAGCTCCCGTACCGTAGTTAATGTTGACAATTTTGGTCTCTCCATTTTTTACGGTAATGGATAGATTTGCCGTTGCAGGTGTAAACGATTCTTCAGTAATGTTCGCATCTAAAGTATAACCAGAGCCTCCAGATGTTATGACGACCCCTTCATTCCAGGTCACTTCTGTTGTTCGGGTATCTGTCACAAAATTTGTCAATTTGATTGCAGCTCCACTACCTGGCAATCCATCAAGCACATTTAGTGTGATATCATATTCCGTATTATAACCTCTCCCAACAACAATATTACTTAGACCTGTAATTTCTCCATCTCCGTTTATCACTAGGTCGGCTGTTGTTTGAGAATGTTCCGGCTCAAAGATTAGAGGTTTGGGGACGGAAAAGGAATGGAAAGTTGTGCGCCCCTTATCCACATCCTCTGAATCGAAATAATTGTCATTATCAAAAAGTAGTTGGTTGCCCAACACGGCGAGATAATCTTCTATCGGAAAGCCAATATTTGTGGAAAGATCTACTAAACCATCTGCATCAAGGGTAACTATCTCAATAGCATCAGATACATTGAAATCTCCCAGACTCGGCTCATGTTCAAAATCGATTTCTGGCAAGACCACATAAGGTCGTGTGACTCCTGAATTATCAGGCTCAAATAAATACCTGAACCCCATATATGTGATTTCTAGGGTAGCTGGGGAAGAATTTCCTTCGTTTCCAACAGTTATGTCGGGAATAGAAGTATATCCATCACCACCATTTGCGATGGTGAATTCCGTAATTTCACCATTACGTATAATGTTTGAAGAATTTACAGTAGCATTTTGGGTATTGCCATCTCCTTGAGAAATGGAGAATGCCGTTACTTGCTTTGGGGTTGAAAAAACAAGATTTACACCAGTGTATGATGTTGCACTCAGATCACCAGCCATATCTGCTACCTGGTTGATATTTGTATCAAATCGCTGTGTAGTGGCATCACTATATGTAACTTCAACATGTAGGTCTACAGATTCACCACCGGAAAAGTTTGAGCCTCCTGTCACGTTAAATGATTCAACGGTCCACTGCAAACTTGCAACAATTACCGGATTTTCACCCGAACTTATATCAGGATCTGTTACCGTTATGGAAGGAGAAAGCTGAAAATCATCTGACCCAGGATTTCCCCTAATTTCCAGCTGATTTACGCCTGTTTCTACAGGAAAGTCATTGATAATACCTATCCCAAACCCTCGCGCTAAAGGTATTTGATCGAATATCAGACTAAATCCTCTTCCCGGCTCCGGAGGAGCATCAAATTCAACAAAAGCTCCTACTACATCTGGAGTGGTCGTTGCTGTGATATCAGGTCCAAAAACAGCTGGTTGCATCCCTACCTGTACATCTACGTCCTGTCCATCAACAGTGGAAAAAGCCAATGTCTGGTCGGCCTCGACAAGGGGAATGAGCAGATCAATGTCGGTACCATCCTCTTGGGCCGGGACCGT
>JANQRD010000066.1 GCA_028284725.1 Allomuricauda sp. | reverse complement strand
AAGTTCGCCCATATGCAAACACCAAATGCGTATCTCACAAAGTTAACCAACCTTGCCTAACTTCGCAATACTTTTGGTATTTATTCTGATCTTGCACTTTTTGGCACTTTTATGCTTTTTTGCAAATCAAAACATTGGTTACTTTCGTATGTAATTATAAATTGCCGTATGCGTCAGTACCTTTTCGGATTCCTACTTCTATTTTCACTTCTCCTTACCGCACAAGAAAAATACCCTCAAGATGTCTTCCAATCCCCGTTGGACATTCCTTTGGTTTTGGCAGGGACTTTTGGGGAATTGCGTTCCAATCATTTCCATGCGGGAATCGATATCAAGACCCAACGCCGGCAAGGACTGCCAGTATTGGCCATAGCCGATGGTACCGTAACGCGCATTAAAATATCGCATTGGGGCTATGGAAAAGCATTGTATGTGGCCCATCCGAACGGGTATACCTCCGTCTATGCACATTTGCAAAAGTTTGGTCCCGAAATTGAATCGTATATCAAAAAAATACAGTACAAAAAACAGTCCTACGAAGTAGAGGCATTTCCAGATTACGGGGAACTCAAGGTATTAAAAGGCAATACCATAGCTTATACCGGCAACACCGGAGGTTCATCCGGGCCCCATTTACATTTTGAAATTAGGAGCAGTGTCACTGAAAAACCTACAAACCCCCTCCTCTATGGGTATGAAGTGCGGGATGCGACCAACCCTACCTTGGTGGGACTTTTTGGTTATCCCCTATCCGAGGATGCTGTCGTGAACCAGAGCGAAAAAAAAATCCAACTGAATTTCACCAAACAAGCTGATGGCTCCTTTTTAGCGGATAAGGTCACCGCTATTGGCACCATAGGTTTCGGTGTAAACGGTTTTGATCGACAAGATATGGCGGCCAACAAAAATGGGGTCTTTTCGGTAAAGCAGACCGTAAATGGGAAAGTATATTCGGAATACGATTTTGAAACATTTTCCTTTCGCGAAACGCGGTACATCAACACACTGATCGATTATGCACATTTTGACAAGTTCAAGCAACGCATACAAAAGTGTTTCAAGGAACCCTACAATCGCTTGGGTATTTACAAAACCCTTCACAACAATGGAAAAATTACAGTCAAAGAAGGTTTGTCGTATAACGTGGAAATCCTGATTTCCGATTTAGAAGAAAACGAGACCAAGCTCATTATTCCCGTTGAGGGAAAAAGGGAAGCAATTAAAATCAAAAAGAATGATTCCATAACTAACGATTTCATCCTTGCCAGCAAGCCAAATAATTTTGATTTGGGAGCAGCCAAGGTCTTTTTTCCCGCAAACACGTTTTACGAGGATTTTTATATCAATTTGAAAAAAGGCACGGACACTGTGACCATTCACGACAATAGTGTAGCGGCCCATCGGAATTTTACCATCAGTTTTGATGTTTCCAAAAAGCCTCTGAGCGAGCGTAAGCAGCTTTTTATTGCCCGAATTGATGGAAAGGGTGACCTTCGGTATGCCAAAACCTATAAGCGAGATGGAGCATTTACTACCCGCACCCGTACCTTTGGAACCTACACGCTGGCGCAGGATACCATCCCTCCGGAAATCAAAGCCAGAAACTTCAAAGAAAAACAATGGTTGAGCAATTACAGCTATTTAAGCTTGGAAATATCCGATGATCTAAGTGGCATAAATACCTATAACGCCACCTTAAATGGAAAGTGGATTCTTATGGAATACGAACCTAAGACCAAGACCCTTACCTACAACTTTGACGATCTGATCCTAGACCAGACGCAATGTGACTTAAAAGTTGTCGTTACAGATAATGTGGGCAATTCCAGTACATTTGAGCGTACGTTTTTCAGAAAATAACTATTGATCTATTCAAAATCCTTACTAACACTACTCCTATTTCTTTGGATTTGTGCTGTCCAAAGTCAAACAGCTACCCTTGTTGGAACGGTTTTGGACGAGAACAATCTTCCTCTTGCGAATGTAAATATTGTGTCGGGTGATCTGGGCACTACCTCCGACACGGATGGGTATTATTTGCTTCAATTGATTGCCGATACCAAGAACACGGTAATTTTTTCCCATTTGGGGCATGAAAATGTGGTGTTGGAAGATTTGATTTTAACGACCAATGAGACTTTCGAGTTCAATCCGGTCATGAAGACCGACACCATCCAGGTTGCTGGCGTGGAAGTTTCTGCAACAGGTGAAAAAAAATTGGAGGGAATCACCACAATATCTCCCGAAGTGGTGCGAAACATTCCCGGGGCTAATGCAGGTGTGGAAAACATATTAAAGTTGCTTCCCGGAGTGTCCTTCAACAACGAACTCAGTACCCAGTACAATGTACGCGGTGGTAATTTTGACGAAAACCTCGTGTATGTCAACGGAATTGAAGTCTACCGTCCCTTTTTAATACGCTCTGCTCAACAGGAGGGTTTAAGCTTTGTAAACAGCCACATGATTTCGGGATTGGAATTTTCCCCAGGAGGGTTTCAAGCAAAGTATGGGGATAAACTCTCATCCGTATTGGACATCACCTACAAAACCCCGGTAAGTTTGGGTTTACGAATTGAAGGAAGCCTATTGGGAGCCAGCACCACGCTCGAAACCATTTCCAAAAACAAAAAATTCAGCAGCATCACCGGGGTACGCTACAGGAACAACAGTCTTTTTGTAAACAGTCAGCAGACCGAGACTAATTTCAATCCAACATTTATTGATGTCCAGAGTTTTCTCACTTATCGGTTCTCCAAAAAATTCCATCTAGACTTTTTGGGAAACTTTTCCATCAATGATTATGAAAACGAACCCTTGACACGGCAAACCAACTTTGGCACCATCAACGAACCACGAGCGCTATTGGTATTTTATGAAGGTCGGGAAGATAACACCTATACCAACACAATGGGTGCGTTAAAGGCCGATTTTTTGTTGAATGAAAACACCAAACTCAACTTGGTCTCTTCTATTTACCATGCACAAGAGGAAGAGTTCTCGGACATCATCGCTTCATACGAACTTGGGGAAGTGGACACGAATTTGGGAAGTGGAAGCGTGGGGGATGTCATTTCCTCCCGTGGCGTGGGGTCGCAATTCAACCGGGCCAGAAACGAACTTGATGCCCTGATCTTTAATCTGTCACATCGAGGAAACCACACCAAAAATGAAAAATCCATCGAATGGGGTCTAAAATTCACTCATGAAGATTTCCGAGATCAATTGCGGGAATCGGAATTTATAGATTCCGCAGGGTTTATCATTCGGCCTTCACGACCAGAATTTGTCAACAACCAGCCCGAAGAGCCGTTCACCGGCGATATTGTAGCTTTTGAGAGTGCCCAGGCGACCAATTTCGTCAATACCAATCGATTTTCAGGCTTTGTACAATATAGTGAGCAAGCCAAATGGGGTGAACACGATATCTATTTCAACCTTGGCATTAGAGCTCAGCATTGGATCCTGAACGGCGAGGGAATAGATAGGAATGCACAGACTCTATTTAGTCCACGGGGACAGTTTTCCATAAAACCGAATTGGAACACGGATCTACTCTTCCGTTTTGCCATGGGCAGTTATCAACAACCCCCATTTTATCGAGAACTGCGCGACATCACCGGAAATATAAATCCAAATGTGGAGGCGCAGCGATCTATCCATTACGTGTTGGGCAGTGAGTACAGCTTTAATCTGTGGAACCGGCCTTTCACTTTGACAAGCGAAGCTTACTATAAGGATTTGGACAATGTAAACACCTACACCATTGAGGATGTACGAATACGTTATGCGGCAGACAACAATGCCACGGCCTATGCCTACGGGTTCGATTTTAGATTGAATGGTAGTTTTGTCCCCGGAACAACATCCTGGGTAAGTCTGGGGTATCTGGAGACCAAGGAAAACATCGACAACCGGGGTGATATCTCAAGACCCACGGATCAACGACTGAAGTTTGCAGTATTGTTCCAAGACTATGTTCCCACCATTCCCAACCTTAGGCTTTATCTTAATTTGGTCTACAACACCGGGGTTCCTGGAGGATCACCCAACAATGCCGATCCTTACGATTTTCAGAATAGATTAAGAGATTATAGAAGGGCCGATATGGGAATTTCCTATATTTTTGCTGACGATAAAAATCAGCATCCGGAGGGACATTGGTTGCACGGATTTAAGGAGTTCAATGTGGGGTTTGAAATTTTCAACATGTTCAACAACCAAAACTCCATCACCAATACCTGGGTGCGTGATGTGGACACGCAACAACAATTTGCCGTTCCCAATTTTTTGACCGGTCGTATCCTCAATCTAAAGCTTGGGATGCGGTTTTAATCGATTTGGATGAAAAAACTACTGTTCGGAATATTGCTTTTTGTGACCACTCTCGTTACTGCTCAAAAAAACATCTATGAGAATAGACGGTTTGATGAGTTGAGCGAGGATCACGAAGTATTGGCCATTGTCCCCTTCATCGCCAATCTGGACCTGGAACGAAATGTCGACCGAAATGAGCTTAAAGATTTAGCTGAAAAAGAAGGATATGCGGTTCAAAATGCGTTGGAAACTTATTTTTCCAAACGAAAAAAACGTAAAAAATTCAATGTTGAATTTCAGAACATCGAAGATACCAATGCCATCCTTGCCCAAAACGATGTTACCTACGACAATCTCGATATTTACACTATTAACGAACTCTGCGACATTCTCAAGGTAGACGGTATCATTAGTGGAAATTTGAGCCTCAACATTTTACTATCGAAGGGTGTGCCAACAGATTTCAATCTTTTGGATTACTTCAGCGGTAATGCCAATTATGGAAGAATCGGCATTAAGGTAAGTGATGGGGAAACTGGAAAACTACTTTGGAAATACGAAAAGGCCATTACCAAAAAAACAGGCAAAAACACCACGGAACTCATTGATAAAATGATGAAACTGGCATCCCGGAAGTTTCCCTACGACAAGGAAAAGAAGCGCAAAAAGAAGTCTTAGTCTTCGGTAAATTCCTTGAGTACGCCTATGGCGTAGTCCAGCTCTTCCTTTGTGTTGTATTTTGAAAAAGAGAAGCGAATAGAAGGTTTTTCCAATTCTTTAGGCTCAAGAATTTCATTGAGTACATGCGACCCCAAATTGCTTCCAGATTGACAAGCGCTTCCTTTGGAACAGGCGATTCCCTTCATATCCAAATGAAAAAGAAGCATCAATCCCTTTTGCTTATCAAACGGTAAGCGAATGTTGGTCAGCGTGTAGGTGCTCTTTTCCAAATCCCCGGAAAAACCATTGAATGTGGTCTCCGGGATTTCTTGTTTTACCCTTTCCACAAAGTATTGTTTCAGCCCTTTTACGAGTTTACTTTCAGCATCCAAGTGCTCATAGGCCAGTACAAAAGCTTCTTCCAGCCCAACAATATTGTGGAAGGGTTCGGTTCCAGCCCGGAATCCACGTTCCTGGGAGCCTCCAAAAATCATGGGCTTTAAGCCTGAATTTTTCCTGATAAAAGCAAACCCAATCCCCTTGGGGCCGTGAAACTTGTGCGCTGCCGCTGTAAAAAAGTCAATTGGGGTTTTTTGCACATCCCAGGGATAGTGCCCCACCGATTGCACGGTATCGGAATGGAAAAGTGCCCCGTGTTCTTGGCAAAGTGCTCCAATGGCATCAATATCAATGATGTTTCCAATCTCATTGTTCACATGCATCAGGCTTACCAGCTTTTTGGAATCATCCTTGGTCAGAAGCTCTTCCAAATGCGACATTTTAGGATTCCCGTAGGTATCCAAATCCACAAACCAAAGCGAAATCCCATACTCTTTTTCCAACTCCTCAGCAGTATGTAGTACAGCATGGTGCTCAATCTTTGAAGTAATGATCGTTTTCACGCCCAAATCCCTAACCGCACAGCGTAAGATCATATTGTCCGCCTCGGTACCGCCCGATGTGAAAATAATCTCCGAGGGCTGGGCATTCAATATTTTGGCGATGGTCTTTCTGGCTTTTTCCACAACCGTCTTGGCAGACCTGCCATAGCTGTGGGTCGATGATGGATTTCCATAATAAAGGGCCAATGCTTCCTGCATTTTAGCGATTACCTCTTCCCGTACCTGAGTGGTTGCCGCATTGTCCAAATATACTTTTTGCATGCTTTAGCTATCAATTTTAGAGCAGGTCAAAAATAATTGAAATAAAGTTAATTTCTTTTAAAGTGTTCCCATGGGTTTATCTATTCAAACGGATTCCTTTAAATTTGGCAGATGAGAAAAATTTGCCTCCCATTTCTACTCATTGGCATCCTCTTGGGTTGCGGTGATGGCGACCTTGATATTGAAACAATAGACTTCAACGATGTTTCTGTACAATTCTGTGACAGTCCGGTGGCGGGCTCAAGTAACATCCTTTTCAAGATAAGTGATACGGAAGCTTTGATTTTGAACTTGCAAAGTGGTGCGTTGAACAATGGTGTTGTGGGCGATACGATAACCACTGAAAGTACGGTGCCAAGCCAGTCCCAAATCACTTATCGCAATTTTTCGGAAACCGTTAGCAGCAATTACTTTTGTGATGACATTCCTCCTGCGACGCCGACTGTGGTTCAAGAAGTTGAAGCAGAGGATGGACTGGTATTGATAGAGTCCATTATTGATGCGGATACCATCAATTATGTCCATACTATAAATTTGAGCGGAATTTCCTTTGTTACTGAATCTGGGGAACGCATCACGAATCTGACCATCGATGAGTTCGGCGAAGTGACCACAGTAATTCCGGACAATTAACCTTTTTGGAAAATATACACTTCGGTAGCACCCAAACCATATTTTTGGTAATCGGCTTCGTAGTATTTTAAGTTGTCGTATTTTTTAAAAAGATAATGCAGTTCTTCCTTTAGGATTCCCTCACCCACTCCGTGGATAAAGACCACTTTTTGAATGCGTTTTTCCATTGCAAACTCCAGCCGTCTTTTTGCTGTTTCCAGTTGAAGGTTGAGCATATCGAAATTGCTCATGCCTTTAGTTGATTTCACCAAATGATGGATGTGTAGATCCACCTCCATTTTAGGGGCATTCCTGTCTTTTGGTTTAGGAATTGGTCGGGTTTTCCGTTTTGGCGGTTCCTTTTCTTTCTTTATTTGGGCAGCTTCAAAATTAGTGACAGTTATTTCGGATGTAGTCTTGATCAACTCTTCTGAAGGGAATTCTATCGAAAAACCGTCATCCGTAACCAAGGTAATCATGTTTCCATTGATGGCTTCGACATATCCTGACAAGGCCTCGTCCAAAACCTCAACACGATCCCCTATTTGAAAGGTAGCCATTGGAATTTCCGCTAAAAAATTTTGAAAAGTTTAATACCGTAAGCAAAAATAATAGTAATTTTCTTGGCAGTAACCATCACCATGCAGCATCAGCTTACCATTTTATTGTCCAATGCCGAGGACATAATGTTGCCTTGCCTCAACAAGAAACTAATGGGGATAGACTGTCCGGGCTGTGGCATACAACGTTCGGCACATTTGCTACTTCAAGGAGATTTTTTGGCCGCTTTTAAAATGTACCCCGCCATATATCCTATTTTATTTCTGTTGATTTTTTTGGTATCAAACATCTTTGTCAAATATAAATATGCGCATCAGATAAAGTTGTTCTTGATGCTTTTGACAGCCGCGACCATTATCATCAGTTATATTTTCAAAATGAACAATCTTTTTAACTAAAACCTAAATTATGGAACAACAAAAACTCCCAAATTCAACGCTGATTTTAGTCTTCGGAATCATATCCATTGTTACCTGCTGCTGCTACGGGATAGTGGGATTAATTTTCGGAATTATAGCCTTGGTCTTGGCCAACAAAGCAACCAAGTTATATGCGGAAAATCCCGATATGTACGACGGAATCAAGAATGTAAAAACAGGTAAGATACTGGCAATAATCGGAATTATCCTCAACGTGCTCTATCTGCTTTTCTCACTCTGGGCCATATCCACTTTTGGATGGGAAGCTTTGCAAGACCCAGACCAAATGCGAGAGCTCTTAGAACAATACCAATAAGCTCATGAATCAACAACCCTTACCAGGGGCAAGCACAGTGCTGACAATGGGAATCATTTCCATTGTCGGCACTTTGATTTGTTGTGGCCCATTCGGGATCATTTTCAGTATCATTGCGTTGGTACGGGCAAAATCTGCAAGTCAGTTGTACCATCAAAGTCCGGAAAGCTATACCGATTATAGCAATGTAAAAACAGGTAAGATTTTGGCTTATATAGGGCTGGCTTTCTCATTGATCTATCTCCTGATTTTTATTCTTTATTTCGGAGTCATCATCGCTATGATCGCAGGTGCGGAAGGATATAGTACAGAATTTTAAAATAACCTCAATTAACAAATTATGGAAAATAACCAAAACATGCCTCCAAAACCAGACAACTACCTGGTTTGGGCTATTTTAAGTACAATATTTTGTTGTTTGGCAACAGGAATTGCCAGTATCATTTACTCCTCCAAAGTCAATGAGGCCTATGCCCAAGGGGATTACGATGGTGCTCTAAAGGCATCAAAAAATGCAAAAATGTGGGCATTGATAGGAGCCGGACTCTCCCTTTTGATCTGGATCATCTATTTTGCCATATTCGGATTTGCCATTATAGGTGGACTTGCAAATGCGGGAAGTTACTAAGACAAGAGTTTTTTTAACCATATTATTGGGGGTACTGTCCATTTTGGCAGTGCTCCTTTATTTTTCCTATAATCCGGAAAAAGGACTATTGTTTCCCAAATGTCCTTTCCACGAACATTTGGGTATCTACTGCTCGGGATGTGGAAGCCAGCGCGCCATACACGATTTGCTGCATTTCAGGATTGGGGATGCCATAAGTCACAATATGTTATTGCTTCCTGCTTTGTTTTTTATTGCGCAACATATGGCTGTGAAATTTGGAATCTGGAAAGGAAGAAGCTTTATCGATTACCGATATGCCCCTTTGGTGATACTATTCGTAGTGGTGGTGTTTATGGTTCTGAGAAATCTAAAAGTGTTTCCTTTTGAATATTTGGCACCCTAGTTTGCCACTTCGCTTATAAATTTAAGTCGGTACAGCCTTAATTCCTCATCCTCATAATCGCCTTCAAACTCTTCCACCGCTGAAGAAATAGAATCGGTATCAGCTTCCAAAAAGTACTCATGGATTTCCTCCTGCTGGTCTTCATCCAAAATTTCGTCAATCCAATAGGCGATGTTGAGCTTTGTACCACTGAAAACTATCTGTTCCATTTCCTTAATCAGTGCAGGGAGTTCCAATCCTTTTGCTGAAGCTATATCGTCCAATGGTAATTTTCGATCAATATTCTGAATAATGTAGAGTTTTAAACCGGAATTGGCACCGGTACTCTTAACGACCAAATCGTCTGGCCTGATCACATCATGCTCCTCAACATAACCACCAATAAGGTCCACAAAAGGTTTTCCATATTTCTTGGCCTTCCCCTCTCCGACACCATGTATGTTGAGCAGTTCTTCCATAGTGATAGGATACTTTAGCGCCATATCCTCCAACGAGGGGTCTTGGAAAACCACAAAAGGTGGCACTTCCAACTTTTTAGCTTCCCTCTTGCGAAGGTCTCTTAACAATTTCAATAAATTATCATCAGCTCCCTCACCCCTCAATTTCGCAGCAGTAATCAATGTCCCATTACTTGCCTCATCGTAGGAATGATCCTTTGTCATTGAGAAAGAAACTGGCTTTTCCAGAAATTTTGCCCCTGCTTCCGTGACATGTAGGATACCATACTGTTCTATTTCCTTTCTGAGCAATCCGGCCACCAAAACCTGACGAACCAAAGCCATCCAATAGGCTTCATTCTTTGCCGAGCCAATCCCAAAGAAGTCTTTTTCATCTGTTTTGTGTGATGAGATCATCGCGTTCACTTTACCGACCAATACCTTCACAATCTCTTTGGTCTTATATTTTTCATTGGTACCGCGCACTACACTCAACAGTTGGGCAACCTCTTCTTTGGCCTCTTCTTTGGGCTTGGGGTTTCTAGTATTATCGTCCATATCGGCGCCCTCCCCATTGACTTCGTCAAATTCTTCACCGAAATAATGGAGAATGAATTTCCTACGGGACATTGAAGTCTCGGCATAGGCGACCATTTCCTGTAAAAGCGCATTTCCGATTTCCTGTTCGGCCACTGGTTTCCCCGACATGAACTTCTCGAGTTTCTCCACATCCTTGTAGGAGTAAAAAGCTAGACAATGCCCTTCGCCTCCGTCCCTGCCAGCCCTGCCGGTCTCTTGGTAATAACTTTCAATACTCTTGGGGATATCGTGATGAATGACAAATCGCACATCGGGCTTGTCAATACCCATACCAAAGGCAATAGTGGCCACCACTACGTCCACCTCTTCCATCAAGAACATGTCTTGATACTTCGAACGGGTCTTGGCATCAAATCCGGCATGATACGGCACGGCACTCACTCCATTTACCTGTAGCACTTGCGCCAATTCCTCCACCCGCTTTCGACTCAAACAATAAATAATTCCAGATTTGCCTTGGTTCTGTTTGACAAAACGAATGATATCGGCATCCACATTTTGGGTCTTGGGGCGTACTTCGTAAAACAAATTGGGTCGGTTGAACGACGCTTTGAATACTTTGGCGTCCGTCATTCCCAAGTTTTTGATGATATCTTCCTGCACCTTAAGGGTCGCGGTCGCTGTAAGCCCAATAATAGGGATATCGTCACCCAAACGATTGATGATACTTTTCAAATTGCGATATTCAGGCCTGAAATCGTGCCCCCACTCGGAAATACAGTGTGCCTCATCCACGGCCACAAAGGAAAGTGGAACGCTTCTTAAGAACTCTACATTTTCTTCCTTAGTCAGAGATTCAGGTGCCACGTACAGCAGTTTGGTAATTCCGCTGGAAATATCTTCCTTCACCTGCCTTACCTCCGTTTTTGTAAGGGAAGAATTCAAAACGTGGGCAATGCCATGCACTTCGGAGACCCCCCGAATGGCATCAACCTGATTTTTCATCAGGGCGATCAATGGGGAAACCACAATGGCCGTTCCCTCTTTCATCAATGCAGGGAGTTGGTAACAAAGCGACTTACCTCCCCCAGTGGGCATGATCACAAAGGTGTCATTGTCGTCAAGTACGTTTTGAATTACTTTTTCCTGTAGTCCCTTGAACTTTGAAAATCCAAAATATTTTTTGAGTGAAGTGTTCAAATCGGTGTTCGTAAGACCCATTTCCATTTTCAATTTAAACCGAACAACCTTAAGTATAGGCCGTAAAATTTCTAATTTTGAGTGTCAATCCAACAGAGGAAGCAATAAGTCCTCCATAAAAGGCTAGTAAGAGATAGTTTGTTTAGTTTTGTAAACTTAAATATAAGACATTCTTTTAGGAATACAATTAGATAATCTATTTATTGCCTTGAACAACAGCCAGTCTATTTTATCCATTGCCAAAAGAACCCTTGAAACCGAAAGTAAGGCGATTCACAATCTCATCGATCAACTTGATGAGCAATTCGCAGAAGCCGTGCAATACATTTTCGACTCGCGGGGGAGGGTGGTCGTATCCGGTGTGGGAAAAAGTGCCATCATTGCCTCAAAAATTGTTGCAACCTTGAACTCAACTGGGACACCCGCCACCTTTATGCACGCTGCAGATGCCATTCATGGCGATCTCGGAACCATCCAGGAAAATGACGTGGTGGTCTGTCTCTCCAAAAGTGGCAATACCCCCGAAATTAAGGCCTTGATTCCCTTGATAAAAATTGGAAAGAATAAATTGATCGGTATCACAGGAAATTTGGATTCTGTTTTGGCAAAACAAGCAGATTTTGTCTTGAGCACCTATGTGGAAAAAGAGGCTTGTCCCAACAATCTAGCACCGACAACCAGTACTTCGGCACAATTGGCCATGGGCGATGCCTTGGCCATTAGTCTTCTGGAACTCCGTGGATTCAGTAGTGACGATTTTGCCAAGTACCACCCAGGAGGGGCATTGGGCAAAAAGCTCTATCTCCGTGTTGCCGATATTGCCGCCAACAACCAAAAGCCCCAAGTCGATGTGACCTCGAGCGTAAAAGAGGTAATTGTGGAAATTTCAGAAAAGATGCTGGGTGTTACCGCGGTCATGGAAAATGGTAAAATTGTAGGCGTGGTAACCGATGGTGACATTCGAAGAATGTTGAGCAAGCA
>JANQRD010000041.1 GCA_028284725.1 Allomuricauda sp. | reverse complement strand
TTTGACCATAAGGAGTTGTTCAAGGTAACCAAAAGGGTTACAAAAAACTTGAACCGTGTGATAGACCGCAATTATTACCCCGTTAAGGAGGCCAAAAACTCCAATATGAGGCATAGACCTGTTGGACTAGGGGTGCAAGGATTGGCGGATACGTTTATCATGCTAAGGTTACCCTTTACTAGCGATGAGGCCAAGAAGCTGAACCAAGAGATTTTTGAGACACTTTATTTTGCAGCAGTGACCGCTTCAGTGGAAGAGGCCAAGACAGATGGAGTGTATTCAAGCTACGAGGGATCGCCTATTGCCAATGGAGAATTCCAGCACAATCTTTGGGGAATCAAGGATGAAGAACTTTCCGGTAGATGGGATTGGGCAAAGCTCCGAAAAGATGTTAAAAAGCACGGCGTTCGCAATTCCCTTTTGGTAGCGCCCATGCCAACTGCATCTACGTCCCAGATTTTGGGGAACAACGAATGTTTTGAGCCCTACACCTCAAATATCTATACCCGAAGGGTATTATCCGGAGAGTTTATCGTAGTGAACAAGCATCTCTTGGAGGATTTGGTGAAACTGGGTCTTTGGAACGAACAACTCAAGCAAGAATTGATGCGTGCCAATGGTTCTATTCAACATATCGATGTAATTCCGGAAGACATCAAGGAACTCTACAAAACGGTTTGGGAATTGAGTATGAAGGATATCATCGATATGAGTAGGCAACGGGGATACTTTATCGATCAAAGTCAGTCCTTGAACCTATTTATGGAAAATGCCAATTATCCCAAGTTGACCTCGATGCATTTCTACGCATGGAAGAGTGGACTTAAAACAGGAATGTACTATTTAAGAACTAAAGCTGCGGTGGATGCCATTAAGTTTACTTTGGACAATACAAAGAAGAAGGAAATTCCGATCAGCGTAGCGGCAGAGGCAGAAGTGACCGCGGCAACACCTAAATCTGCGGAAGGAATAAAGGTGGAATCCACACCTGTAACCCAACAACAAGTTGATATTCAGCCCATGACCGAGGCAGAAATGAAGGAAATGATTGCACGGGCCAAAGAGGGCCAGGCAGACGATGACTGTCTAATGTGCGGATCATAGTTTATGCTGAACTTGTCAGTATGTGATAGTGTTTATTAATTAGATGCCTCGGAAAAGTCCACCCCACAATGGATGACCTCCGAGGTGTTTTGTTTGAATTGGTCACCCAATATCAAAAAAAGCCCCTTTTGGGGCTTTTGAATTTAGTTAGTTGGAGCTTTATATTAAATCGACCAGGCCTTACCCTGGGTAAGAGTCTGTGCATCGCCACAGGCAATATATTCCCCTGGAATTGGCAAATAGGCCAAAACCTCTTCCCCAATATATTCCGATGTTTTGTAAGACCAAATGGTAATATCACGCAAGGAGTTGGCAAAGCTAAAGCATGCGATTTCATCATCGAGAACGGCACCACCGTTTTCTTCAACGCCTTGAAAATAGGCTTCTATCGCTTTGTTATGTGCTTCTTCATCCTCATCTGTTCGTTTTTTCAGATAGGTTGCAAAAACAGGCTCCAAATCTTCTTTATCCAAGTCCGCCAGGGTTTCCTTTTGTGCGGCTGCCAAAACCTTGTCCGTAAATTTACCCATTCCCATTTTCATAAAATCCTGATGCTCTTTAGGCAACACTTCGTTGGCAAATTTGTCGATGAACAGATGCACGTTCACTTCAGTAGCTGAAGGAGTATCGGTTTTTGGCAACAAGATATCCACAAGGGTATGGATTACGGTCCCTTCATCCTTGGTAAAGAAATCGGGGGTCCAATCCAATACTTTTTTACTGTTGCAACTTTGTATGATTCCCAAAAGGGTGGGAGCGGCAACGGTGTACCCAAATGCCATTCCCATATTTTTTAATGCGGCTCTTCTTTCCATTAGATGTTTCCTTTTTTAAGTTCTTGTGCTGCATGGTTGGCAGCTCTTGCCGTAAAGGCCATATAGGTCAATGAAGGGTTTACACAACTTGCTGAGGTCATAAAAGCACCATCGGTGACGTATACATTTTTGACTGCATGTACTTGATTGTTTCCATTCAATACCGAGGTCTTCGGATTTCTTCCCATGCGTGCGGTACCCATTTCGTGGATGCCCAATCCCAATGCATAATCATCATCGTAGGGTTTTACATCACGTGCTCCGGATTTCTCGAGCATAGCGACAGCTTGCTCTTGCATATCCTTGCGCATGTTAAGCTCATTTTCCCTGATTTCTGCGTCAAAGGTTACAGTGGGGAGCCCCCATTGATCTTTCTTATCGTAATCCAAGCTCATTTTGTTTTCGTGGTAGGGAAGAATCTCACCAAAACCATTGATGCCCACCTGCCATCCACCTGTATTCAATATGGCATCCTTCAACTCCTTACCGTGTGAAACCTCGGCAATCAAATCCTCATAATTTCCTCTGTTCGCACCACCTTGATAGCCGTAACCGCGGATAAATTCTTTCATATTGCTATCACCGCCAAGATTACGGAAGCGTGGAATATAAACACCATTGGGCTTTCTTCCTTTGTAATATTTATCCTCAAAGCCATCCATTTTACCAGAGGCACCGGCCTTGAAGTGATGGTCCATAATATTATGGCCCAGCTCACCTGAGTCGTTGCCCATTCCGTCTGGGAACCTATCAGATTTGGACTGCATTAATATTGACGTGGATGCTACAGCCGAGGCGCAGAGAAAAATCACTTTGGCCTTAAACTCATGGGCCTCCTTGGTCACTCGATCTATTACTTTAACCCCTGTGGCCTTCTTCGTGTCTGGATCATATATGATCTCATGTACAATGGAATCAGGGCGCAGTGTCATGTTTCCCGTGCGTTCTGCAGCGGGCAAAGTAGAGGAGTTACTACTAAAATAAGCTCCAAAGGGACAACCACGAATGCATCTATTTCTATACTTGCAAGAACTTCTATTCAGTCCATCAAACTTTTTATCACTGGTAATATGGGCAACCCTTCCTGCAGTGATCACACGGCCATCGAAATGCTCCGCTACACGTTCGCGCACCTGCTGTTCCACGCAATTGAGTTCCATCATGGGCTCAAATTGACCATCAGGTAGTTGCGGAAGATTTAAAAGTTCGCCCGAAACCCCGATATAACTTTCAACTTTATCATACCACGGAGCTATATCTTTATAGCGGACAGGCCAATCAACGGCTATTCCATCCTTTTTGTTGGCTCCAAAATCAATGTCGCTCCAACGATAGCTATGGCGTCCCCACATAATGGAACGTCCCCCTACATGATATCCCCGCATCCAATCAAAACGTTTTACCTCGTTGTAGGGGTGGTCAATGTCGTCAACAAACCAAAAGTTATGAGGCGCCCTTACAGTGTATCCCGTCCTGTTTTGTTTTTCTTGCCTGGCAAGTTTCTCTCTTGATAACTCTCCATTGTTAGGGAAATCCCAGTAATCCAAATTTGCAGTGGGGTAGTCGGTAATATGGTTCACCATTCGACCCCGCTCCAGCACCAACGTCTTCAGTCCGTTCTCGCACAGCTCCTTCGCCGCCCAGCCACCACTAATGCCTGTTCCCACTACAATGGCATCATAAGATTCCTGCTCTTCGTTGTAATAAAATTTACTCATGTATTAGGATTGTTTATTCTCTAAATGTATTAATTATTAAATTAATTTTCTACATTTAATCCCTGTGTTTATTGAGAATTTAATACTATAACGTTGTAGTTTTTTGATTCTATTTAACATTTTACAATCTAACCCTATGAAGCGAAGAAACTTTATCCAGAGAAGTGCCCAGATAGGAATTACAGTTTTACTATTGGGGATCTATGCCTGCAAACAAAATCCAAAAAAAGAAATTACCGATACCAATGCAATGGAAAATATGGAAATTGAGGCTGAACCAGTGTTTAAAATCTCCTTGGCCCAATGGTCCATACACCGCATGATTCGCGATGAGGGCATGGACCCCTATTTGTTTGCTGAAAAGGCAAAATCCTGGGGGTTTTCCGGGCTGGAGTACGTGAGTCAATTGTATGGGGAAGAGTTAAAGGCTGCCAATTCTTCCAAAGAGGCCATGGACAAGTTTGTGGAGCGTTCAAAAGCCGAAAGTGAAAAGCATGGATTGGAGAACCTGATCATTATGATCGATCATGAAGGGGATTTATCCGCCGCAGATCCTGCTGAACGAAAAGCCGCCGTTGAGAACCATTTTAAGTGGGTGGATGCTGCTGCTGCACTTGGATGTCATTCGGTGAGGGTCAACCTAATGGGAAGCAAGGTGGCCGAAGAATGGATACCAGCTTCGGTCGATGGGCTAACACAGCTAGCGACCTATGCCAAGGACAAAAACATCAATGTAATTGTTGAAAATCACGGAGGGTTTTCGTCGGATGCGCAAATGCTTGCAGATGTCATTCAGAAGGTCAATCTCCCAAATTGTGGCACGCTGCCCGATTTTGGAAATTTCTGTGTAAAGCGGGAAGATGGATCATATTTTGGTTCAGCATGTATCGAGGAATATGACCGATACAAAGGAATCGCTGAGTTGATGCCCTATGCAAAGGCAGTAAGTGCCAAGTCACATGATTTTGATGAAGAAGGAAATGAAATCCACACGGATTACGAAAAAATGATGAAAATTGTAAAAGATGCGGGCTACACAGGCTACATTGGAGTAGAATACGAAGGAAATGAACTAGGTGAGGAGGAAGGAATCTTGGCCACTAAAAAGCTTTTGACAAAATTGCTGGATTTGTCCGTCTAAAATGTTCGGTATATGAAGGGATTTTTACACCAACTTTTTGACTATAATTTTTACTGCAATAAGAAACTCATTGAACAATGTGGGACGATGAAGAAAGTTCCCAAAAAAAGCATCACGCTTTTTAGCCATATTCTGAATGCTCACCATGTTTGGAACCAGAGGATTTTGGGAAAACCAAGTGAATTTTTGATTTGGCAAGAACACGATCTTGACAATTGGGGCGATATTCATTATGAAAACCAGCGGACTTCTTTTGAGATTATTACCAACACAGATGATTTCAGCAAGAGAATCGATTACGAAAATAGTCAAGGGAGAACCTACGCAAATGAACTCAAGGATATTCTTTTCCATATTGTAAATCATTCCACACATCATCGTGGGCAGATTTTAGCGAATTTTAGGGAAAAGGGGGTAGAGCCCGAAGCACTGGATTATATATTTTATAAAAGATAGTTCGCTCTTATGGGTTTTAAAACAAAGTTTCAACTATCGTTTATGATGTTCCTCGAATTCTTTATTTGGGGAGGTTGGTTTGTGACTTTGGGTCCTTTTTTGGGCAATAATTTGAACGCAACAGGAGCTGAGACAGCAATGGCGTATTCCACACAATCATGGGGGGCCATTATTGCACCGTTCATTATTGGGCTGATTGCCGACCGTTATTTTAATGCGGAACGGATTTTGGGCGTGTTGCATTTAGTGGGTGCAGTATTAATGTATTTAATGTATGGTTCGGATAATTTTACGGTGTTCTATCCCTATGTGCTTGGATACATGATTTTGTATATGCCCACACTGGCGCTTGTAAATTCTGTCGCTTTCAACCAAATGGAAAATCCTTCAAAGGAATTCCCTATGGTACGTGTGTTTGGAACGGTTGGCTGGATTTTGGCAGGATGGATTATAAGCTTGGCTTTTAAATGGGACGCTATTGAAAATATCGAAGCTGGCTTGCTCAAGAATACCTTTTTAATGGTGGCGATAGCTTCGGGAGTTCTTGGACTTTTTAGTTTTACCTTACCAAAAACACC
>JANQRD010000034.1 GCA_028284725.1 Allomuricauda sp. | reverse complement strand
CAAAGGCAAGCGTTCTACGAAATTGTCGTTTTCAAAAAAATCATCCACCAAAAAGATAAAAGGGGCATCTGCGTTCTTCCGCTTGGGCAGCAATATTTCACCCAATTGTGAAAAACTACCTTCACCAAAAACCACCCGAGGTACCATAGGGAAATTACGGTACTGCGTACTATTGTTTGATATAATTTCCTTTTTTTTCAAATTGCTTTCCGACTTCATTTGTTATCCAAATACTTCAATACTTCTCTAAGGTTGTTCAATTTTAAATGGCCATTTACCTGCTCTGCATTTTCTACCATTTCATGCGCCCATGTGGTGTGGAATGGAACATGGATAGCCTTGGCTCCAATATTCAAGATAGGCAATACATCCGATTTAAGAGAATTGCCAATCATTAAAAACTCTTCTACATTAATCTCCAAATGCTCCAAAAGGTTACTGTAATTGCTCTCTTTTTTATCGCTGAGCACCTCCACATGATGAAAATATTTGGAGATCCCTGACTTTTCAAGTTTACGTTCTTGGTCCAGGAGATCACCTTTGGTGAGCACTATCAATCGGTACTTGTTTTCCAATCGGCTGAGCACCTCCTCCACTCCATCCAAGAGTTCCACAGGATGGGAAATCATTTTTTTTCCCAAATTCAATATTTCTGAAATGGTCTTTTGTGGAATTTTGTTGTTGGAAAGGTCCAGAGCGGACTCAATCATAGACAGCATAAAGCCCTTTACGCCGTATCCGTAGATCTCAAGATTCTGCATCTCCATCTTGAACAACTCCTGATCGACCTTGTTCTTTGTCTCGTAGTTCTCCAGGAGTTCTGCGAAGCGTTCTTCCGTCTCCCTAAAATAGGTTTCATTGACCCATAAGGTATCGTCGGCATCAAAACCTATCACTTTTATGTTACTGAAATCTATTTCCATGCTTTTTTGGCGCGTTCAAGATCGTCTGGGGTATCAATTTCAATGCCGGTGACATGGGTCTCCACCATTTTTATTTTCTTTCCATATTCCAAAAACCGTATGGCCTCAATTTTCTCTTTTGCCTCCAAAGGCAACATTGGCAACTTTTGAAAATCCATAAGGGACCTTTTGCGAAAGGCATAGATTCCCTTGTGCTTGTAATAGATAGCCTCAACTTCCTGGTCCCTGGGATAAGGTATAGGTGATCGGGAAAAATACAGTGCAAAATCCTGGTTGTCCACGATTACCTTCACCGTATTGGGATTGGAAATCTCGTCCCACTCGGTAATTGGTGTCATCAATGATGCCAAATCTATTTCTTTTTTGGCATCTTTCCGAAAAACTTCTATCACTTTTGCTAGACTTTCCCCATCGATAAAAGGTTCGTCACCCTGGACATTTATCACAATATCGACATCCATATGCATGACAGCTTCGGCAATTCGATCACTTCCGCTTTCATGCTCTTTTTTGCTCTTAATCACATTTCCCCCAACGTTGGCAATTGCTTCAGAAATGATATCACTATCGGTTACTACGTAAACCGCATCAAACAATCCAGTTTGAACGGCCGCCTCATACGTTCTGACAATGACCGGTTTTCCACATAAATCCTGCATTAGCTTTGCAGGAAATCTGGAAGCTTGGTACCTAGCGGGTATCATTGAAATTATCTTCACTGGTAAATCGGTATAGGCTAGTTTTTCTGTCTTTTCGGTCGCAATTTCCGATAAATTCTAAAAATAATGACCAAAATCACAATCACCAAGATGGCCGCAATTGGGGGCACAAGTATTGAGGCAGTAGAGACTGCCACTGCCGTTCCTGTTTCAATGGTTGATACCACAGGATTTGCTACTCCACCAGTTGTTGCTGTAGAAGTCAATCTACCAGCAGCATTTGCCCCTTTTATCGCCGTTGCTGTTCCTCCCCCTGCGATTATAGCCAAAGACCAAGTCACTACGGGATCCAAATTAGCTACTGTGGATACTACCACCGCCGTCCCAGCAATAGCCGCAAGAGGTACGGCCAAACTATCCAAAGCATTGTCGACCCATGGGATGAAATAGGCAAATATCTCCACCAGGGTTGCAACACCGAATGTTACTAGGGCTGCCAAACTCCCTATCCATTGCCAATTTTCATTAAGTTCCCAAGCACCCATGTAAGCGGCCAAGCTCAATGCAAAAAGTGGCAGGAAAACCCTAAAACCCACAGAAGCGGCAAGGCCAATGCCCAAAAAAATGCTGAGTATGGTATCAGGTGTTAAACTCATGGTTTCGTCTAAAATAGCGTATTCCTAATCAAGAAAAAAATCATCTTTAAATCCAATAAGGTAGAGTCTCTGTTTCGCCCTTGTTACCGCAGTATACAACCATCGTAAATAGTCCTTGTCCACGCCATTTGGCAGATACGGTTGCTCCACAAATACGGTATCCCATTGTCCTCCCTGCGATTTGTGACAAGTAATGGCGTAGGAAAACTTCACTTGCAGCGCATTGAAATACCGGTTGTTTTTTACTCCTAAAAACTTTTTGTATTTGGATTTTTCATGTGCATAGTCCTGTAAAACCTCCTGATACAACCGATTGCCCTCCTCATAGGAAAGTGATGGAGTCTCTGCATTGATGGTATCCAACAACAGTACGGTCTCAAAAGGCTTTTGATTTGGATAATCCACCATTTTTACTTTCACTTCGGCAAATGAAAACCCGTACAGTTCTTTTATGGAGAATAGTTCAAGTACCTCGATAATATCTCCATTGGCGATAAATCCCGCCTCTGAATTAGGGCGAAGCCAAAAATAATTGTTCTTCACCACCATCAAATAATCTCCTACCGACAAATCATTCTCCAAAAACAATATCCGCTCACGAATATTTTTATTGTAGAGATTTGCCCGTTTATTTGATCTGACAATAATCGCGGTCTCTTCTTTTCCATTTTGGTGATAAGAGCTATCGATGGCTTCCTGAATTTCATTACCGTCAATGAGTCGAACGATGTCTGTGAAACTGCCCAATTCAAATTTAAATTCGTCAAAAAACTCGGATTGCAATTGCTCACGAAGGTTAGTGGCATTGTATAAAACACCGGAACGGTCCGATTGCCGCATCACTTCATTCAGTTCCAGACTTTCAATTTCCTTTCCGTAGTTAAGTGACAGTCTATTTTCTTCCAAGGCCGGACTCATATCCAGTTTTACAGGAGGCAGCTGAGCTGTATCACCTATCAACACCAACTTACAGTTGTGCCCCGAATACACATAAAAGATAAGGTCGTCCAGCAGGGAGCCGTTTTCAAAAAGTTTGGAATCTGCCGGGGCATCTGGAATCATCGATGCCTCGTCCACAATAAATATGGTATTCCGATGCTTATTGGGCGCCAAAACAAATTGAATGCCTCCTCCCGACTGTTTTTTGGGGAAATAAATTTTCTTATGAATGGTAAACGCCTTGGCACCGGAGTAGCCCGACATTACTTTAGCGGCCCGCCCGGTGGGAGCCATCAACACAGCGCTCATTCGAATTTTCCAAAGACTGTTTACAATGGTGCCCACGATAGTAGTCTTTCCTGTACCTGCAAACCCTTTCAAAAGAAAGACCTCATCCCGTTTTTTGTTCAGGATAAAACCTGCGAGTTTTTCCAAAGCCAATTGCTGCTTGACTGTAGGGTCAAAAGGGAATTTTTCCTTAAGAATCGCCAAGAATCCGGCAGGTGTAGGGTTGTCCATAAGCTCCTAAAGATAGCAGGCTTTTTTAAAGCAAAAGGTTTCGTGATTAAAAAAAAATTGTAGATTTGTCTGTAACCGCTAAATTAACTCAGAAAGACAATATTCGTATGTTAAACTTAATTCTTATCGTTGTTGTAATATGCCTTTTGACCATAGGCTTGGTATTCTTAATAGATAGGTTTTTGCCACAGAAGATAAAGCCTATTCTAGTTATTGCATTCGGCCTTTTGAGTATTTTCTTGGGATACAAGATTTATCAATCGATCAATGCGCCCATAGAATTCAAGAAGGTCAGAAAGGAGAGATTTTCACAGGTCATTGCCAAACTAAAGGATATCCGGGATTCCCAGGAAGCCTATAAAACGGTAAACGGAAAATTTGCCAACGATTTTAATAGCTTGGTCAAATTTGTGGATACCGGTAGCTATACCATTACCCAGCAGAGAGATTCTTCTTTTATGAGAATGAACAAGGTCTATCAGATTGAATTGCAAGTGGATACCGTGGTCATTGATACACTAGGCTTTGTTAAGGTTAAAGATTCCCTTTTCAAGAATGATGACCGGTACAAAAGCATGATGGAAGTCCCCTACGCCCAAGGCGGCGAAAAATTTGAAATGAAGGCTGATATCATCGACAAAAGTGGTTATAAAGCCCCTGTTTTCGAAGCCAAAATCAAAAAAGATGTAGTATTATATGACCAACCTGCGGATTTGGTATCCAGGGAAAACGCACACCAAAGTGTTGAAGAGGTCAATGGTACGGAAATTAAAGTGGGCTCGCTTACCGATGTAAGTACAAACGGGAACTGGCCTCCAATCTATGACAGAAAAGACAACTAATATAGCAAAGGAAGATTTAGAAAATACCTTTAAGAAATTGTCCATTCAGGTTGGCTTGAATGGACTTTCTTTTTGTGTGCTTGACACCATTTCCAACATCATACTGGCATCGGAAAAAGTGACTTTCAAAACCACCTCTACGCCTTATTTGGTACTAAAGGAACTCAAGTCAATTTTAAGCGAACAAGCTGCCATCGGAAACAACTTTTCCGAAGTTGTGGTCATCCATAAAAACGGACTGTTCAGTTTGGTGCCCAAAACACTTTTCAATAAAGAAGAGCTTCCCAATTACCTGAAGTTCAATGCCAAAATAATGGCCAACGACCAAATCGTTCATGATGAAATTGCCCATCACGATATTATGAACGTATATGTCCCTTTCACCAATGTGAACAACTACATTTTTGAGCTTTTCGGGGAATTTGAATTTAAGCATAGCGGCACCATTTTAATAGAGACCTTACTTACCCAAAGCAGAAATTCGATTGATCCCATTTGCTATGTGCAAGTAAGCGAGAAAGAAATGGAAATTGTTGTCATAACCGAAAAAAAACTGCAATTGTACAATCATTTCGAGTATGGCACAAAAGAGGATTTTCTGTACTATCTTCTATTTGCGCTGGAGCAGTTGCAAGTGGACTTGGAAAAAGTACAACTAAAACTTTTTGGCACCATTGAAGAAGGAGATCCCATCTATGAACTCTGCTATCGCTACGTGAAACACATTTCGGTTTTTGTGCCCTCCAATCCTTCCTACGCCGAGGAACAAACTGATCCCCAGGCCATCGATTTCACCGTTTTAAGCTCCTTGTAATGCGGATCATTTCCGGAAAGTATAAGGGAAAAAGATTGGTGGCACCCAAGAAACTTCCAGTACGCCCTACAACGGATATGGCCAAGGAAGCACTTTTCAATATACTTAACAACGACTTTCATTTTGATGAGCTTAAAGTCATAGATCTCTTTACAGGCACAGGCAATATAAGCTTTGAATTTGCCTCAAGGGGAGCAAAAGAAATTATAGCTGTTGATAGTTATGCCGGTTGTGTCCAGTATGTTTCTAAAATCGCTAAAGAGCTTGGTTTTCGCATCATTTCCATTAAGTCGGATGTTTTCAAATTTTTGGATCGAACCAAGGAAAAGGCGGACATTATTT